>NZ_QLTJ01000003.1:0-350251 GCF_003269145.1 Microvirgula sp. AG722 | reverse complement strand
GGGAACCAGCGGTTCGCCATCGGGGCCGACAAACACGTCGTCGTCGTTGTACTGCGGGACGCCGAGGCGGGTGCGACGCTGGATGGTCGGCAGGGCGAGCCGCCAGCCGGTGCCGCAGGGGCCGTTGCCGGCGCCGGCGCTGTAGCCGAGGGTCAGGGCGGGGGTGGATTCGCGGGCGACGGGGAGAGACAGCGGGATGTCGAACGAGACCAGGCCGGCGGAGAGGGTGGGCCCGCTGCCGTCACCGGGGCCGGGAAGGGCGTCGTGGATGGTGGGCAGGGTCGGGCTGCTGAAGGTGACAGCAGGCGTGAAACGTTCATTTTGCACGATGGGGAAACCTGTCACAGGGTGCGCGTTGGGTCGCTGGCCATGGATAGCCGTGACATGTTTCTATGTTTACAAAGCGACCCCTGAAGATTCCAGCCGGGGCTGACGAATGGGGTCCGCAAGGCCGGCCGGGGGCAGGGAGGACGGGCTTCCGGTAAACTGGCGCTCTTGTATCGGGCCGGAAAAGGAAAGTCGTCGGATGAGTGAATGGATCAAACTGTGCGGGGTCGACGAGGCGGGCCGCGGGCCATTGTCGGGCAGCGTGTTCGCCGCCGCGGTGATTCTCGATCCGGCGCGGCCGGTTGCCGGTCTGGCCGACTCCAAGACGCTCAGCGAGGCGAGGCGCGAGGCGCTGGCGCCGCTGATCAAGGCCAATGCGCTGGCCTGGTGCATTGCCGAGGCGACGGTGGAGGAAATCGACCGGCTCAATATCCTGCAGGCGACCATGCTGGCGATGCGCCGTGCGGTGGCGGGCCTGACGGTGCTGCCGGACGAAATCGAAGTGGACGGCAATCGGTTGCCGGGCTTCGAACTGGATGTGCCGTCCCGCGCCATCGTCAAGGGAGACAGCAAGGTTGCGGCCATTTCCGCGGCTTCCATCCTGGCCAAGACGGCGCGCGATGCAGTCTGCATTGCCATGGACGGGCAGTATCCTGGTTATGGCTTTGCCCAGCACAAGGGCTACCCGACCGCCGCACACGTGGCGGCCATCGAACGCCTGGGGGTGCTGCCGGTGCACCGGCAGAGCTTTGGTCCGGTCAAACGCGTGCTGGCGGCCCGTCAGGGCGGGCTGGATCTGCCGGTCTGAACGGATGCCGGCCCATCCCTCCACACCTGAGGCGCCGGCGCTGAAACGCTGTTTCCCGCCGGTGGTCGCCGCCGATACGCGGGTGCTGGTGCTGGGCTCCCTGCCGGGCGAGGCCTCGCTGGCCGCCGGTCAGTATTACGCGTATCCGCACAACCAGTTCTGGCGCCTGCTTGGCGATGTGCTCGGGCACGATCTGGTCAGTCTCGATTACCCGGCGCGCCTGCAGGCGCTGCTGGCGCAGCGGATCGGGCTCTGGGACGTGGTGGCCGAGGCCAGACGGCGCGGCAGTCTGGACGTGGCGATTCGTGATGCGCGGCAGAACGATCTGGTCGATTTTCTGGCGTCATTGCCGGCGCTGCGGCTGGTTGCTTTCAACGGCAAGACGGCGGCGCGGGCCGCGGTTCAGTTGCAGGGCATGGCATTGCACTGCCTGGAACTGCCATCGTCCAGCCCGGCCAATACCCGGGCCTATGCCGCCAAGCTGCAGGTCTGGCAGCAGATCGACGGCTGGCTGCGCGACTGATTCCCGGTTCCGGATGTTCGTTTCATGACAATGATGGTGACGCGCGGATGAAGGTTCGGTTTCGCAAATCACTGAAAACCGGGCGGATGGCCGTCCGCGGGCGGTGCATGGCTGCCTGTCCGGGCGGCGGCTAGCTGCGGATTTTTCCGGTGTGGCCAGAAATCCACTAGAGCATATTCTCTACAATGCATTGATTATCAAGAATTTTGCCGGATCGGGGTTGTGCGGGCAAAAAAAATGGCGCGAACCTTGCGGTCGCGCCGAATTCTACAAAGGAGAAATAGAGGAGAAACTATCAAGAAGCAATTGCTGCGTCTCAATTGCTGCGAATTATGGGGGTCGGTTTGTTCGTTGTCAACCGCGAAACGTTCAAAAGTGAAGATTTGTAATCCGGTGTCGTGATTTCTGAACTTCGCATGGGTTCGTCATCGGACATGGCGCGCCAGCGGGCCTCGCCGCCACTGGAACCACCGGGGGCGTGTCCGGCGGACAGTCTGGTCATCCTTTCTTGCCACCATCATTACGTGGTTCAATATTCGGTAATGAACATGCTCACCGCCGGCTGGCGTTGCGCCCTTGCCAAAGCCCGCCGCGGCTTGTGAGACAATGCACGATCGCCTGCTGGAAAAACCGAGGAACCCGTTTTCATGATGCTGCCTGATCCGCGCCTGATGCCGCGCGTCGCCCCCAAGAACGAACTGATTCGTGCCGTCATGTCGCTGCTGACCGAGCCGGATGGCGCGGAGGCCGAGCGCAAGCGCGGTGAACTGCGTCGACTGACGGCGGAAAAGCTGGAGTTCGACGACAACCAGTCGCTGTCGGTCGCCCTGCAACTGGCGCCTGACCAGACGGCATTCCGCACGCTGTGGCACAGCCTGGTCGATACGCTGGCGTCGCCGTCGACGGCGCGCCATGCGGTCGTGTTTGCCGTGCCGGTGGTGCTGGCCGCCGGCAGCAAGACGGCCACCACGCTGCCGGCGCAGGTCGACGCGGCGCCGCTGCTCGCCATCCTCAGACAGCACGGCGTGGTGCGTGCCGATGCCGAAGTGTCGCTGTCCGGTCGTCTGCTGCATGCCGACACGCTCGCCAGTGTCGCGTTCTCGCAATGGTTCCGCTTCGGCAGCTTCCTGACTGATGCCGCGCGCGGTGTGCCGCTGGACCTGGCCGGCAGTGAAGTGCCGGTGCATGAGGAAGGCGTATTCGTCCGTTATCTGCTCGGCGTGGCGATGCAGAACCCCGGTGAGGCACCCGCCATCCGTCTGGGCGGTTCGATGGGCGAGTGGGGGATGCCGTTCATGCAGCAGCTCAACGAACAGATGAAGACCCCGGGCGTGACGCTGTTCCCGATTCCGGCCGTGCCGAACGTGGTGCCGGAAGCGCTGCGTCAGGGCGCTGCGCTGCGGCTGGACGTCAATATGCAGATGTGGGCGTCCAATATCATCCGCAAGCTGCGCGCCGGCAATGCCGGGATCGCCGGCGTGGCGGCTGCGCACGAGAATGGCGAGCTGCGCTTTACCGTGTCCAGTCCCGGCGACGACAAGAACTGGGCTGCCTTCGTCTGGCCGCTTGCGCCGCTGGATGCGGTCGAGCGGATCGAGGAAAACTTCCGTGCGCTGATGGCCGAGTGTCAGGTCGAGGACGTGCGGGTGGTCGGGACGATCCAGCCGGACCGCATCGACGAGGTGCCGGTTTTTCTGACCTGCAACGACGCGATCACGCTGACGCCGCCGGAAAATCTCCACTGAACCCGACTGTACCGGTCGCAAACCGATACGGCTGTGCCGTGTCGGTGTCGCGGTCCATGGGTTAGAATTCACACCAGTTGTGCCCCTTGTTCACTTGGAAAATACGATGTTCGCAGCCGACCAAACCATTCATGTCTTCGATCCCGAACTCGCCGCCGCGATGGATGCCGAGTCTCGCCGTCAGGAAGACCACGTCGAACTGATCGCTTCGGAAAACTATGTCAGCCCCGCCGTCATGGAAGCCCAGGGCTCCGTGCTGACCAACAAATACGCCGAAGGTTACCCGGGCAAGCGCTACTACGGCGGCTGTGAATATGTCGACCAGGTCGAACAGCTCGCCATCGATCGCCTGAAGGCGCTGTTCGGTGCCGAATACGCGAACGTGCAGCCGCATTCCGGCTCGCAGGCCAACCAGGCCGTGTACGTCTCGGTGCTGAAGCCGGGCGACACCATCCTCGGCATGAGCCTCGCCCATGGCGGTCACCTGACCCACGGCGCGTCGGTCAACATCTCCGGCAAGCTGTACAACGTGGTGCAGTACGGTCTGAACGACAAGGAAGAACTCGATTACGAACAGGTCGAACGCCTGGCACGTGAACACAAGCCGAAGATGATCGTGGCCGGCGCCTCGGCCTACGCGCTGGAAATCGACTGGGCGCGCATGCGCAAGATCGCCGATGAAGTCGGCGCCTACCTGTTTGTCGACATGGCCCACTATGCCGGTCTGATCGCCGCGGGTGAATACCCGAACCCGGTTCCGCACGCCCACTTCGTCACCACTACCACGCACAAGACCCTGCGCGGTCCGCGCGGCGGCGTGATCCTGGCCAAGGCCGAATTCGAGAAGGGCCTGAACTCGGCCATCTTCCCGTGCCTGCAGGGCGGTCCGCTGATGCACGTCATCGCCGCCAAGGCCGTGGCGTTCAAGGAAGCGGCCAGCCCGGCGTTCAAGGACTGGGCCAAGCAGGTCAAGGTCAATGCCCAGGCGATGGCGGAAGTGCTGACCGCGCGCGGTCTGCGCATCGTGTCCGGCCGTACCGAGAGCCACGTGTTCCTGGTCGACCTGCGCGCCAAGCAGATCACCGGCAAGGACGCTGAAGCCGCACTGGGCCGCGCCCACATTACCGTCAACAAGAACGCGATCCCGAACGATCCGGAAAAGCCGTTCGTGACCTCGGGCATCCGCATCGGTACCCCGGCGATCACCACCCGTGGCTTTACCGAAGCCGACTCGCGTGAACTGGCCAACCTGATTGCCGACGTGTTCGACAGCCCGGCCGACGACGCCAATCTGGCCACGGTGGCCGAGAAGGTCAAGGCGCTCTGCGCCCGCCTGCCGGTCTACGGCAAGTAACAATCCGGCTGCCGTTCAGGCGGCGCCGGGCGGTACCCAAGGCGACGGACGCGAGTCCGTCGCTATTTGCCTATCTGGAGTCCCCGAATATGAAATGCCCGTTCTGCGGCCATCTGGATACCCAGGTGGTCGACTCGCGCGTCAGCGAGGACGCTTCCAGCATCCGTCGCCGTCGCCGCTGCCTCGGCTGCGACAAGCGCTTCACCACCTTCGAGACGGCGGAGCTGCGCATGCCGCAGGTGGTCAAGCAGGACGGCCACCGCGCCGAGTTCGACGAGGACAAGCTGCGGATCGGTTTCAACCGTGCACTGCACAAGCGGCCGGTATCGACGCAACTGGTCGACGAGTCGGTCGAGCATATCAAGCAGAAACTGCTGGCACTGGGCGAGCGCGAAGTCAGCGCCCGCGAGCTGGGCGAGATGGTGATGAGCGAGCTGGCCAGGCTCGACAAGGTTGCCTATATCCGCTTCGCGTCGGTTTACCGCAGCTTCCAGGATGTATCGGAATTCTCCGAAGCCATTCGCGAAATTTCGCGCAAGCAACACTGAACCGGTGGGCGGGCACAGCGCCCGTTGCCGTGACGGACTGTCGATGTTTACTGCTGAAGATCACCTCCACATGTCCCGGGCGCTGCAGCTTGCCGCGCTCGGCATGCGTACCACCTCACCGAATCCGCGCGTCGGTTGCGTCATCGTCAACCGGGGCCGGATTGTCGGCGAGGGCTGGCATGTGGCCGCCGGTACGCCGCATGCCGAACCGCATGCACTGGCCCAGGCAGGAGAGCTCGCCCGCGGCGCCACGGCCTATGTGACGCTGGAGCCGTGCAGCCACCATGGTCGCACTCCGCCGTGCGCCGATGCGCTGGTCGGTGCCGGGCTGGCGCGGGTGGTGGTCGCCAGCACCGATCCCAATCCGCTGGTGGCCGGGCAGGGCATGGCGCGATTGCGTGCTGCCGGCATCCTGGCCGAGTCCGGCCTGATGGAGGCCGAGGCGCTGGCGCTGAACCGGGGCTTCATGTCGCGGATGACGCGCGGCCGGCCATGGGTCACCGTCAAGCTGGGCATGAGCCTGGATGGCAAGACGGCACTCGACGACGGTCGCAGCCAGTGGATTACCGGACCCGCCGCGCGTCGCGATGTCATGCGCCTGCGGGCGGAAAGCTGCGCCATCCTGACCGGCAGCGGCACGGTGATGGCCGACGATCCGCAACTGACCGTGCGCGGCATCGATCCGCTGCAGCCGCCGGCGGACTGCATGTCGCCGGCCGCTGCGCTGATGCGCGAACAGCCGCTGCGGCGTCCGCTGCGCGCCGTGGTCGACAGCCGGCTGGCCACCAGCCCGGTGCGGGCCATTTATCTGAATGGCGGGGTGCGGCTGTATACCTGTGTCAGCGAAGGCGCACGCCATGCGCCGTATATCGGTCATGGCAATCTGGTGAGGGTGGTGCCGGCCCCGAACGGCCGGGTCGATCTGTCCGCCATCGTTGCCGACCTTGGCCTGCAGGGCTGCAACAATCTGCTGGTCGAGGCCGGCATGGGACTGGCCGGCGCCGTATTGCGTGCAGGCCTGCTGGACGAACTGGTCTGTTATGTCGCGCCGGCGATCATCGGCCACCAGGCGCTCGGCGCATTCAACCTGCCGCCGCTGGCATCGCTGGAAGACAAGGTTCGTCTGGCCTGGCATGACGTGCGCCCGGTCGGTGACGATCTGCGGCTGACACTGCGCCCGGTGCGCTGACAGCGGAGGCGGGCGCGCATCGGGCTTTAGCCCGGCAGCCGGTCGGCGCTATAGTCAGGGCAAGTTGTTTGCCGGATATCACTTAATGAAAATTTCTGTAGACCGTCTGCGCCGGCTGGCGCCGGCCACCCTGCGCGCCCTAGGCTGCGCATCCGACGAAGCCGACCTGGTGGCGACCCATCTGATCGAGGCGAACCTGCGCGGCCACGACAGCCACGGCGTCGGCATGCTGCCGTTCTATATCGCCAGTGCCCGCCAGGGCACGCTGAAACCGAATACGCCGGCACGCCTGCTGAACGATGGCGGCGCCATCCTGCAGTTTGCCGGCGACCGCGGCTTTGGTCAGCGCACCGGGCGCGAGGCCATGGACGCAGCCATCGCGCGTGCACAGCAGACCGGCCTGGTGCTGATGACGCTGTCGGCGACCCATCATCTGGGTCGCATCGGCAGTTATGGCGAGCAGGCGGTTGCTGCCGGCATGATTTCCATCCACTTCGTCAATGTCATCGATTTCCCGCAGATGCTGGTCGCGCCGTTCAACGGCTCGTCGCCACGCTTCGGCACCAATCCGGTCTGCATCGCCATTCCGGGCGGTGAGCGGCATCCGGCCTTCGTGCTTGATTTCGCCACCAGCATGGTCGCTTACGGCAAGGCACGCGTGGCCTACCTGGCCGGGCGCCAGTTCGACGACGACGTCCTGCTCGATGCCGCGGGGCACCCGACCCGCGAGCCGCGCGTGATGTTCGAGCCGCCGCTGGGGGCCTTGCGGCCGATTGCCGGGCACAAGGGCGGCGGCCTGATCATGGCGGCCGAGCTGCTGGCCGGCCTGCTGTCCGGCGGCGGCTCGGCCCAGCCGGCGCATCCGCGCGATGGCGGCATCGTCAACAACATGACCACACTGGTCATCGACCCGGCACGGCTGGTCGACATGCAGTGGTTTGCCGCCGAGTACGATGCGCTGGTCGATTACGTCAAATCGTCGCCGTCCCCCGATCCGGCCGATCCGGTGCAACTGGCCGGCGACCCGGAGCGGCAGCGCCGCGCGCAGCGGCTGGTCGACGGCATCGAGATTGCCGACGGCGAGTGGGACGGCATCCTCGCCGCCGCTGCTCAGCTTGGCGTCGACGTCGCGGGCTGAGCTTCCGGAAACGCTTCCCGGCACAGAGCCAGCCAGGCACGGGCGGCCTGCGACAGATAGCCGTCATGCCAGACCATGCCGAGCTCCCAGCGCAGCGGCGGGTCGACCAGCTCGCGGCAGCAGATGCGCAGCGGGTCGAGCAGGGCGGCGATCGGCGCCGGCAGGATGGCAATGCCGGCGCCGGCCGCGACCAGTTCGCCGATAAAGTCCCAGTGCCGGCTCTGGCCGGCGATCTGCGGGCTGAAACCGGCGGCGGCGCAGGCATCGAGAATGACGCGGTACAGCACGAAATCGTCTTCGTACAGCACCAGGGGTTCGTCGCGCAGATCCGCCAGCCGGACCCCGTCGCGACTGGCCGGCGCGCGCTCGGCCGGAAAGGTCACCATCAGCGGATGGCGGGTCACCGACAGCGTCAGCAGTTCCGGCGCCATCTGCGGCAGCACGGTGACGCCAAGATCCAGTTCGCCGGCGAGAACCGCCTGCTCCAGTGCCTTGCCGCCCTGCTCGCGCAGGCGCAGCGTCACGCCGGGATACAGCTTGCGGTAGCGGGCGATCAGGCGGGCAAAGTAGCGGCCGGCCATCGGCGGAATACCGACATCCAGCTCGCCGCGCGCCAGCCCGGCGACCTCGTCCAGCTCCAGCTGCAGCCGCGCCACTTCGGCCAACACCGCCTGACCACGGACGAACACCACCTGGCCGGCATCGGTCAGCCGCAACTGACGGCCTTCGCGCAGCAGCAGTGGTCCGCCCAGTTCTTCCTCCAGGCTTTTGACCATCTTGCTGATCGTGGGCTGGGTCACGTGCAGCACTTCGGCGGCCCGGGTAAAGCTGTGTTGCCTGACCACCTCCACGAAGTAGCGCAGCGCACGAATGTCCATGTCATGTATTCCATATTGGAATGATTCGCATGATTTTAATTCATTTTTTTAATTGAAGGCGGGTTCATATACTGCGCAGTAACAAGGTGCCCCGGCTGGCCGGGCTGTTCCGCGCGGCGGGCACCCGGCAAGGAATGAACATCATGGAAACGCAGGCGCAACGGTCCTTTCCGTTCATGCGCGCACTCGTCACCATCCTGCAGGTGGTCGGGATTTCGGTGCTGTGGCTGCTGGCCGATCTGGCCCGCCACCGCTTCGACCTCGGCCTGCCGTCGAACATGATCGGCATGATGGTCATGGTCGGCCTGCTGTTTACCGGCATCGTCCGGGCGGACTGGATCCGGCGTGGCGCCAACTGGCTGCTGGCCGAAATGCTGCTGTTCTTCATCCCGGCCGTGCTGGCGGTGATCAAGTATCCGGATGTGGTGGTGGTGGACGGCTGGCGCGTGCTGGTGGTCATCGTCGTCAGCACGCTGATGGTCATGGTGACGACCGCCTTCGTGGTCGACCGGCTGTACCGCTTCGAGCTGAAGCTGTCGCGCCGCCGCAGCAACCGTCACGTTGCCGCCGGCCCGGCGCCGGCCGGCGCCCTGCAGATGCCGCGAGGCCGCCGCCATGACTGAAACCCTGATTGCAGCCGGCTGCTTCGTGCTGACGGTGGTGTTCTACTACATCAACAAGCGCATGTACGTGAAGCAGCACAAAATCTGGCTGATGCCGCTGCTGGCCACGCCGATGCTGCTGCTGGCCATCGTGCTGCTGGCCGGCATCAGCTACAGCGAATACATCGCCGATACCCGCTGGCTGATGTGGCTGCTCGGCCCGGCGACGATCGCCTTTGCGCTGCCGATCTACGATTACCGCGACATGATCCGCAAGCACTGGCTGTCGATCTCGGTTGGCGTGCTGGCCGGCTCGGCGATGTCGGTGGTCAGCTCGGTCTGGCTGGCCCGCCTGCTGGACCTGCCGCTGATGCTGCAGAAGGGGCTGGCCGTGCGTTCGATCACCACCCCGTTCGCGATGGAAGCGGCGCGCAGCATTGGCGGGCCGGTCGATCTGAGCGCCCTGTTCGTGGTCATTACCGGCGTGGCCGGCATGGCGATGGGCGAGACGGTGCTGCACCTGCTGCCGGTGATCCGCAGCAAGCTGGCCCACGGCGCGATCTTCGGCGCGGCAGCCCACGGCGCCGGCACCGCCAAGGCGCGCGAGATGGGCGATGCCCAGGGCGTGGTCGCCTGCCTGGTGATGATGATCGCCGGTTTTGTCACCGTGCTGGGGGCACCGCTGATTGCGAAGCTGATGTTCTGAGTGCCGGGCTGTTTGGGGCTGCCGGCAGCGGTGGTGCTGGTATTTGCCTGACTGCTGAAACTGCACGGAAAGACGGACTGAAAAAAACCGCCAATCAATATTGGCGGTTTTTTGCTGACGGGGTTTGCCCGCGTTACAGTTTGATCACCGTACTCTTCAGTTCGGTGTATTTTTCCAGCGCATGCAGCGATTTGTCGCGGCCGTTGCCGGATTGCTTGAAGCCGCCGAACGGCATGTTCATGTCACCGCCCTCGTCGTAGCAGTTGACCCAGACCGTGCCGGCACGCAGTGCGCGGGAGACGGTGTGGGCGGTGCTGAGATTGCTGGTCCAGATTGCACCGGCCAGGCCGTAGATGCTGTCGTTGGCCAGACGGACGGCGTCGTTGACGTCGTCGAAACCGACGATGGACAGCACCGGGCCGAAGATTTCCTCGCGCTCGATCACCGAACCGGGCTCGGTCAGGAAGGCGGTCGGCTCGATATACAGGCCGTTCTTGACCGGTTCCGCCGCATTGCCGCCGAACAGCAGCGTCGATTCGCGCCGGCCGGCATCGATATAGCCGCGCACCTTGTCGAACTGGATGCGGTCGACGATGGCGCCCATCGTCGTCTCCGGATCGAGCGGGTTGCCCGGTTGCCAGCCGCGTGCGGCCTCGGCCAGCGCCTCGACGAAGCGGTCCTTGATCCTGTTGTGCACCAGCACGCGCGAGCCGGCCGAACACACCTGGCCCTGGTTGAAGAAGATGCCGCCGGCGGCAGAGCGTGCCGCGCGCAGCAGGTTGGGGCAGTCATCGAGCACGATATTGGCCGACTTGCCGCCGAGTTCCAGCCAGACGCGCTTGAGGTTCGACTGGGCGGCATAGCCGGCGATCAGCTTGCCGACCCCGGTCGAGCCGGTAAAGGCCAGGCAGTCGATATCCATGTGCAGGGCCAGCAGGCGGCCGGTATCGCCGGCGCCGGGCAGCACCTGGAACACGCCGTCCGGAATGCCGGCGTCGCGGGCCAGCGCGGCCAGCCGGATGGCGGTCAGCGGCGATTTTTCGCTCGGTTTCAGAATCACGCTGTTGCCGGCCGCCAGCGCCGGAGCGATCTTCCAGCTGGCCATCATGATCGGGAAATTCCACGGCACCACGGCGGCGACCACGCCGATCGCTTCGCGGGTGACCAGACCCAGCAGCTTCGGGTCGACCGGCGCGACTTCGCCGCCGATCTTGTCGATGGCCTCGCCGTACCACTCGATCGCATAGGCCGCACCGCTGACGTCGACCGACGCCGCGTCGGCGACCGGTTTGCCCATATCGAGCGATTCGAGCAGCGCCAGTTCGTCGGCGTGCGCGCGCACCTGGTCGGCAAAGCGCTTCAGCGTGTCCTTGCGCGCGCGCGGCGCCATCTGCGACCAGACGCCGCTGTCGAATGCCTTGCGCGCAACCGCGACTGCGCGTTCGACGTCGTCGGCACCGGCGAGCGAGATGTCGGCCAGCTTGCGGCCGTCGATCGGCGATACGCAGGCGAAGGTTTCGCCCGATGCCGTCGGCGTGTACTGCCCGTCGATGAAGGCGCGTCCCTCTATATTGAGGATGGCCGCGCGGGCCTGCCAGTCACTAAGCGTCATGTCTGCCATGGTTTTATGTCCCCTGTGTTGTCCCTGCCGGGATTTCCGGCCACCGCGTCATGCCGTGGCCAAAATGCGTGCAGGTCAGAACGACGGCGGGGTACTGGCGCTGATGACCTCGGCGACCTCGCTGCCGACATTGCGGAAGCGATGCGGCTGGCGGGAGTCGAAGTAATACGCCTCGCCGGCGCCGAGGATGCGCGTCTCGTCGGCCACGGTGAGTTCGATCTCGCCGCTGACGACAATGCCGCCTTCCTGACCTTCGTGTTGCAGCATGTCCGGCCCGGTGTCGGCGCCGACTTCGTAGCGCTCGGACAGGATGGCCATGTCACGCTTCGGGTGGGCCGAACCGACCAGCGACAGCCTGATCCGCTCGTTGCCGAGATTCGGCAGTTCTTCGGCCCGGTAAAACACCTGCATGTGCTGGGGCTCGGCGTCGAAGGTGAAAAAATCACCCAGCGTCATCGGCAACCCTTCAAGGACTTTCCGCAGCGAGCTGATCGACGGGCTGACCCGGTTCTGCTCGATCAGCGAAATGGTGCCGTTGGTGACACCGGCCCGCTTGGCCAGCTCGCGCTGGGACAGTCCGAACTTCTCGCGCACCATTTTCAGGCGCATGCCTACATCCATCGCATCAGCTCTCATCTGTCCGGTCTCTTTGAACCCGACCGCGGCGCCGCTCCGGCCCGTCGTGCGCGGAGTCAGGACGGCCAGAGCCAGTCCGCCGTGTCCGTCGTGGGGCGCGCGGCTCATGGCGCGACCTCCGGCGTGGTGGGGAAAGGGGTCCGGAATGTTAATGATATTAGACGTATGGTGTTTACGATTTTAGGCATTCGAATTGCTTAATGTTGCGTGGCAGCAATGAAAAACCTTGCCACTGCCAAGATTTTATAGTCAAAATCATAAACACACAAAGCCTGTTTTGTGCATTTTCTTAAACGTCTGCAACAGTACCGACGCAGTCTTCAAACCGTGAAGAACGAGGACGTTACCATGTTGATCGGTGTGCCCAAGGAAATTAAGAATAACGAGTACCGGGTGGGGTTGACCCCGGCCGGTGCCCGGGAACTGCTGTCGCTGGGCCACACGGTCCTGGTGCAGCGTCAGGCCGGTGCCGCCACCGGATTCGATGACAGCGAATACGTGGCCGCCGGCGCGCAGATGGCCTCCACTGCCGCACAGGTCTACGAGCAGGCGGAGCTGGTGATCAAGGTCAAGGAACCGCAGCCGGTCGAATGCCGCATGCTGCGTCCCGGCCAGACCCTGTTTGCCTATCTGCATCTGGCACCCGATCCCGAACAGTGCCGGCTGCTGGTCGAGTCCGGCTGCATGGCGATTGCCTATGAAACCGTCACCGATGCCCAGGGGGGGCTGCCGCTGCTGGCACCGATGAGCGAAGTGGCCGGCCGCATGGCGATCCAGGCCGGTGCAGCGTGCCTCGAAAAGGCGCATGGCGGCCGCGGGGTGCTGCTGGGCGGTGTCCCCGGCGTCGCGCCGGGCCGGGTGCTGGTGCTGGGTGGCGGGGTTGTCGGCCTGAATGCAGCCCGGATGGCCGCCGGACTCGGCGCCGACGTGACGCTGCTCGATACCTCGCTGGCGCGGCTGAAAGACATCGACATGGTGTTCGGCGGCCGGATCAAGACACTGATGTCGACTGTCCAGAACATCGAAGACGGGCTGCGCGAGGCCGACCTGGTGATCGGTGCCGTGCTGGTGCCGGGTGCCACCGCACCAAAGCTGGTGCGGCGTGCGCAGCTGAAGCTGATGAAGCCCGGTACGGTGCTGGTGGACGTGGCTATCGACCAGGGCGGCTGCTTCGAGACCAGCCGTCCCACCACGCATCAGCAGCCGACTTTCGAGGTGGACGGCATCGTCCACTACTGCGTTGCCAATATGCCCGGCGCGGTGTCGCGCACGGCAACCATGGCGCTGACCAATGCGACGCTGCCTTTCATACGCAAGCTGGCGGCGCTCGGAACCGGCCCGGCACTGGCGGCCGATCCGCATCTGCTTGCCGGGCTGAATGTCTGTGCCGGGCAGGTGACCCATGCCGCCGTGGCCCATGAGCTGGGCTATGACTATGTGCCGGCGGCCACGGCCGTTGAAGCACTGTTGTCACGATAACAATACGAGTCTGCAACACAGAGGAGAACACGCATGCGACCCCTTATCGCCATTCCGTGCGACATCAGACAGATCGGTGCGCACCCGTACCATGCCGTCGGCGACAAATACGTGCGCGGTGTTACCGATGGTGCCGGCGGCATCCCGTGGCTGGTGCCGGCGCTCGGCGACGGGGCGTGGCTGGACGAGGTCGTCGACCGGGTCGACGGTGTCATGCTGACCGGCAGCCCGTCCAATATCGAACCGTTCCACTATCACGGCACGCCAAGCCGCGCCGGCACCCTGCATGACCCGGCCCGCGACTCGACCACGCTGCCGCTGATTCGCAAGCTGCTGCAGCGGGGCGTGCCGTTTCTCGGCATCTGCCGCGGCTTCCAGGAAATCAACGTTGCCTTTGGCGGCACGCTGTACCAGCACGTCCAGGAAGAACCGGGCATGCGCGATCACCGCGAGTCGCCGGACGATCCGCTGGAGCAGCAATATGCACCGGCCCACCGTGTGGCCTTCACCGCCGAGGGTCTGCTGGCGCGGCTGACCGGCCTGAAAGAGGCCCAGGTCAACTCGCTGCACCAGCAGGGGGTCAGGGAACTGGCGCCGGGCCTGAGCGAGGAAGCGCGGGCCGACGACGGACTGATCGAGGCGTTCTCGGTGTCCGGCGCGAAGCAGTTTGCGTTTGCGGTGCAGTGGCATCCGGAATGGCGCTGCACCGGGAACCCGGTGTCGCAGGCGATTTTCGGTGCGTTCGGCGAAGCCTGCCGTGCGCACCAGAGCGCGCGGCGGGCGTAAGCCGTCTCCCCGCGCACGGCGGACGGGTCGGGAGGACGGCCCGTTACGCCACCCAAAGCAAGAAACTGAAAACGGCTTGAATCAGTTGAGAAACCATCATGAGTGACTACATCAGCGAATGGCTCCGAGAACATCGGATCACCGAAGTGGAATGCATCGTGCCGGACATGACGGGCGTGGCACGCGGCAAGATCATTCCGAAGGACAAGTTCCTGTCGGAACCGGACATGCGGCTGCCTGAAGCGGTACTGATCCAGACTGTCACCGGTGATTATCCCGATGACTGCTACCTGGACCTGACCGACCCGGACATGGTGCTGCGTCCCGACCCGACCTCGCTGCGCTTCGTGCCGTGGGCGACCGATCCGACCGCGCAACTGATCTACGACTGCTACCGTTCCGACGGCTCGCCGGTCGAGACCTCGCCGCGCAGCGTGCTGCGCCGGGTGCTGGAACTGTACTCGGCCCGGGGCTGGGAACCGGTGCTGGCGCCGGAAATGGAGTTCTACCTGCTGTCGCCGAACCCGGACCCGGACATCCCGGTCCAGCCGCCGGTCGGCCGGACCGGTCGCGCCGAATTCGGTCGCCGCTCGTACTCGATCGATGCGGTCAACGAATTCGACCCGGTGTTCGAGGACATCTACGACTACTGCCATGCGCAGAACCTCGAAGTGGACACCCTGATCCACGAGGTCGGCACCGCGCAGATGGAAATCAACTTCGAGCACGGTGACCCGCTGGCGCTGGCCGACCAGGTGTTCCTGTTCAAGCGCACGGTGCGCGAGGCGGCCTTCCGCCACAACATGTACGCGACCTTCATGGCCAAGCCGATGGAAGGCGAGCCCGGCAGTGCGATGCACATGCACCAGAGCATCATCGACAAGCACACCGGCCGCAATCTGTTCTCGAACGAGGACGGCTCGCCGTCGCAGGCGTTCTTCCACTTTATCGGCGGACTGCAGAAGTATCTGCCGGAAACCATGCCGTTCTTTGCGCCATACGTGAACTCGTATCGCCGGCTCACGCCGAACGTGGCCGCGCCGACCAACGTCGAGTGGGGCTACGACAACCGCACCGTCGGTCTGCGCGTACCGCATTCGAGTCCGGCCGGACGCCGGGTGGAAAACCGCGTGCCGGGGGTGGACGTGAATCCGTACATCGCCATGGCGGCCTCGCTGGCCTGCGGCTATCTCGGGCTGGTGAACAGCATCGATCCGCGCGATCCGGTGGCCTCCAACGCCTATGACGTGCCGACCGAATTCCCGCACGGCACCGAAGAGGCGCTGGTACGGCTGACCCACTGCAAGGAAATCGCCGCCGTGCTCGGCGAACGGTTCGTCGAACTGTTCATCGGCATGAAGCAGAAGGAATTCGCCGAGTACTTCCGCGTGATCAGCCCGTGGGAACGCAAGTTCCTGCTGCTGCACGTATAAGCCGGACCCCATTCCGGTCGCCGGGATGGACCCGGTGGCCGATCGCGTGCGCCGCCAGTGCCGGACGCGCGCAGAACCGAGAGGAATCGACCATGAGCACGACTGCCCGTTCCACGAATGAATACCGCGAACTCGACGCCGCCCACCACCTGCACCCGTTCAGCGACATGGGATCGCTGAACAGGCAGGGCTCACGCGTCATCGTCAAGGGTGACGGCATCTATCTGTGGGACTCTGAAGGCAACAAGATCACCGACGGCATGGCCGGTCTGTGGTGCGTCAACATCGGCTACGGTCGCAAGGACCTGGCCGAAGTCGCCAGACAGCAGATGGAAGACCTGGCCTATTACAACACTTTCTTCAAGACCACCCACCCGCGCGTGGTCGAACTGTCCACGCTGCTGGCTGAAGTGACCCAGCCCGGCTACCAGCACGTGTTCTATACCAATTCGGGCTCGGAGTCGGTCGATACCGTGATCCGCATGGTTCGCCAGTACTGGTCGATCAAGGGCAAGCCGGGCAAGAAGACGCTGATCTCGCGCTGGAACGGCTATCACGGTTCGACCATCGGCGGCGCCAGTCTCGGCGGCATGACCTATATGCACGAGCAGGGCGACCTGCCGATCCCGGGCATCGCCCATATCGGTCAGCCGTGGTACCTGAAGGAAGGGCGCGACGGCGAGAGCGAGGCGGACTTCGGCCTGCGCGCCGCCAGCTGGCTGGAAGAAAAGATTCTGGAAATCGGCGCCGACAAGGTCGCGGCCTTCGTTGGCGAACCGATCCTGGGCGCGGGCGGGGTGATCATCCCGCCGGCAAGCTACTGGCCGGAAATCGAACGCATCTGCAACAAGTACGACATCCTGCTGGTCGCCGACGAAGTCATTTGTGGCTTTGGCCGTACCGGTGACTGGTTCGGTCACGAACACTTCGGCTTCCGGCCGCACCTGTTCACCATCGCCAAGGGCCTGTCGTCCGGCTACCTGCCGATCGGCGGCGTCATTATCGGTGACGAGGTTGCCCGCACCCTGATCGAAGGCGGCGACTTCAACCACGGCTTCACCTATTCGGGCCACCCGGTCTCGGCCGCCGTCGCCCATGCCAATGTGCGCGCGCTGCGCGACGAGGGCATCGTCGAGCAGGTGAAGAAAGACACCGGCCCGTACATGCAGAAGCGCTGGCGCGAGGCGTTCGGCGGTTTCGAGCACGTGACCGATGTCCGCGGGGTCGGGCTGATCCAGGCCTTCACCTGGGTGAAGAACAAGGCCACGCGTGAAATGTTCGCCGGCAGCGATGACGTCGGCACGCTGTGCCGCGATATCTTCTTCAAGCACAACCTGATCATGCGCGCCTGCGGCGACAGCATGGTCAGCGCGCCGCCGCTGATCATTACCCGCACCGAAATCGACGCCATGCTGTCGACCGCCGTGGAATGCGTCGAGCAGACCGAAAAACTGCTGCAGGAACGCGGACTGGTATAAGCAGATTCTCTCCGGGAGGTCACCTGGTCGTCAGGTCGCCACGTGCGCCCTGACGTTTTTTTTTGTCTTTTCGGACTTGGGTCATGCGGTTTGCAAGGCGACTTTGTTAGAATCTTGCCAGTATTCTTGCGGCATGACAGACGCTGGTTGCAGCGATTTCGGAATTGTCTCTTGTTAGGCCCCATGTTTTCCGCACGGTGGCCGATAACAGACAACGGAGGCCGGCGTGGACCCGATGCAAATACGGTTCGCCTCCTCGTTCACCAGATAAAGAGAAGACGGGATCTCCCTACATGTTCGTTATTATTGGTTACGTCATCGTACTCGGTTGCGTGTTCGGTGGTTTCCTGTTTGCCGGCGGTCACCTGGCCGCCCTGTGGCAGCCTGCAGAGCTGATCATCATCTTCGGCGCGGCGATCGGTTCCACGGTGGTCAGCGGTGGCGGTGCGCCGCTGAAGGCGACCCTGAAAGCAGTGCCGACCCTGTTCAAGGGCGACAAGTACAACAAGGCGCTGTACATGGAGCTGTTCGCGCTGCTGTACGAAGTCCTGACCAAGGTGCGCAAGGAAGGGATGATGTCGATCGAAGCCGATGTCGACGCGCCGCAGGAAAGCCCGATCTTCTCCAAATACCCGATCATCGTCGGTGACCATCACGTCATCGAGTTTGTCTGCGACTACCTGCGACTGATGGTCGGCGGCAACCTGAACCCGTTCGAGATCGAAAACCTGATGGACATCGAAATCGAAACCCACCACCACGAGGCCAGCGTGCCGGCGTCACTGCTGGCCAAGATGGGCGACGGCCTGCCGGCCTTCGGTATCGTGGCGGCGGTGATGGGCGTGGTGCACACCATGGAGTCGGTGGGCATTCCTCCCGCCGAGCTGGGCATGCTGATTGCGGCGGCCCTGGTCGGTACCTTCCTCGGTATTCTGCTGTCCTACGGCTTCATCACGCCGCTGTCGGTACGCCTGGAAAGCAAGGTGGCCGACCTGTCCCGGGTCCTGACCACGGTCAAGGTCACGCTGCTGGCCAGCCTGAACGGCTATGCGCCGCAGGTGGCGGTCGAATTCGGCCGCAAGGCGCTGTACGGCGTCGACCGTCCGAGCTTCCTCGAGCTCGAAGAGCACGTGAAGAGCACCAAGAACCGCTAAGCCCGTGACCGGCCCCGCCTCGGGGCCGTGTTGCATGACGGATCGGCCTGCGGGCCGATCCGCGTAATCCGGAGTCTCCATGGCTGACGAATCGCAACGTCCCATTATCGTCAAACGCATCAAGAAGGGGGGCCACGGCGCCCATGGCGGCGCGTGGAAAATCGCCTACGCCGACTTCGTGACGGCGATGATGGCGTTCTTCCTGCTGATGTGGCTGCTGTCGTCCGTATCGCAGGGCACGCTGGCCGGCATCGCCGAATATTTCAAGACCCCGCTGAAGGTCGCGCTGGCCGGCGGCGAGGGCTCGGGCGACACCACCAGCGTCATCAAGGGCGGCGGTGCCGACGTGACCCGCTCGGCTGGTCAGGTCAAGCGCTCGGACAAGAGCGAGGAACGCCGGCGCGAACGGATGGTGCTGTCCAAGCTGCAGCAGCGTATCTCGCAGGCGATCCAGTCCAGCCCGGAACTGCGCAAGTACCAGAACCAGCTGCTGCTGGAGATGACGCCTGAAGGGCTGCGCGTGCAGATTGTCGACGAGAAGAACCGGCCGATGTTCGACTCCGGCCGCTCGGCGCTGCTGCCGCACACCAAGGTGATCCTGCACGAGCTGGGCAAGATGTTCAACGAAGTGCCGAACCGCCTGTCCATTTCCGGTCATACCGACTCCGCCGCGTACTCCGGCGGCGAAAAGGGCTATTCGAACTGGGAACTGTCGGCCGACCGCGCCAACGCCGCGCGACGCGAGCTGCTTGATGGCGGCATGACCGAGCAGAAGATCCTGCGCGTGGTCGGGCTGGCGGCCGCCAACCCGCTCGATGCCGCCAACCCGTACAACCCGACCAACCGCCGCATCACCATCATCGTGCTGAACAAGCAGAACGAGGAGCAGATCCTCGGCGAGGGAGGAACGCCAAACAACGAGGCCGATGCGCCCGATGCCGCTGCTCCGGTCGTGCCGTCGCCGGCGACGGCGGCCGGTACGGCCAAGGCGGGCCCGCCGCAGTGATCTCGCGCCTGCCGCGCCACCTGGCCGCGTTGCCGCTGGCGGCGCTGCTGGCGTTCGGACTGTCTGCCTCGGTCGCCGTGGCGCCGATCTGGATCGCGCCGCCGCTGACGGTGCTGCTGGCGCTGGCGCTGGGGGCTCGTGGCCTGGTGCTGGCGGTGTATGCACTGTTCTGGCCGCTACTGGTCGGACTGGCATCGCTGGCCCTGCCGGCCTGGGCCTGGGCCCTTGCCGCGCTGGCGCTGTTCGCCGTGTGCCGGCATGCGATGACCGAACGGGTGCCCCTGTTTCTGTCCAGCCGCGCCGCGGTCGATGCCCTGGCCGGCAGCGTGCCGCAGGGCGTGCGTTTCGCCGATCTCGGCGCCGGTACCGGCAGCGTGGTCGTGCCGCTGGCACGGCGCCGGCCCGACCTGACCGTGATCGGTGTCGAGAGTGCCTGGCTGCCCTGGCTGCTGTGCCGCTGGCGCGGTCGCGACCTCGACAACCTCCGGGTGCGCTACGGCGACATCTGGAAGCAGGACTGGCACGGTTTTGACGTGGTCTATGTGTACCTGTCGCCGGCGCCGATGAGCCGGGTCTGGGCACGCTTCCGCAAGGATGCGCCGGCCGATGGCTGCCTGATCAGCAATACTTTTAGCGTCGACGGTGCGCCCCCTGACCGGACCGTGCCGCTCGACGATGCGATGGACTCGCAACTCTATTTCTGGAAGAACCGGCGATGAACCGACTCGAACTGCAACGTTTTGCCGCTCAGCCCTGGCCGGTCATGGGCTTCTCCAGCGAGCACATGGCTGCGCTGGTGATGGCCGACCGCGAGCGACTCAATAGCGTGGATATCGCCAACGTCGTCCTGCACGATCCGCTGCTGGTGTTCCAGCTGCTGCGGCATATCGGTACCGTTGACCGGGCACGGACCCTGACCGATACCGTGTGCGTCGAACATGCGCTGCTGCTGACCGGCGTCGACCCGTTCCTGACCCACTTCGGCCACCTGTCATCGATCGACACCCATCCGGGCATCACCCGCCAGCGCAAGCGCAATGTGGCGGCGCTGCTGGCCCGGGCGCGGCTGGCGGCCCTGCTGGTCAAGGAGTGGCTGTCGATCATCGAAGTGCACAAGGTCGAAGAATTCTTTACCGGCGCGCTGCTGTACAACGTGCCGCTGGCGTTCTACGCCATCGACAACGATCTGGTGCTGGATGGCGATGTCGAGCGTGCCGCCCAGCGCGCGCTGGGCGAGGATTACAGCCTGTTCGTGCGCTCGGTGTTCCAGGCTGCCGGCCTGCCGGCCAAGATGACCGAACTGCTGCTCGGCCAGCAGGACCTGTCGCGTCAGCGTCTGCTGCTGCGGCATGCGATCTACACCGCCAATCACCTTGCCTCCGGCTGGTGGCAGCAGGACCTGCAGTCGCACCTGCGCGGCGTGGCCGGCCTGCTGCTGGTGCCCGAGGACCAGGTATGGGCCAGTGTGGTCCAGTCCTCGCTGACCCTGGCGCGTTCTCCCTATACCCGTGCCTATGCCGACCCGGCCCGCTCGCTGCCGCTGGTGGCCGAACCGCCGCTGGTATCGGAGAACGAATTTCTCGAACTGGACTGGACTGACGACAGCCGTGCCGAAATGGCCCGTTTCGAACTGTCGGTCTGTGATGTCATGCGTCGCATCATCACCGTGTTCGGCGTTGAACGGACGGCCTATTTCCCGATCGGGCCGGACGGCAGCCTGCTGTGCCGCTTCCAGATCGGTTTTGACAGCAAGGACCCGCTGATCAGCGTCCATGTCGACCCGGCCGCCCCCGGCTTCTTTGCCTCGCTGACCGCACGGGCGCAGGCTTTCCGCGCCACGGCCGAGCAGTGGCCGACCCTGACGTCGCGCTACCCGCACCCGTTCTGGGACGCGGCCAGCCCGCTGGGCTGCGTGATGGTGTCGATCTTCCACAATGGCAAACTGGCCGGCGTGCTGTACGCCGACAACAAGGACCGCCACACCGGCATCGACGACGAAATCTATGCCCGGATCAAGCATGCCGCCGGCGCGCTGTCGGCCTGAGGCCGGGGCCGCCGCGCGGCGGTGATACACTTCGCCGCCATGAAACACATCTCCTCGGCGCACAACGATGCGCTCAAGACCCTGGAACGGCTGCTCGGCAAGCCGGCCGAGCGCCGCCGCAGCGGCCTGCTGGCGCTGGAAGGCCTGCATCTGGTTGATGCCTATCTGCGCGCCGGCCACACACTCGATGCCCTGTATCTGCGCGAGGATGCGCTGGCGCATCCCGAAGTCGTCGCCCTGCTGGGCCGGATTGGCACGGCCTGCGACTGTGCAACGGTCAGTGCGCCGCTGCTCGGCAAGGTCAGCGAGCTGAGCTCGCCGCCGGAAGTGGTGGCGGTGGCGCGCATCCCGCAGGCGATGGCGGTGGCCGATCCGTCCTGCATCCTGCTCGATGACGTCCAGGACCCCGGCAACCTCGGCACCCTGCTGCGGACCGCGGCGGCCGCCGATGTGCGCAGCGTATACCTGTCACGCGGCTGCGCCGATGTCTGGGCCGGCAAGACGCTGCGTGCCGGCATGGGCGCACAGTTCGCCCTCGCCATTCATGAGCGTGCCGACCTGCCGGCCGTGCTGTCGGCCTTCGACGGACGCCGGCTGGTGACCCATCTGTCCGGCAGCGTGCCGCTGTGGCAGCTGGACCTGCGCGGACCGTGCGCATTCGTGTTCGGCAACGAGGGGGCCGGTGTGTCCGGGGCCGTGCTGGCCGAAGCCGGCGACCGGGTGCGCATCCCGATGCCGGGCGAGGCCGAGTCGCTGAATGTCGCCGCGGCCGCCGCCATCTGCCTGTTCGAGCGCGTGCGCCAGCGCGGCTGATTGTTTTTCTGCACACTCTCTCCTTATTTTCCTCATATTTGCACCATATAGGATGGGTAATCTGGTTCCGTCACCCAAACAAGGAGAGTCAGACATGAAACGCCATCTGCTCGTTACCGCACTGGCCGCCGCCGTTCTTTCCACCGCCGCCTTTGCTGCCGCCCCGGCCGACAACGGCGACATGATGATGCCGCGCCATGGTCGTCACCACGACATGGACAAGAAGGACTTCGAGCGCATGCGCGCCGATTTCCTCGCCCGGGTCGATACCAACAAGGACGGCAAGATCAGCCGCAGCGAAGCCGAAGCCAATGCCCCGCATCTGGCCGTGCTGTTCGACGCCATCGACACCAACAAGGATGGTCAGCTGACGCAGGAAGAGCTGGATACCTTCCACAAGAAGATGCAGGAAGCCCGCGACAGCGAACGCAAGCATTTCCTCGATGCCCGCTTTACCCGCCTCGATACCAACAAGGACGGTTTCATCAGCAAGGCCGAGGCCAGGGGCGACCGCTTCCTGGAACGTCGCTTTGACCAGATCGACACCAACAAGGACGGCAAGATCTCCAAGGCCGAGTTCGCCATTGCTGCCGACGGATTCGGTCGCCAGGGCGGCCTGCGTCACGGCGGTCCCGGTTTCGGCCCCGGCTTCTGATCCGGTGGTCTGCCTGATTGCATCCAGTCCCTTCCGTCCCCGCCGCTGCGGGGGCAGGGAACAGTCTGGCGCCGGCACGGTATCGTGCCGGCGCTTTTTCGTTCCCGCTTGACGTTGGGGGTGGTGCAGGCAATGATGGGAAAATTAAAACGACCGTTCTATTTTCCCATGACCCTGTCGCCGCGCGTACTGAAGACCGTGATCAACCTGTGGCCGCCGTTCCTGGGCGCGGGCATCCGCATCGAACATATCGACCCGTGCTGGGCGTCGGTCGACGTCGCACTGCGGCTGGGACGGCTGAACAGGAACTATGTCGGCGTGCATTTCGGCGGCAGCCTGTACGCGATGACGGATCCGTTCTTCATGCTGATCCTGATCCAGCGGCTGGGGCGGGACTACATCGTCTGGGACCGGGCCGGCCGCATCGACTACCTGAAGCCGGGGCGGGGCACGGTCAGGGCGCGCTTCAGCATCAGCGATGCACAGCTGGACGACATCCGCGCCCGCACCGCCAGTGGTGACAAATACCTGCCCGAACTCGGTGTTGACGTGCTGGACGCCAGCGGCGAGGTGGTCGCCCGGGTGGTCAAGACGCTGTATATCCGCCGCAAGGACAAGGGCGGCGGCGCCTGACGCTACAGCAGCGGGCGCAGCCTGGGTTCGACCAGTTTGACGATCAGCGGCTGTGCCGCCGCGACCGGATGGATGCCGTCATTCTGGAACAGCGCGGCATTGGCGCCGAAACCGGCGACCAGCGACGGCACCAGCGGCACTTTCTGCTGCCGGGCCAGGCCGGTGTATACGGCGGCAAAGTCGCGGGTGTAGCGCTGGCCGTAGTTCGGCGGCAGCTCGATGCCGGCCAGCAGCGGTCGGGCATGCTGCTGGCGGACCAGTGCCACCATGCTGGCCAGATTGGAACGCAAGGCGTCGAGCGGCAGCCCGCGCAGTCCATCGTTGCCGCCGAGTGCCAGAACCACCACATCCGGTTTATGCTGGGCCAGGGCGGCCGGCAGCCGCGTCAGCCCGCCGGCGCTGGTTTCCCCGGACTGGCTGGCATTGATGACGCGATGTTTCGGCCCCAGATCCCGCGCCAGCAGGCTGACCCAGCCTTCACCCGGACGCAGTCCGTAGCCGGCAGACAGAGAATCACCGAATACCATGACCGTGGCGGCTTGCGCCTGCACGGCCAGCCAGCACCCCAACAACAACAGCAGAAAGCGAATGCGCATGTCGACTCCTTCCGAACCCCGGACCATTGTGCGAGCCAGCGGGCTGTCCCGGCAAGTCGAGTTGGGTGCGGAAACCCTGACCCTGCTGTCAGGGCTCGACCTCGACGTCGAGGCCGGCGACACGCTGGCGATCGTCGGTCGTTCCGGTTCCGGAAAGTCGACCCTGCTGGCCCTGCTGGCCGGACTGGATTTGCCGACGGCGGGCGATGTCTGGCTGGCCGGGGAATCACTGACCGGACTCAGCGAAGACGGGCGGGCGCGGCTGCGCCAGCGCGCGGTCGGCTTCGTGTTCCAGAATTTCCAGCTGCTGCCGGCGCTGACCGCACTGGAAAACGTCATGCTGCCGCTGGAACTGGCTGGCCGGCGCGATGCGCGCGAACAGGCGGCCGCCCTGCTGGAGCGGGTCGGGCTGGCCGATCGCCAGCGGCATCGCCCGCGCGAACTGTCTGGCGGCGAGCAGCAGCGGGTCGCACTGGCGCGCGCCTTTGTCGCCGAACCGGCCGTGCTGTTCGCCGACGAGCCGACCGGCAATCTCGATGCCGATACCGGCGCCATGATCACCGACCTGCTGTTCGAACTGAACCGTGAGCGTGGCACCACCCTGATCCTGGTCACCCATGACGATACGCTGGCCGCGCGCTGCCGCCGCGTGGTCCGGCTCGACCACGGCCGCCTGCACGAAGAAACCCGGGAGGCGGCATGATCGGCCTTGCCTGGCGCATGGCCTGGCGCGAACTGCGCGCCGGCGATCTGGTGGTGTTGCTGGCAGCCGTGGCGGTCGCCGTGGCTGCCCTGGCCAGCGTGACCCTGCTGGGTGACCGCACCGGCCGGGCACTGGAAAGCCGGGCGCGAGAACTGCTGGCCGCCGATCTGGTGATCAATGCCGACCATGTACCGCGCGCAGGACTGGCGGCGGCAGCAGGGCGTTATCGGCTGGAAACCGGGCTGACGGCCACGCTGCCGTCGATGGCCTTCGCCGGCGGCATGCCGCAACTGGTGACGCTGAAGGGCGTCAGTGCAAACTGGCCGCTGCGCGGCGAAGTCACCCTCGGTGACGGCGCAAGCCGGCACAGCGGTCGTCAGGCGCCGGCCAGCGGCACGGCCTGGGCCGACCCGCGGCTGCTGAACCGGCTCGGGCTCAAGGTTGGTGACACGCTGTCGCTCGGTGACCGGGCCTTCCGCCTCGCTGCCGTGCTGGAACGGGAGCCCGACGGGGCGCTCGACCTGTACAACTTCGTGCCGCGCGTCATCATCAATCAGGCCGACCTGCCGTCGACCGGGCTGCTGCAGGAAGGCAGCCGGGTGCGCTGGCGGCTGCTGCTGGCCGGCAAGCCGGCGGATGTCGCCGCGTTTGCCGCGTCGGTACGGCCCGGACTGGCGCGAGGAGAGCGGATCGAGGATATCCGCGAAGCGCGGCCGGAAATCCGTTCCGCGCTGGAACGCGCCAGCCGCTTTCTCGGTCTGACCGCACTGGCGGCTGTCTGTCTGGCCGCCGCTGCCGTGGCGCTGGCCGCCCGGCACTGGCTGATGCGGCAGACGCGGGCTGCCGCCGTGCTGTCGACGCTGGGGGCGACCTATCGCCTCCGGCTGCTGGTCTTTGGCGGGCAACTGGCGCTGGTGGCATTCGGGGCCTCGCTGCTTGGTCTGCTGGCCGGTGGCTTGACCCAGTCCCTGCTGGCGGCACAACTGACGGCCTGGTCCGGCGCCGCCCTGCCGCCGGCCGGCATTGGGACCTGGCTGCTGGCTCCGGCGATCGGCGTCGTGCTGGTGGCCGGCTTTGCCTTGCCGCCACTGCTGGCGCTGATCCGGACGCCGGCGATGGCCGCGCTGCGCGCCGGGCTGTCGACCTCGACATCCGGCCGGCTGGCGGGGGGCATGGCACTGGCCGCGCTGGCCTGGCTGGCATGGGTGGCCATTGGCGATGCTGGCCTGGCCGCCTGGGGGCTGGGCGGCTTCGTGGTGTTCATGGCCGTGGTCTGGCTGGTGGTGCGCAGCCTGCTGGCCCTGCTGGTACGCCTGCCGGCGCGCGGCGTCGGCTTCCGTTACGGACTGGGCCTGCTTGGGCGGCGGCCGTGGCTGGCCAGCCTGCAGGCCGGGGCGCTGGCGGTCGGCACCATGGCCCTGCTGACCGTGGCCGTGGTGCGCGGCGACCTGCTCGATGCCTGGCAGCGCCAGTTGCCGGTCGACGCGCCCAACCGCTTTGCCATCAATATCCAGCCGGAACAGCGTGCGCCATTTGCCGCGTCGCTGCGGACGCTGGGCCTGGGTACGCCCGAGATTGCACCAATGGCGCGCGCGCGGCTGCTGGCCATCGACGGCCGGCCGATCCGTGCCGACCAGTATCCGGACGAGCGGGCGCGCAATCTGGCCGAGCGCGAATTCAACCTGTCATGGCGTCCCGGCGTCCCGGCGTCGAACCGGATCACGGCGGGTGAATACTGGACTGCCGCCACAGCGGGCAAGCCGGCCTTTTCGGTCGAGACCGGGCTGGCGAATACACTGGGTATCCGCCTTGGCAGCCGGCTGGCCTTCGACGTGGCCGGCCGCCGGGTCGAGGCGCCGGTCACCAGCCTGCGCGAGGTGCGCTGGGACTCGTTCCAGGTCAACTTCTTCGTTCTCGCCAGCCCTGGCCTGCTGGACGATACGCCGGCCAGCTATGTGTCCAGCTTCTATCTGCCTGCCGCTGCGGTGAAGCCGTTCGAGCGGGCCTCGACTGCCTTCTCCAATGTCACCGTGGTCGATGTCAGCGCGATTCTGGCGGAAGTCAGGGCGCTGATCGACCGGCTGGCTCAGGTGATCGAATTCCTGTTCCTGTTCACCCTGGCGGCAGGCGGCATCACCCTGCTGGCGGCGACGGTGGCGACGCAGGCGGAACGCACCCGCGATGCCGTCCTGCTGCGGACGCTGGGGGCGACGCGACGCCAGCTGGTCGCCGTACTGATGGCCGAATTCGTCTGGCTGGGTGTGCTGGCCGGCACACTGGCCGCCGCCGGCGCCAGTACGCTGGCCATGGTGCTGGGCCGTCAGGCGCTGGATGTCGATATCGGCGTGAATCCGTGGCTGTTCGTCCATGGCGTGGCCATGGCGGGCGGGGCGGCGCTGCTGGCCGGCGCCTGGGCGGTGTCCCGGGTACTGAACCGGCCGCCGGCACGAAAACTGCGGGAGATCGCTGTCGACAGCTGATTATCAAACCGGAAAACACTGCCTGACCGGCAAAAAACCACACTTTTATCTGATATTTCCCGGCGCGTTTTCGGACTCTTCCTGCATACAGGGCCGCAGGGCGCGACTAGCCTCTCTGGGATCGCGGGACTGACCGCCCCTACCGGCGCGGCACCCGGCCATGTCAGGGAGACGGTGTGCTTGAATACCGGATAGGAACGATCGTACAGCTCCCCTCGGGGAAGACGGCGACGATAGTCGAGCTGCGATGTCAGTCGATGGTGCTGCGAACTTTCGACTTCGAACTGGTCGAGCTGACGCGGGAGTTCGTCAAGAAAATGCCCGTGCTGATGCACGTCGTGCCACCGCTGAGCGGGCGCGCGGCGCGCATCCGCCAGCGCTACGAGGACGCGCTGGGCACGCAGCGGCGCTAGCGGGAAGGGGGCGCTGCCGCAGCGCGCGAATCCGGCCTTGTGTCAAGTGGCCGCTCGCAATGTATAATACCGGGTACATCAACTTTTGATGTGGCACGAATGGTTGCATTTCCCGCCGCTGCCTGTCCTCTTCCTGTAGGGATAAGTCACTGGCCCGTTTCTGCGAACCATCACGATCGCAACGCGGCGTTTCACCTGACTTTCCCCCCCGCTGCAACTGACGCATTCAGCAGTCGAACGCGAACCCGCCCCGGGTTGTCGATGTCATGACGGCCGGTCGGCTTTGCGCGACTTTACTATCTGCTTCCCGCTGATCAAGCAGCCGGGAGCGAACAAGGAACATTATGGCTAAAGAAGAACTGATTGAAATGGAAGGCATCGTTGAAGAAGTTCTGCCGGATACCCGCTTCCGGGTCAAGCTGAACAACGGACACGAGATTTCCGCCTACGCGTCCGGCAAGATGAAGAAGCACCGCATTCGCGTGCTGGCCGGTGACCGCGTGACCGTCGAGATGTCGCCCTACGACCTGAGCAAAGGCCGGGTCCGCTTCCGTCACAAGGAAGAACGTCCCCATGTCCCTGCATCCAACAACTCGTCCTACAACGGCCGCCGCTGATCCGCTAACGCCGCCAGACCAGACGTACAGACAGCCCGTCGACACGACGGGCTTTCCTTTTCTGATAATTCCTGGCGTATTGCGATAGCCTGCGGCGCCCCGCTGGGGTAGACTTGCGGCGCAGTTCGGCGGGGGATCACGCCTCGCCCGTCTTTCCGCTCTTCGCGGGGCAGAAAGATGAAAAAAAGTGTTGACCCGGGTTTCTGACCCGCGTATAACTTTCCGCGCAAGAGTTTCAAGGTTGTGGAGTTTGGTTCAATTGCAGTTTCCGCCCGTCGGTACTTCAGGTTCATATTCCCTTCTTGATTTCTGTGTTTTCGCTGTACACATAATGTGTAGGGCATAATTTTTATCTTTAAGGAAGATAATATGGAAACCGGTACCGTTAAATGGTTCAACGACGCTAAGGGCTTTGGCTTCATCACTCCGGACGCGGGCGGTGACGATCTGTTCGCTCACTTCTCCGAAATCGCCGGCAACGGCTTCAAGACCCTGGCCGAAGGCCAGAAGGTCAGCTACGTGTCCGGCCGTGGCCAAAAGGGCCCGCAAGCCACCAAGATCCAGCCGCTGTAATACGCTGTAATACAGCCTGAATCCAACCCCCTGTCACGCATGGCGTGACAGGGGGTTTTTCTTTGTGGGTGCAGGCTATGCCGGTATAATCACGGCCTTGCAGGCAAGGGTAGGAAGGCGTCCCCGGTGGGGCGACCGGTCTTCAAAACCGAGTTGGGGCCGCCAGCGGTCCCGGGTGGGTTCGACTCCCATTTCCTACCGCCAGAACATGAAGAAAGCCGGACCTGGAAAGGTCCGGCTTTCTCTTTTCTGTCGCAGGCCTACGCGGCTTGCCTGCGGTTGAAGTCCCAGTTTGCCATGTGGATCAGGCCACCGGCCATGGCCAGGTTCTTCAGGAACATCAGCTGCTGAATCTCCGCCGCTTCCGGCGCCGCTGCCCAGAAGGCATGGAAGACTGGCGTGATGGCCAGAGTGAACAGGGCCAGCAGTGCCGCGCTGTAACGGACCTGGAAGCCCAGCGCCAGCGCGATGCCGCCACCGAGCTCGACCACGGTGGCCAGCACCAGCAGCACGGCGGGGAACGGCAGGCCCATCGAGGCCATCCAGGCCGTCGTACCGGCGAAGCCGGTAATCTTGCCGAAGCCGGAGATGATGAAGATAACGGCCATCAGAATGCGGGCGATGGCGAACAGCGGTGCGTTGCGGGTCATGACTGGATTCCTGGTAAAAGCGCGATGAGCAGGGCGAAACGCCTGATTCAGCGCAGATCAAACAGCAGCACTTCGCTGTCCTGGACCGATTCCAGATCGAGCCGGGCTTCGTCCTCGATAAACAGCCCGTCTCCTTCGTCGAGCGGCAGCCCGTTGACAGTCAGCGAGCCCCGGGCCAGTTGCAGATAACCGCGTCGCCGGGCCGGCAGTGCATGGGTCAGGCGTGCGCCGGCACTGAAACGACCGGCATGCAGGCGCGCATCCTGGTGTATCGCGACGGCGGCGCCTTCGCCGGCCGGCGCTGCGATCAGCGCCAGCCTGCCGGCCAGTGCCGCCGGGTCGAGCCGGGTCTGTTCGTAGCTCGGCGGATAGCCGTCACGGTCCGGCTGGATCCATATCTGGTAGAAATGCACGCAGTGGCTTTCCGATGCATTGAACTCGCTGTGCATCACACCGGTGCCGGCACTCATGCGCTGGACGTCGCCATGCATCATCACCGAACCGTTGCCGAGGCTGTCGCGGTGCTCGAGCTGGCCGTCCAGCACATAGCTGATGATTTCCATGTCGCGGTGGCCGTGCCGGCCGAAGCCCTGGCCCGGCGATACCACGTCATCATTGATGACCAGCAGGTCCGAATAGCCGTCGAAACGGGGATTGCGGTATTGGCCGAAGGAGAAGGTGTGGCGGCTGGACAGCCAGCCGAACTCGGCGACGCCCCGGTCTTCCGCACGTCTGATTGTCAGCATGATGCCCTCCTGGCGTCTGTTTCCTGAGTGAATGGACGCATGTTACGCACAGCAAAATCGGGAAGATAGCGAAAGAATCGGTTCAGATTGTTCAATTTTATTGAACGTTATTTCCAGGATGGGCAGGCGAAAAAAAACCGCGGACGATGCCGCGGTTCTCTCTGGGCCGGGAGGGGCCTACAGCTTCTGGATATTGGCTGCGGCGATGCCCTTGGGGCCGGTCTTGGTTTCATACTCGACCCGGTCGCCTTCGGCGAGCGTCCGGAAACCCTTGCTCTGGATTTCCGAGAAGTGGGCGAACAGATCGTCGCCGCCTTCGTCCGGAGTAATGAAGCCGAAGCCCTTGGTTTCGTTAAACCATTTCACCGTACCGGTTTGCTTGCTCATGAACTACGTTCCCTAAACGTCAGACAGAAACCCGCCCGTACCGTGGTTCCACGGCGGGCGTGGCAGGCCGAGGAAGGCCTGATTCGCGGATAGTAGCGTTGTGCCGGAGCGGGAGCAAGAGGGGCCGGGCAGTGACAGGATTCTGCCCGTATGCGATGTGGCGGCGGTGGTCGGAGCCGGCTCAGTCCGGCTGCGGATCGCGGACGAATCCGCCCCGTTCCGGTACCGTGGCGGCATCGACGGCGTGCAGCGGCAGCTGCAGATCCGCAAGTCGTACATGCCAGCCGTCGATCTTCCCTGCCAGCAGCATGGCTTCGTCGCCGGGGTGGCCATCGGCGGCCAGAAAATCGGCGCGGGCAAGATCACGGCCGTCGAGCAGGGCGACCCGGCCCGGACCGGCATACAGGAACAGGTCGCCCTCTGCGGTCAGCCATGCTTCGTGCGGCAGCAGGGCAGTATCGGGGCGGGTCTGCAGCCCGGGGGCGAGTCGGGCCACGAACGGCGCCGCCCCGAGGCGGGCAAATACCCGTTGCGGACCATTCTGGAAAAACCAGGCGCCCTGTGCGTCCGGCTGGTAGTTGCGGGCGATAAAGGCCAGCGTGGCCGGGTGATCGAGTCGCGCATCGCGTATCCACCAGTGGCCGCGCGCATCGAGCGTCAACCAGCCGTAGACGTCAGGGACGTTCGGCCATCTGGCCAGGGCGCGATGCACGATGTCGTCCATCGCTGTTCAGCCCTCCAGCCAGATCAGCGATACCATGCGGCCGGTCACGCGGTCGCGGCGGTAGGAAAAGAAGCGGTCACGATCGGTCACCGTGCAGTGCTCGCCGCCATGGACGGCGGTGATGCCGAGCCGGGCCAGACGCCGGCGGGCCAGCAGGTAGATGTCGGCCAGATATTTTCCGTCCGGTATGGCGTGAAAGGCCTGTGCGGCATCCGCATCCCGGGAAACAAAGGCGGCGCGGACCTCGGCGCCGACCTCGAAGGCATCGGGGCCGATGGCCGGCCCGAGCCAGGCCTGCAGCTCGCCGGCCGGACGCTGCATCGCCTCGACCGTGGCCTCGATCACGCCATCGCACAGGCCGCGCCAGCCGGCATGGGCTGCGCCGACCACGCTGCCGGCGCGATCACTGAGCAGGACCGGCAGGCAGTCGGCGGTCATGATGGCGCACACCGCACCTGGGCCCCGGGCGATGCTGGCGTCAGCGGCCGGCGGTTCGCTGGTGGAGACCGTGGCGGCATCGACCACGGTCGTGCCATGTACCTGGTTCAGCCAGGCCGGTTCGACCGGCACATGCAGGCGCAGCGAGGCGCGGTTGGCGGCCACCGCAACCGGGTCGTCGCCGACATGGGTGCCGACATTGAAGCCGGTATACGGGCCGGTGCTGACTCCGCCGGTCCGTGTGGTGATCAGGGTCCGGACGTGCGGCGGAGCGGGCCAGTCGGCGAGAAGGGAAGAGAGGGTCTGCATGGCGATGGCCGGGGTGACCGGCAAGGTGATGAACGGGAATGGACGACCGGAGCGGGGCTTGTGGCCGCGCACGGGCGTGCTCGAACCTTACCATGCGGGTCGGCGGGACGCGACGAAACGACGGCCGGGGGGGAAGTCCGGCCGTCGTTTCATCATCGGGAACCTGCTGTTACCAGAACTGGTACCAGGGCACCTGACGCGGGGTCCAGTTCTTTTCCAGATACTGGCTGTTCGGGTAGTTCTTCGCCAGCACGCGCTTGCTGTCGTCGCTCAGCTGGGGCTGCCCGAGCTTGTCGTAGGCGGTGACCATGATGGCCAGCGCTTCTTCGACGAACGGCGTGTCGGAGAATTCCTTCACCATGTTCTGGGCGCGGTTTGCTGCCGCGATGTAGGCACCGCGGCGCATGTAGTAGCGCGACACGAACAGGTCATGCTCGGCCAGACCGTAAACCAGATTGGTCATCTTTTCCCGCGCATCGGGCGCATACTTGCTGTCCGGGAAGCGGGTAACCAGCTCGTTGAATGCCAGGTAGGATTCACGGGCGGCCTTCGGGTCACGCTCGGCACGGTCCTGTCCGGTGTACTTGGCCAGGATGCCGCCGTCCTCGTTGTAGTTGATCAGGCCCTTAAGGTAATAGATGTAGTCGACGTTCGCATGCGCCGGGTGCAGCTTGATGAAACGGTCGCAGGCAGCCAGCGCCAGCGCAGGCTCCTGGTCCTTGAAATGCGCGTAGGCCAGGTCCATCTGGGCCTGTTGCGCATACCGTCCGTACGGGAAGCGCGCCTCCAGCGTTTCGTAGAGCTTGATCGACCGCGTATAATTTCCGCTGTTCAGCTCGTCATGCGCTTCATAATAGAGCTTTTCCACCGGCCAGCCGCGCGTCTCGTCGTTCGGCTCGGACGAACTGGCGCAGCCGGCCAGGCCCGCCACAATCAGCATCACAACCGCAATATTTTTCATGACCGATCTCGTTGCAAAGTTCGACGATTATAACGATATCGTCGAATCTCGTGTCCTCAGCATACCGGCCGAATTGGCCGGGGACCGTCTTGATGCCGCTCTTGCCGCACTGATCACCGATCAGTCGCGCAGCCGGCTGTCGCAATGGATCAAGGATGGCCATGTGCGAGTGGACGGTCTTACCGTTACGGTACCCAAAACGCGGGTCATCATTGGCCAGCAAATCGAAGTGGATGAACAGCTGTCACAGGAAGAACTGGCATTTGCGCCGGAAGACCTCGACATCCCCATCGTGTATCAGGACGACCACATCCTCGTGGTCGACAAACCCGCCGGCATGGTGACCCATCCCGGCAGCGGCAACTGGAGCGGCACCCTGCTCAACGGGCTGCTTTTCCACGTGCCGGCGCTGCGTTTCGTACCGCGTGCAGGCATTGTCCACCGGCTCGACAAGGATACCAGCGGTCTGCTGGTGGTCGCCAAGACCGTGGCCGCGCAGCTGGACCTGATCCGTCAGCTGCAGGCCCGCACGGTCAAGCGCCACTACCGCGCCATCGCCTGCGGTGACGTGGCGGGCGACATTACCGTCAACCAGCCGATCGGTCGCGATCCGCGCAACCGGATCAAGATGGCGGTGCTGTCGCACGGCGGCAAGCCGGCCATCACCCATGTCCGGCCGCTGGAACGCTTCGAGCATCACACGCTGGTCGAGTGCCGGCTGGAAACCGGCCGCACGCACCAGATTCGCGTGCACATGGCCCATATCGGCTGCCCGCTGGCTGCCGATCCGGTGTACGGCAACCCCCGTCTGCCGGCCACGCCGGAAGTGCGCGGCGCGCTGGCTGATTTTGGCCGCCAGGCGCTGCACGCGGCCAGGCTGGCGCTGATCCATCCGGACAGCAAGAAGCTGATGGGCTGGCGTTCGCGCATTCCTGACGACATGCAGGAGCTGATCGCCGTGCTGCGTGACGGCACGCTGGTGGATGATGACGACGACTGGGACGAGGAAGACGACGAGCTCAATGGCTGGGAAGTCGTCTACACCAAGGACTGACAGTCGCTGCATGTCAGCGTAAAACGGGCACCTCACGGTGCCCGTTTTCTTTATGCCTGTTGCGTGAAACCTGATTCCGGCCGGCGATCGCGGCGCGCATAGCGCTGTGCGATCACTGCGCAGACCATCAACTGGATCTGGTGGAAGATCATCAGCGGCAGCACGATGCCGCCGACCGCATGGGCGGCGAACAGCACCTTGGCGATCGGCACGCCGCTGGCGAGACTTTTCTTCGAGCCACAGAACACGATGGCAATCTCGTCCTCCTTGTCGAAGCCCAGCTTGCGGCTGCCGACCACGGTAATGGTCATGATCAGCGCCAGCAGCAGCCCGCTGGCGACGACCAGCCCGGCCAGTGCCGGCAGCGGCGTGGTGTGCCACAGCCCCTGGATCACCGCTTCGCTGAAGGCGGTATATACCACCAGCAGGATCGAGCCCTGGTCGACGAACTTCAGCACCGGCTTGTGGCGGTCGACCCAGGCGCCGATCCAGCGCCGGGCGATCTGGCCGGCGATGAACGGCACCAGCAGTTGCAGTACGATCTTGCCGATTGCGTCATACGAGAACGAGCCGCCACCCTGGCTGGCGAAAATCAGCCCGCCGATCAGCGGGGTCAGGAAAATCCCGATCAGGTTCGATGCCGAGGCGCTGCAGATGGCCGCCGGGACATTGCCGCGCGCGACCGAGGTAAAGGCGATCGACGACTGCACGGTGGACGGCAGCGTGCACAGGAACAGCACACCGAGGTAAAGCTCCGGGGTCAGCATCGGCTTCAGCAGCGGGCCGAGCGCCAGGCCCAGCAGCGGGAAAACGGCAAAGGTGCACAGCAGGACCACCAGATGCAGCCGCCAGTGGGTGATGCCGGCGACCACCGCTTCGCGCGGCAGCTTGGCGCCATGCAGGAAGAACAGCAGCCCGATGGCGAGATTGGTGATCAGATCGAAAGTCTCGGCGACCCGGCCTTCGCAAGGCAGCAGGCTGGCGAGAATGACGGTGGCGACCAGCGCGAGGGTGAAATTGTCCGGCAGGAAGCGGGGACGTCTCATGGCAGGTTCCGGCGGAGGTGGAGGACAGGAATACGGCGGGATGGCCGTCATGCGCTGCATTTCACCGCGAAACCGAATAGGATACAAATTCATTTATCAGATGCATTGATGAATTTCACGCATGAACATTACCTTGCGCCAGCTGCGCGTATTTCTGGCCGTCGTCCGCCATCGTGGCTTTGGCCGTGCCGGTGCCGAAATCGGTCTGACCCAGTCGGCAGTCAGCCGCTGCCTGCGTGAGCTGGAGGCCGAACTGGCGGTCCGCCTGGTGGATCGCACCACGCGCGATGTCGAAACCACGCCGGAAGGCCGGGTGCTGGCCGGTGAGCTGGAACGGCTGCTGGGGGAACTCGACACCCTGCTGCTGACGGCGCGCAGCCGCAGCGCACAGCGCAGCGGCCGGGTGCAGGTCGCCTGCGCACCGACGATTTCCGCCAGCCTGATGCCGACGGTCATTGCCGAATCGAACCGGCAATACCCGCAAGTCCGGCTGGTGCTGCACGATCTGGCACAGCGGCAGGTGCTGGAGGCGGTGCGTGATGGCGAGGTGGACTTTGCCGTGATTGTCGATCCGATCCGGCATGACGAACTGGAACTGGAGACAGTACTGACCGATCCGTTCTGCCTGATCTGCCCGCGCGGTCACCGGCTGGCCGGCCAGCACGCGGTACGCTGGGAGGCGCTGGCCGGCGAACGGCTGGTGCTGCTCGATTGTCACTCCGGCAGCCGGCCACTGATCGACCGGGTGCTGGCCGAACGGAAAATTGTCTGCGAGATCGCGCAGGAGGTCGGGCACGCGACCACGGTGTTCCGGCTGGTCGAGGCGGGCATCGGCATTTCGGTGATGCCGGCGCTGGCCCTGCCGCTGCCGGACAATGCCGGGCTGCTGGCCTTGCCGCTGTTGCCGCAGGTCACGCGGCAGATCATGCTGGCCAGACGTCACAACCGCTCGCTGTCACTGGCGGCCGAGGTCATCTGGAATCTGGTCCGCGCCACGGCGCGGGCCTTGCCGGCAACGAACGCAGGGGGAAGGGCATGAACTATCTGGCGCACCTGGTACTGGCCGGCGACGACCCGGCCGACCGGCTGGGCGGGCTGGCCGGTGATTTCGTCAAGGGCGTGCTGCCGGGCTCGCTGCCGGCCGACCTGGCTGCCGGGGTACGCCTGCACCGTGCGATCGACCTCTACGCGGATGCGCACCCGGCATTCCGGCAGAGCCGCGAGCGGGTCAGCACCCTGCGTCGCCGCTATGCCGGGGTGATGGTCGACATGTTCTATGACCATTTCCTTGCCGTGCACTGGGCGCGTTATCGCGATGAACCGCTGCGCGTCTACACCCGAAGCGTTTACGGGCTGGTCGCCGAGCGCGCCGGCGAGTTGCCGGCCTCGTTCGGCGATGTCGCGCCGTGCATGGCCGCCCAGGACTGGCTGGCCAGCTATCGCGATCCGCGCGCGATTGCCACCGCGCTGGACCGGATGTCGCAGCACCGGCTGCGGCGGGCCAATCCGCTGGCCGGCGGCGGTCTTGAACTGCTGGACGACTATGCCGGCTTCGAGACCGATTTCCTGGCGTTCTTTCCCGATGCGCAGGCTTTTACCGCCAGCCTGCGCGCAGACAGGGACCGGACCGGTGCCTGAGTGTGGCTATCGCCGTGCAAGGCAACTGCGATAGCGCCCTTCGACCCGGTCGGCAAACCAGGCGGTGGTGATCTTGCGCTGGATCTTCGGACCGGTCAGCTGGATCTGCGGCAGCGTTTCGCGCGGCTGGTGGCCGTACTGGCGGTCGGCCAGTGCGAACAGGCGCTGGTAGGTCGGGGTACCGGCGAACGGGCCGACCTTCTCCAGCTTCAGATCGCGCTGGATCTCGCCCGCTGACAGACCGAGCCGGCCAGCCAGCGACAGGACGGCTGCCTGGGTGTCGCTGGCACCGGCCGAGCCGCCGTCGTAACTGAGGATATCGCCGTCGGCCGACAGCCTGCGACCGCTGAGCCGGGCGACTGCCTGCTGGAAGGCGGCATTGCGGCTGGCGTAGCGGCCGGCGTTGAAGTCGGCGAAGCGATAGCGCATCTGCGAGTACGGCGCCGGGTAGTCGAGCAGGATCGAGGTGCCGAAATAGATGCCGCCACGACGGGTAAACACTTCGTCGCGGATCGTGCCCTTCTTCGGGTACGGATACGGACGGTATTTCGCCTGCTGCTCGGCAAAGGCGACGCTGACCTGCATCGGCCCTCCGGTGCGGATCGGGTTCTTGCCGGCCAGCAGCGTCTTGCCGTACGGCAGTTCGTCGATCATGTCGCCGAACAGGTCGTTCATTTCGCGTTCGGTGCGCAGCGAGTCGATGCGGTCCTTGTAGCTGCGCCCGTTCGGCGAATGTTTCAGCAGCGCGGCGTCCAGCACCAGCTTCGGAATCAGGTATTTCTGCCGCCGGGTCTCGATTTCCTTCCACACCATCTGGTTCAGGCCCGGAATCGCCCGGTCAGCCTGCCACAGCGATTCCTGCTCGATGATTGCCATCACGGCGCAGAAGTTGTCGGCGCGATAGGACAGGTGCAGGGCGCTGAAGGCATTGACGATATCGTTGGTCCAGCCGGCGCGATCGCGCACATTGCCGGGCAGCAGACGCTGCACGGCGGCACGGGCCGCCGCTTCGTTCGGATAGGCCGGGAAGGCCGGCATGCCGGTCGGGTGCGGCGTGCCGGCTGGTGCGGTGACCGGCGGTGTCGGTGTGGCCGGTTCCGGGACCGGCTCGGGGGCCGGTTCCGGGAACAGCACTTCCGGGGTGACGGGCTCGGCCGGCCTGGCGGTCGGGGCCGGGGCGACGGGAGCCGGAGTCTGGGTGGCGCAGCCGGCGAGGGCAGCGGCAACCAGCAGGGACAGAAGGGGGATAGGCCGGATCATGGACGGGGGAGGAAAAATAGGCAGCCGCCATTGTATGCCCGTGGCGATTCCGGCTGCATGGAGGAATGCGCCGGTGCCGTTTCGCCCCGGCGCGCGCTGGCCGATAATGGCGCCAGCTTCAGGCTGGATTAAACCGCTCCGGATTTACTGCCACCGTATTGCCTTGCCAGGATGCCATGCCGATGGATACCGACCGACTGCCCCGCTGCCTGATCGTCGAGGATGACCGCATCCTTGGCGAAACCCTGTCCGACGCCATGGCTGACGCCGGTTTCGAGGCGGAGTGGATTGCCGACGGGCTGGCCGCGCGCGATCGTCTCGCTGCCGGGCCGGAGCCGGCACTGGTGATTCTCGACCTTGGTCTGCCAGGGCTGGACGGCACCGCGCTGCTGGCCTGGCTGCGCGCACACGGCAGCGAACTGCCGGTACTGGTGCTGACCGCGCGCGACAGCGTGGAGAACCGCATCGAAGGGCTGAACCTCGGCGCGGACGACTACCTGGTCAAACCGTTCGACCTGGCCGAGCTGCTGGCCCGGGTCCGGGCGCTGCAGCGGCGGATTGCGCCGGTGACGGTGGAGCGCGATCGCTGGGGCGATATCGAAGTGGCCTGCGACGCCAGCCAGGCGTGGCTGGGCGGCGAGCCACTGGAACTGACCGGGGTCGAGCTGCGCATGCTGCATGCTTTTGTCACCCATCGCGGGGCGACCCTGTCGCAGTCCCATCTGGAGCAGCATATCTACGACGACATGCCCGAGCACAGCAGCAATCCGTTTGCCGTTCACCTGTCCCGGCTGCGGCGCAAACTCGGTGAGGGGCGCATCGTCAACGAGCGTGGCCTCGGCTGGCGGCTGGCATGATCCGCTGGCTGACGGGGTGGCGCCATTCACTGCTGCTGCGGGTCTGTCTGCGGCTGGCGGTCGGCATTGTCGTTGCCGGCGCCGTGGTGATGGTGACGGTGACAGTCCAGGTCCGGCACGAGGTCCGCGATCTGCTGAAGGGCGAACTGCGGCGTGCCACGCAGTTGTACGACATCCAGCATGCCGATGCGATCGAGCTGCATCTGGATCGCGATTCGCACAAGCGCGAGCACAAGAAGATCAAGCGGCCCGACAGCGGGTATGCGGTTTACGGCGCCGATGGCGGCCTGCTCGATTCGCAGGGGCCGTCCCTGCCGCTGCCGCCGCTGCTCGGCAGCCATACCATCCGCCTCGATGACCATGACTGGATGCTGTACGGTGAGCGGGTCGGCACCCGGCTGGTCGTGGTCGGCGTGCCGCATGCGGTGGAGACCGAGCTGGCGCTGGAAGTGGCCGACGATATCCTGGTCCCGCTGCTGCTGGCATTCGGGCTGCTGATTCCGTGGACGCTGTGGGGGGTGTGGCGCGGCCTGCAGCCGTTGAACGCCTTTGCCCGCGAGGTACAGTCGCGGCCGGCCGACGACCTGTCGCCGTTTGCGACCGCGGTGCCTCGCGAGGCGCTGCCGTTGCGCGAGGCGCTGAACCGGCACCAGCATGCGCTGGCGGCCCGGATCGAGCGTGAACGGCGCTTTGTCGCCGATGCCGCGCACGAATTGCGTACGCCGCTGGCCGGTATCCAGGCCAGCCTCGATCTGGCGGCCAGCACCTCGCGCGACGAGGCGCGGGTGCGGGCGCTGGCCAATGCCCGTTCGGCCACGGCCAATGCCGGCCGGCTGGTCGCCCAGTTGCTGGAACTGGCCCGGCTCGACCACGATACCCATCCGTCACTGGAAATCATCGATCTGGCCGCCTGTGTGGACGAATACGAGCGCCATGGTGGCGAACGGGTCGAGCGGCGGGTCGGCACGCCATTGCCGGTCTGGGGACGCTGTGACTGGCTGGCGCTGGCGGTGCGCAATCTGGTCGATAATGCACGACGCTACGGCCGGCCCGATGGCAAGGTGTGGATCGATATTGACGGCACACGGCTGACGGTCAGCGATGACGGGCCGGGGGTCGACCCGGCAGTGATGGTGCGGCTCGGCGAACGGTTCTTCCGGCCGCCGGGACAGAGCATGCCGGGCGCGGGCATCGGTCTGTCCATCGTGTCGCGCATTGTCGAGCTGTGCGGCGGGCGGGTGTCGTTTGCCCGTTCGGCCGACGGCGGGCTGGCGGTCACGCTGCATTTGCGCGAAGCAGGCGGAAAATAGGCGCCTGGATTCGATCCGGGGCGGCGCGGAAAACCGAATCGCAATAGACTGTGGCCATTCCACCCTGTCCAGGACATTGAACGTGCACCTTTCCAACTGGCTGATCTTCTGCAGCGTCGCGCTGCTGGTGACCTTTACTCCCGGCCCGGCCGTGCTGATGGCCATTTCGAATTCGGTGTCGGTCGGCCCGCGCCGGGCGATGATCAGTTCGCTGGGCAATGCCGCCGGCCTGTTTCTGGTGTCTGCCGTGGCGATGGCGGGCATGGGGGTGGTGCTGGCGACTTCGGCCGTGGCCTTTACCGCCCTGAAGCTTGGCGGCGCCGCCTATCTGGTCTACCTGGGCATTCGCCAGTGGCGCAGCAAGGTGAGCCTGTTTTCGGAAATGGCCAGCACGCAGGCACCGGCCAGCGCCGGCGCGGACTGGCGGCTGTTCGGCCATGGCATGACCGTTGCGCTGACCAATCCGAAGGGCATTCTGTTCTTCTCCGCGCTGTTCCCGCAGTTCCTGACCCGGGAAGCGCCGGTCCTGACCCAGTTTTTTGTCCTGACCGGCACTTTTGCCTGCTGCGCGGTGCTGGCCCATGCGGTCTATGTGCTGCTTGGCCGGGCGCTGAAGCAGCAGTTCGCCAGTGCATCGCGCGTCCGCCTGTTCAACCGGATCTCGGGCGGGCTGTTTGTGGCGCTGGGGTTCAGCCTGCTGAGCCTGCGCAACAAGGCAGTCTGACCGACGGCAGCAAGGCCCGCCGTGCGCAGATTTCGCGGTGACTGACAAGACTGGCGAATTGCCGGATGTGGCTGCAGAATCTGCCGCTTGCTGTCGGGAGTCGTCGTGAAGAACTGGGTGTTTCTGCTGCTTGCCATCGTCTGTGAAACCATTGCCACATCGGCATTGAAATCCAGCGACGGCTTTTCAAGGCTGTGGCCGTCGCTGCTGGTCGTCGTCGGCTACAGCGCGGCTTTTTATCTGCTTTCGCTGACCTTGCGCACCATACCGGTCGGCATTGCCTATGCGATCTGGTCCGGCGTCGGCATTGTCATCGTGGCGCTGGCCGGGTGGCTGGTCTTCGGCCAGAAGCTCGACATGCCGGCCCTGCTCGGCATGGGGCTGATCCTGTCCGGGGTGGTCATCATGAACGTCTTCTCGAATGCGGGCGGGCATTAGCCCCGTCGCCTGACAGTGGCATCAGTCCGGCCATGGCCATGCCGGCTGCATGGTGTGTCGAGCCGCGCCTTACCCCCGCTGGCACGAGGGTTTATCCCGAATGAAATCAATCACTTCGTGCCGGTGGCGGGCAAATCTGGCACAATGCGCGCCTTGCCGTAGAACCTGCCGTCCATGACCCCGCATTCCGTTCCCCCGTTGCCGATCTTCTCCTACCCGAAATACTGGGCGGAGAGCCCGGAGCCCGCGCCGTTTCTGCCGATGAGTCGTCGGGAAATGGATGCGCTTGGCTGGGACAGCTGCGACATCATTGTCGTGGTCGGCGATGGGTATATCGATCATCCGAGTTTCGGCATGGCGCTGGTTGGCCGGCTGCTCGAGGCACAGGGATTCCGGGTCGGCATCATTGCCCAGCCGGACTGGCATTCGGCCGAGCCGTTCCGCCAGCTTGGTCAGCCGAACCTGTTCTTTGCCGTGTCGGCCGGCAATATGGATTCGATGATCAACCGCTATACCGCCGACCGCAAACCGCGCTCCGACGATGCGTATACCGCCAATGCCGAGGCCAACCGCCGGCCCGACCGTGCGGTGGCCGTTTATGCGCAGCGCTGTCGCGAAGCCTATCCGGGCGTGCAGGTGATGATCGGCGGCATCGAGGCCTCGCTGCGTCGCATTGCCCAGTACGACTACTGGAGCGACAAGGTACGCCAGTCGGCGCTGATCTACTCGAAGGCCGACATTCTGCTGTATGGCAATGCCGAACGCGCACTGGTCGAGGTTGCCCACCGCGCGGGGCGTGGCGAGCGGCTGGCCGACATGCGCGATGTGCGTGGCGCCGCTTTCCTGGTGCCGCAGGGCTGGTTGCCCGGCGATGACTGGAGCGTGGTCGATTCGAGCACGGTCGACACCCCGGGGCGGGTCGAGCCGCACCAGAACCCGTATGCGGAAGAGGGCGACAGGCAGGCGACGGCCAGCGATCCGTCCGCGCCGCAGCCGGTGCGGCTGGTGTCCGCCGCCGAGCGGGTCGCCGCGCGCAAGGCGACGCGAACGCGGACGGCGGTGCGCATTCCGGCTTACGAGGCGGTCGCCTACGATCCGGTGCTGTATGCGCATGCAAGCCGCACGCTGCATCTGGAGTCGAACCCGGGCAACGCCCGCGTGCTGATCCAGCAGCATGGCAATCGCGATGTCTGGATCTCGCCGCCGCCGATCCCGCTGACCACCGAGGAAATGGACTATGTGTTCGGGCTGCACTATGCGCGCAACCCGCACCCGAGCTATGGCGATGCGCGCTTCCCTGCCTGGGACATGATCCGTTTTTCGGTCAATATCATGCGCGGCTGTTTTGGTGGCTGTACCTTCTGTTCGATCACCGAACACGAGGGACGCATCATCCAGAGTCGCAGCGAGGAAAGCATCCTCAAGGAAATCGAGGATATCCGCGACAAGACCCACGGTTTCACTGGCCATATCACCGACCTCGGCGGGCCGACCGCGAACATGTACCGGCTGGCGTGCAGGGACCCGAAGATCGAGTCGTCCTGTCGCCGGCTGTCCTGTGTCTATCCGGGCATCTGCGAAAACCTCGGTACCGACCACGGGCCGCTGATCCAGCTGTACCGCAAGGTGCGCACGCTGCCCGGCGTCAAGCGTGTGACCATCGGCTCCGGCCTGCGCTACGACCTGGCGGTGCGCTCGCCGGAATACATCAAGGAGCTCGTGACCCACCATGTCAGCGGGCTGCTGAAGATCGCCCCGGAGCATACCGAGGAAGGTCCGCTGTCGAAGATGATGAAGCCGGGCATCGGCACCTATGAGCGCTTCAAGGAGCTGTTCGAGCGCTTCTCGAAGCAGGCGGGCAAGAAACAGTATCTGGTGCCGTATTTCATTGCCGCGCATCCGGGCACGTCGGATCGCGACATGCTGAACCTGGCGCTGTGGCTGAAGCACAACGGCTTCCGCCCCGATCAGGTGCAGTCGTTCACGCCGACGCCAATGTCGCTGGCCACCACCATGTGGCATACCGGGCGCAATCCGCTGAAAAAGATCGGACGCAGCTCGGAAAAGGTCGATGTGATCAAGGACGGTTACCGGCGCAAGCTGCACAAAGCCTTTCTGCGCTATCACGATCCGGACAACTGGCCCTTGCTGCGCGAGGCATTGCTGAACATGGGCCGGGGTGACCTGATCGGCAATGGGCCCTGGCATCTGGTGCCGTCGCAGCAGCCGGGCGGCGGGCGCAGCGGGCCGGCATGGCAGGAGCGGGCTTATCACCATGCGCCGCCGGTGGCGGCAAAACCGCGCAGTGGTGGCGGGGGCCGGCCGGCCGGCAAGTCGGGCGGCGGCAGGCAGGCGGCTGCAGCGGGAAAGCCGCGCGGTCGCAGGTAGCCGCGCCGGCGGGGTGTCAGGTCATGCGACCCGGCATCCCGTGCTTACGTCTGGCGCAGCAGATTGCGGGCATCGACATGGGCGATGTAGCGGATGGTCTTGCCTTCCCTGGCCGGTACCAGCGCCTGCAGTGACACCAGCTTCTGCAGGTCGGCGCGCGCAGTGTTTTCGGTAACGCCGAAATCGTGCTTCACCTCCTTGACGGTGAAGGCCCGGCCCGGATGGCGCAATGCCTTGCGCAGCAGCAGGCCCTGTCGTGCATTCAGCGTGTCGGCGATGCCCTGGGTGTCCAGCCAGCACAGCAACTCGGCATGCTCTTGCTGCTTGCGCTGCAGGTGGGCGAGGAACTGACGAATGGCCCGGTGGATGATGCGCAGCTGGAAGTCGATGAAGTAGGTCAGGTCGAACGCGTCGGTTTCGCAGAACAGGTATGACTCGCCATACTGGACCGGCGCTTCCTTCAGCAGCGCGCTGATGGAGATGTACTCGAACGGCCAGTAGCCCTGCCTGAGCATGAACCAGTAGAACAGCGCGCGAGCGGTGCGGCCATTGCCATCGGTAAACGGGTGTTCATAACCCAGCATGAAATGCAGGATGATGGCCTTGACCGCCGGATGAATGAACGGGCGTCCGTCCAGGCCATCGTGAGCCGTATTGGCGAACGCACACAGCTGCTGCAGCCTGGAAACAAGCTGACTGGCTGGAGGCGGCCGGTGCAGCACGTCGCCATGCAGCCCCTGCACGACAACCTCGTCATGGTCACGCAGCCTGCCGGGCTGGACGTGCGCATTGCCGGTGTCGCGGGTGGCGATGTCGTGCAGACGGCAGATCCGCTCCACTGACAGCGGCTCATTCCGGGCGCGTTTGGCCGCTTTCATCAGCAGGAAATTGTTGAACACCATCTGCTCGCCCTCATCGCGGGGCAGACGTTCGTTTTCCAGCATGGCCTTGGCGATCTTGCGCGTGGTCGCCGCGCCTTCCAGCTGGGCGCTGGTGATGGCTTCCTCCATGGTCAGTGCATCGACCAGATAGCGATTGCGCTCGGGACCGGCAGCTGCAGCATCGTCGTCGGTTTCCAGTAACGGCGCGCACAGGCGGTCGATGGCATGCAGGTGGATCTGCAGGCTGGCAGGGATGGCGTAGACCAGCGCGTTGCCCTGTTCGCTGTGCAGGCCATCCAGGCGGTGTTGCGAGCAGGCGCGCGCCAGCCGGGTGGCAGCCCATGCCACTTCCTTGTCGATGCCGCCGGCGACGCGCCACCTGAATTCATGCCAGTGCAGGTAGCGCCCCCTGGCGTCGACTGCCGTATGGCGGGCGAGCTGCGCCAGCACCGCGTCGCCTTTGCTTGCCATGATGGCCATGAAGTCGGGAGGAATTTCAACCTTTGCCATTTTTCAACGCAAAATCAAGAGAATTGCGTCGAGATATAACGACCGCCAGTGGCCGCGTCAATTCACGGCGGCATCAAGTGATGCCGCCGCAACAGTCAGCGCCGGAAACCGCCATGGAAGCCGCCGCCAGCGCGCGGGAAAAAACCGCTAGCGGGTCGGCTGGCACCCTGACCGGGTCGGGCACCGCCTTCCGGGGGCTGGAAATACTGTCGTGCCGGCGCCTGCTGCAGCCGCTGGTTGCCGGCCTGCCTGGCCTGGTGCTCGCTGTTCAGGCGCGACGTCTCCCTGTTGCCGGCCGGCACTGGCTGCCAGCCGTCAGGCGTGTGCTGTTCCCAGCTGCCGTCCGGGCTGCGGCGGTAAACATTGTTGTCATGCCCGGCATAGATCTCGCCGTTGTTCCAGGCCACGCCGGAATCGGTGCGGCGGTTGCCGACAAAACCCTTGCTGTTCACGGTGCGGTCACCGCTGGCGGTATTGCCGGTCACCGTGGTCTGCTCGGCGCCGAAACGGCCGGTGCGGCGGTTGACGCCGGCGGCCTGGCTGCCTCCCGCATAGTTGCCGGTTGCGGCGTTGCCGGCAATGCCCTGCCGGCCGGCCCCGGTGCGCCCGGTTGCCGGACTGCTGAACGATCCCTGCCGACCGGCGGCATAGTTGCCGGAATAGGCGTTGCCGACTGCACCCCGGCTGGCCTGGAAGTGACTGCCGGTATACGGGTTGAAGCCGGCGGCAGCGGTGCCGTGCCACTGGTTGCCGGTCCAGCCGTTCCAGCCGTCGACATGAGTGACGGTGCCCTGGCCCCAGCGACCATAGATATTGGTCTGGTTGACATTCACGTATTGCCAGCTTGGATAGCCGCCGCCCCACCAGCCCCAGTACGGCCCCCAGTACGGTGACGGTGCGCCCCACCAGGCACCGGCGGCAAAGCCGAAGGCGAACCCGACCGTGGTGCCGACCGCAAAACCGGCGCCATAACCATACGTGTCCGGATAGCCGTACCAGACCTCGCCGGTATATGGCGCATAGCTGTAGCCGCTGCCGTAGACGACGGTACCGCCGGGGGCGACCATCACGCCGAAATAACCCGGGGTATAGCCGACGACCACGTATTGCGGCGTGTGCGAGTACACATGGACATAGGTTACGTAGTGCAGCGGCGACGAGACCGGAATGGTGTAGATCGCCCCCGGTACGCTGTCCGCTACCCGCCAGGCACCGGTTGGCGTGGCCGCCGTGAACCAGATGCCGCTGGACAGCGCATAGTAGTGGCGGCTGTCGACCTCGATGACCGGCAGTGCGCTGTTCGGCGCGTAATGCAGGCTCGTGCCGGCGATCGGGATGAAGTGCGGCGCGCCGTCGTAGCTGACAGTCAGGCTGGCCTTGTTGCGATAGACCGTGGCGGTCTGCGGAATGGAGGCGGCAATGACGGCTTCGCGCGCTTGCGGGGTGCCGGGCACCGACACCAGCACATTGGCTTTTGGGCTGCCGGCCGGGATGCGGGCGAAGTCGGCCGGCAGCGCTGAACCGGCGACCGCATGCCAGGGACCGGCCAGGTCACGGCCGGCAAACCAGCGCCCGGAAATCAGGAGATAGTAGTCATTGCTGGCCGGGTCGAGAAACAGCGCATGGTCGGCATTGCCGACAGTCAGCAGGTTGACACCATCGACCGGCTGCATGGCCGGCTGGCCGTCGGTGACGACCAGCTCGGTCGGTTCGGTGGCGATCAGTACCGCCGGTGCCGTTGCCGGTTTTTTGCCGCTGGTCGGCAGCATCGGGTCCGGCTTGACGGCCTTCGCGGCCGCCTGGGCGGCGGCCAGCAGGTTCGTCGCCGGCTTGCCGGTCACGACCCAGCTGCCGTTCAGCGCCGGCGCCTCGTACCAGCTGCCGGCGGCGTTCAGGTGATAACGTTCGCTGGCGTCGCGCAGCAGCAGTGCCCGGGTATTGATCACGCGTTGCCAGCCACTGGCGCCGGAGACCGGACGCAGTACCGGCGCGCCATCGATGCGGACCAGCAAAGTGGGCGTACTGGCGAACATGATATGTGGAGGATCATTGCGTACGGCGACACTGCCGGCCTTGCCGATCTGCTGTGAAACCAGATAACTGGTCTGCAGCTCGTCAAGCGGGACCGACATGCCGCCTGTGGGCAGACGCTGCTGCAGCATGGTGCGGTAGCCGGCCGCCCGGTCCTGGGCGGTCGGGATCTGCACGTCGTCGATAACGATGCCGGTCAGCGTGACGATGCCGCCGGGTTTGTCGATGGCAGCGTTGGCACGAAAGTGGGCGATGCCGTACAACGGCGCGCCCTTTTTGCTGCTGATGGCCAGCGCCGCGCGGCCGGACAGCTGATTGCCATCCCACTTTTCGATCTGCGGCTGGAACAGCTCGACGTGACTGTCGCCGGCGCTGAGGGTGCGCGGCCAGGTCGGGGCCAGGGTCGGTGCGGCAGCGGCCTGTGCCGGTGCCACCAGCGCGTGCAGTGGCAGGATGCTGCCGAACGCCAGGGCCAGACCGATGAGCAGTGCCGGGCGGTTGATGAGACGGGTACGCATGGAAATCTCCGGGGACGGGAAAGCCGGGCCGTCCCTTTGCGTTGTAGACAGGGCCCGGTGGATGAGCCAGTGGCTTTGCCAATATACATACAAAAAGAAATGTATAACAGCAAGGCCAGCAGACTGTGTCCATCCGGCACAAATCTGTTTCCAGAGATGTCTGCCGCGTTCAGTCGCGGCCGTTGCTGCGTTCGATTACCGGGTAGGCGATGGCGCAGATATGCGAATGGATGCGCTTGAAGTCGCGCAGCACGTCCAGATGCAGCGAACTGGTCGAAATGCTGTCCTTGCGACCCTCACGCAGCCGTGCCAGGTGGTTGTCACCGGCCTCGCGGACAATGTCGCGCACCCGGGCCTTGTCTTCCAGCAGCCGGCCGGCCGCGTGCAGGTCATTGGCCATGAAGGCGGCCATGGCGCGGCGGAAGCTTTCCAGCACCAGTTCGTGCAGGGCACTGAGCTCGGTTGCGCCGTCGCCGGAGAAGCGCAGCCGGTTCTTGGCCTTCTTGGCCGCGAGTTCCATCAGGTTGCGGTCGATGATGTCGCCGATGTGCTCCATATTGATGACGAAGGCAATGATGGCCATCGCCTTGCTGCCCTGTTCGGGGTCCAGACTGTCGCGGGTCACGGCGGTTACATAGAACTTGATGCGTTCGTACAGCCGGTCGACCGCATCATCGCGGCGGGCGATGGTGGCAATCAGCCGCCGGTCGCCGGTCAGCAGCGCGGGCAGGCTCTGGGTCAGCATGTCCTCGACGATATCTCCCATGTGCAGCGCTTCACGGGTCGCGTTGACCAGCGCCTCTTCCGGCGTGCCGATGGCCGACGAGTCCAGATGACGGGGCGCGTCCGGATCTTCAGCCGCTTCATTATTCTGCGGGTAGATCTTTTCCAGCAGGCGGGCGACCGGATCGAGCAGACCGATAAACAGCACCGCAATGGCGATATTGAGCCCGGTATGGAAATCGGCGATCCGGTGGCCGGGGATACCCGGCAACTGCATCAATGCATCGGCCAGCGGGCCGGTGACGGCAAGCAGCACGAGACAGACACCGCCGCGCAGTAGCAGATTGCCGGCCGGCAGGCGTTTCCGCAGGTTGTCATTGCCCTTCGCACCGGCGAAATACGGATTCAGCGCGCTGCCGATATTGGTGCCCAGCACCATGGCGATGGCCGTGCTCATCGGGATGGCGTTCGAGGTGGCCAGCGACATGACGAACAGCACGATCGGAATGCTGGAGTGGGCGGCCCAGGTCAGCAGCGCGGCGATGGCGGCATTCAGTGCCGGCATGTCGGCCAGCGCCCCGAGCACCGTGCGCAGGGCCGGGGCCGCCTCGGCCGGTGCCATGGTGTCGACCAGCAGTTCCAGCGCCAGCAGCATCAGGCCGAGACCGATGATGGCACGGCCGAAATCGCGCATCTGCGAGCCCTTGCCGCGCTCGAACATGGCCATGCCGACAACCAGACAGGCAGGCGAGATCCAGCTCAGGTTCAGCGAGAACGCCTGCACGATCAGGGTCGAGCCGATATTGGCGCCAAGCATGATGGCCAGCCCGGTCACCGGGCGCATGATGCGCCGGGCGGCGAACGAGGTGGCGATCAGCCCGGTGGCGGTGGCGCTCTGCAGGGCGGCGGTCACCGCCAGTCCGGCGAACAGCGCGCTGAAGCGGTTGCCGAGGCTGCTGGCCATGAAACGGCGCAGCGACGAGCCCAGCGCCCGCATGAAACCGGACTCCACCATGTGGAGTCCCCAGGTCAGCAGCGCCACGCCTCCGGCGAGATGCAGCAAGATGAACATGTTCTTTCCTCCCGGGTGGCGGCGCGGCGGGCAGGATGCCGGCAAAAGCGGGCGGGACGGTCAGCAACGTGCGGGAGAATGCCCTTGCCGGCAGGCATGGGGCCTGAATCAGGTCCTCGGACTGTCCGCATACCCCGCTTGCGAAGAATGGACGGGCGAAGCAAGGTTTCTCCCCGGCGGCGGGGGCGGAAGAGGCAGGATTCAATCAGGCAGACTGCCGTGCTTGCCGACAGATCCTGTCAGTCGGGCGATGCCACTGTAATCATTGTGCTCACATCCATGAGCCGTCCGGGCTCATGGGGCAGGACCTGTATACATAGGCGAAATGCACGGGAAAGGCAAATCGCGCCCGGAGGCGGGCGCAAACGGAAATGCCCGCGCCGGTGGCGCGGGGCTGGAGGCGATGACCGGATCAGGTGTTGTTGCTGCTCAGTGCCCGGCGGCGCTCGGCGGCAAGCAGCGACACGATGCACAGATTGGCAGCACCCAGGGCCAGCGCCGTGACCAGACCGGCTGCGGCACCCAGTGCCTGCATCGCACACAGCAGCGCCACCAGGGTGAGCAGGCCTGCGTAGCGGCGACCGGCCCGCAGCCGGCGGGCGATCAGTTGCTGGGTGGGCGAGGCGACATGGAGCGCCAGCGCGGCAGCCAGCGAGAACAGGAAGGCAAGAACCAGCATGATGGGGACTCCGGTAAAACAGGGTTGCATACCATCAATAATAATGATTCTCATTTGATATGCAAGCCGGACGACAAGGCCGCGGCGATCGTGTCTATATTCAGAGGCCTGACGGCGCCCCGTCACCGCCCCTTACCCACAAGAGGAGAAACCATGAACAAACGACTGCCCGCTCTGCTGATGATGGCCGGCCTGACCGGTTCCGCACTGGCTGCGGCACCGGTGCCGGTCGACATGCAGCTGGTCGACCAGAAAGGCCCGGTCCGGCAGATCGGCACGATACAGGCCACCCAGTCGGCCTACGGTGTGGTGTTCACGCCGAACCTGGACGGCCTGCCGCCCGGTGTTCATGGCTTCCATCTGCATGCCAGTGCGGACTGCGGTCCGAAGCTGATCGACGGCAAGATGGTGCCGGCCGGCGCGGCCGGCGGCCATTTCGATCCGGCCGGAACCGGCCGGCATGAAGGCCCGTGGGGCGAAGGCCATCTCGGAGACCTGCCGGCGCTGTATGTCGGTGCCGATGGCCGCGCGACCCAGCCGGTGCTGGCGCCACGGCTGAAACTGTCCGATCTGGCCGGGCATGCGCTGATGATCCATGCCGGTGGTGACAATCACGCCGACATGCCGGCGGCGCTGGGCGGCGGCGGTGCCCGTGTCGCCTGCGGGGTAATCCGCTAGCAGAACGTATCGCCGCAAACGACAAACGCGGGCCCGAAGGCCCGCGTTGTGGTTGAAGCTGCTGCTACGTGATCAGCGCGTGACCGGCTTGTAGCGGATGCGCTTCGGCTTCGCGCCTTCGTCGCCAAGGCGTTTCTTCTTGTCGGCTTCGTATTCCTGATAGTTGCCATCGAAGAAGGTCCACTGCGAATCGCCTTCCGCCGCCAGGATATGGGTGGCGATACGGTCGAGGAACCAGCGGTCATGGGAGATCACGAACACGGTGCCGGCGTATTCCAGCAGCGCGTCTTCCAGTGCGCGCAGCGTTTCGACGTCGAGGTCGTTGGACGGTTCATCGAGCAGCAGCACGTTGCCGCCCTTCAGCAGCGTCTTGGCCAGGTGCAGGCGGCCGCGTTCGCCGCCGGACAGCGAGCCGACCTTCTTCTGCTGGTCGCCGCCCTTGAAGTTGAACCGGCCCAGATAGGCACGGCTCGACATCTCGAACTTGCCGACGTTGACCAGTTCCTGGCCACCGGACACGTCCTCGAACACGGTCTTGTCGTCGTCCAGCCCTTCACGGCTCTGCTCGACGAAGGCCATCTGCACGGTCTGGCCGATCTTCACCGTGCCGCTGTCCGGCTGTTCGCGGCCGGCAATCATCTTGAACAGCGTCGATTTGCCGGCGCCGTTCGGGCCGATGATGCCGACGATGGCGCCGGCCGGTGCCTTGAAGCTCAGGTTGTCGATCAGCAGGCGGTCGCCGAAGCCCTTCGACACCTGGTCGAACTCGATCACTTCGCTGCCGAGCCGCTCGCCGACCGGAATGAAGATTTCCTGGGTTTCATTGCGCTTCTGGTATTCGAACGACGACAGTTCCTCGAAGCGGGCGATACGGGCCTTGGACTTGGCCTGGCGTCCCTTCGGGTTCTGCCGCACCCATTCCAGTTCTTGCTTCATGGCCTTCATGCGCGCAGCTTCACCCCTGGATTCCTGCTCCAGGCGCTGTTCCTTCTGTTCCAGCCACGAACTGTAGTTGCCTTTCCACGGGATGCCGTGACCGCGGTCGAGTTCCAGGATCCATTCGGCGGCGTTGTCGAGGAAGTAGCGATCGTGGGTAACGGCGACCACGGTGCCGGGGAAGCGCACCAGGAACTGCTCCAGCCATTCGACCGATTCGGCATCGAGGTGGTTGGTTGGTTCGTCGAGCAGCAGCATGTCCGGCTTGGACAGCAGCAGCTTGCACAGTGCCACGCGGCGCTTTTCACCACCGGACAGCTGACCGATGCGGGCATCCCATGCCGGCAGGCGCAGCGCATCGGCGGCCAGTTCCAGCTGCAGCGAGGTGTTGTCGCCGGCGCCGGCGGAAATGATCGCCTCGAGCCGCGCCTGCTCCTCGGCCAGTGCATCGAAGTCGGCATCCGGCTCGGCGTAGGCGGCATAGACTTCTTCCAGCCGCTTTTGCGCGTCCATGACGTCGCCCATGCCGGCTTCGACTTCCTCGCGCACGGTGGCGTCATTGTCGAGCAGCGGCTCCTGCGCCAGATAGCCGATCTTTACGCCGGCCAGGTGCTGGACTTCGCCGTCATACTCCTTGTCGACACCGGCCATGATTTTCAGCACGGTGGATTTGCCCGCGCCGTTCAGCCCCAGCAGGCCGATCTTGGCACCGGGGAAGAAACTCAGGGAGATGTCCTTGATGATCTGACGCTTGGGGGGGACGATCTTGCTCACGCGGAGCATCGACATTACATATTGGGCCATGCAGAATTCCGTAGGAAGAGTCAGTGTCTAAGCCGTGGAGTGTAGCAAAGCCGGCCGCCCCGGTGGCCGGCATGACAAGAAGAAGGGGGCAATGATGAGCAGGCATTCGATACCCGCGGGCATGCGCAACGAGGGCAATGACGAGGACGAGGAGGTCGTCCCGGTTCCGGTACCCTATTTCCGCCGCTACGACAGTCAGGTGGTCGCCCGGCAAATCTCCTTCTATCTGTCCGGCGAGATCGGTCCGGCGATCGCCTATACCGATCTGCTGAACGCGCTGTCGACTGCCAGCGAATACGACGTGATCTTCCTGCACCTGAATACCCCCGGCGGGATTTTCGACACCGGGTTGCAGATCATCAACAACATCCAGGCCTGCAAGGCCAAGGTCATCACCGTGCTGGAAGCGCGCGCCTACTCGATGGGTTCGCTGATCTTTCTCGCCGGCGACGAGCTGATCGTGCACGACAACTGCCAGCTGATGTTCCACAACTACTCCGGCAGCCTGATCGGCAAGGGCAACGAGCAGCACGCGCAAGTGATTGCGCATGGCAAGTGGTTCGACAAGGTCATGCACCGGCTGTGCTACCCGTTCCTGTCCAGCGAGGAACTGGAGGCGATCATGCGTGGCGCCGACATCTGGATGGATTCGGACGAGATCCGCCGCCGCATGCAGAAAGTCATTGCCGCGCGGCAGTTGCCGGCGCCGCCGCGCGCCGCACGCGGCAAGAAGGCGGAGGCAACGACGCCGCCGGTGCTGGATGCGGAGCCGGTCCGTCCGGTGGAGGTCGAGGTCAAGGCCATGAAGCCGGGCGGCAGCAAACGCCCCCGGACCCGCAGCTAGGGGCGCCTGGCCGGCAGCGCGGTCCAGATTTCCGCCCAGCAGCACGAGTGGTGCAGGTCGGAAACGCACGCACTGCCGGTTGCCGGCCGGCGGGAAAACCGTCGGCGTAGGCATCGGCCACCTGGCGCGGCACGATGCGATCAGCGTCGCCGACCAGCAGCCACTGCGGGTTGCGTTGCGCAATCTGCTCGCCAATGCCGACCGGCATGCCCCGGCTGGTAAGGTCAGCGCACGACGACGCCGGCGTGACCGTGGGCCAGCTCGCCGATGTCTGCCGCGTAATCGAAGCCGGCAGCATGGAAACGGGCCAGAACGGCATCGGCCGCTTCCGGCGCCACGGCGACCAGCAGGCCGCCGCTGGTCTGCGGATCGGCCAGCAGCCGCTGTTTCCAGGCCGGCACGTCGTGGGCGAAGCGCACGCCATCGCCGAAACTGGCCCAGTTGCGTTCGATGGCGCCCGGGCCGATGCCCTGTTCGGCAAAGCCAAGCGCTTCGCGGATGACCGGCACCCGGTCGATGTCGATCATGCCGGTCAGGCCGGCGCCGCGGCAGACTTCCAGCAGGTGGCCGGCAAGGCCGAAGCCGGTGACGTCGGTCAGCGCATGCACCTCGTCGAGTTCGGCCAGTTCGGTGCCGACCGTGTTCAGCCGGGTAGTGCTGCCGATCAGCGCGGCGTAGCCGGCGTCGTCGAGCAGTCCCTTTTTCATGGCCTGGGCCAGGATGCCGACTCCCAGTCCCTTGCCGAGGATCAGCCGGTCACCGGCGCGGGCGCCGGCATTGGTCTTGATCCGGCGCGGGTCGATAATGCCGATGCCGACCAGACCGTAGATCGGTTCCGGGCTGTCGATCGAGTGACCGCCGGCGATCGGGATGCCGGCCGCCGCGCAGACCGACTGGCCTCCGTCGAGGATGCGGCGGATGGTTTCCGGCGGCAGCACATTGACCGGCATGCCGACAATGGCCAGGGCAAACAGTGGTTTGCCACCCATGGCATAGATGTCCGACAGCGCATTGGTGGCGGCGATGCGGCCGAAATCGAACGCGTCGTCGACGATCGGCATGAAAAAATCGGTGGTGGCGACAATGGCCTGGCTGTCGTTGATGCGGTAGACCGCGGCATCGTCCGAGGTGTCGATGCCGACCAGCAGGTCGGGGAAGGGCAGCGACGGCCGTACGCCGGCGAGGATGGTTTCCAGAACGGCGGGCGCGATTTTACAGCCGCAGCCGCCACCGTGAGACAATTGCGTCAGTCTGACATCACTCATTTTTACTGCCCTTTATCATGCGTTTCTTGCCGCCCGCGACCATAGCACAGCGCGACGAATTCGATGAGGTCATCGACGTGCGCACGCCGGCGGAGTTCGCCGACGATCATATTCCCGGTGCCATCAATTGTCCGGTGCTGTCCGACGACGAGCGCGTCGTCGTCGGCACGCTGTACAAACAGGCATCGCCCTTCGAAGCGCGCAAGGTGGGGGCTGCGCTGGTCGCGCGCAATATCGCCCATCACCTTGATGCCCGTTTCCACGACCGGCCCAAGAGCTGGCGCCCGCTGGTCTGCTGCTGGCGCGGCGGACAGCGTTCGGGTGCGATGACGCTGATCCTGCAGCAGGTTGGCTGGGGCGCGCGGCAACTGGAAGGCGGCTACAAGCAGTACCGCAAGCAGGTAATGGATGCGCTGGCTGAAGCGCCGGCCCGGTTCCGGTTCCGCGTGCTGTGCGGGCCGACCGGCTCGGGCAAGAGCCGGCTGCTCGATGCGCTGGCGGAGGCCGGGCATCAGGTGCTCGACCTCGAACGGCTGGCCTGCCATCGCGGATCGGTGCTGGGGGCGTTGCCGGACGAACCGCAACCGTCGCAGAAGCGTTTCGAGAGTCTGCTGTGGCTGGCGCTGTCCGCACTCGACCCGGCCAGGCCGGTCCATATCGAGGCCGAGTCGCGCCGGATCGGCCGTCTGACCGTGCCGGGCAGCCTGATCGATGCGATGCATCAGGGGGACTGTCTGTGTCTGGAGGTGCCGCTCGGCGAGCGGGTCCGCTTCCTGCTGGAGGATTACGACTACTTCCTGCGCCAGCCGGCGCCGCTGATGGCGCGGCTCGGTCAGTTGCGCGAGTTGCACGGCCGGGAAAAACTGGCGCAGTGGGAAGCGCTGATCAAGGCCGGCGCTTTCCCGGCACTGGTCGAGGCGCTGCTGGTCGAGCATTACGATCCGCTGTATGGCCGTTCGACGGATCGTCACTATGCGAATCTGGCCGAGGCGCAGCACTTGCGGCTGGACAACCTGTCCGTTCCGGCGCTGACCGCACTGGCGGCGAAATGGCAGGATGACCGGCAAAAAATATCGGCGCCGCCCCCCTCGTCTTGAGACAGGCTGACGGCTTTTCGCCGACGACCGGCGCAAACAGTGCTGTCACCATGTCATCCCCTGCCAGAAGTCGTGTTTATGTCTTGGCGGCGGGTGCAAGCAACCCTTATTCTTGTGGCATCGCCCCGCCAGACCGGACCGACTGATGAACCTGTGGCGCTATATCGCCAAACGCCTGCTGCTGATGGTGCCGACCCTGTTCGGCATCCTGCTGGTCACCTTCATGGTGATCCAGTTCGTGCCGGGCGGCCCGGTCGAGCAACTGGCCCGCGAACTCCGTGGCGCGCAGGTCGGCGAGATGGTGACGACCAATACCGGCTTCTACCGCGCATCGGGCGGGCTGGATGCCGACCGGCTGGCCGAACTGAAAACGCTGTACGGTTTCGACAAACCGGCTTACCAGCGTTTTGGTGACATGATCTGGCGCTACCTGCATTTCGATCTTGGCGAGAGCTTCTATCATCACCAGTCGGTGGGGTCGCTGGTGGTGTCCAAGCTGCCGGTGTCGATGAGTCTCGGCCTGTGGACGTTCTTCCTGACCTATCTGATCTCGATTCCGCTTGGCATTCGCAAAGCCGTGCGCGATGGTTCCGCCTTCGATGTCGCCACCAGCACGCTGCTGCTGGTCGGCTATGCGATCCCCGGCTTCGTGCTTGGCGTGGCCCTGCTGGTACTGTTCGGCGGCGGCAGTTTCCTGGAAGTGTTTCCGCTGCGCGGACTGGTGTCCGACAACTGGAACGAGCTGGACTGGCCCGCGCGCATTGCCGACTATCTGTGGCACATGGTGCTGCCGGTGACGGCATCGGTGGTCGGCAGCCTGGCAGTGATGACGCTGCTGACCAAGAACACCTTTCTCGAGCAGATCCGCAGCCAGTATGTGCTGACCGCCCGGGCCAAGGGTGTCAGTGAAAACCGCATCCTGTACAAACACGTGTTCCGCAACGCGATGATCCCGCTGATTACCGGTTTTCCCTCCGCCTTTATCGGCGCTTTCTTTTCCGGCAGCCTGCTGATCGAGACGATCTTCTCGCTCGACGGACTCGGGCTGCTGTCCTACGACGCGGTGGTCAAGCGTGACTATCCGGTCGTGATGGGCACTCTGTACCTGTTTACGCTGATCGGGCTGGTGGCGAGGCTGCTGTCCGACCTGTGCTATGTCTGGGTCGACCCGCGCCTGCGCTTCGACTCTGTGGGCGGATAGGAGCCGATGATGGATCTGTCCTATGCGCAAATGCTGGAGAACGCCCAGCGCAACGAGGTGGTGCTGCGGCGATTCCAGGCGATCGAACTGGCACTGATCGGTGCCAGCGGCTTCGGCCAGTTTCTGGCCGGGATACGCGATCAGTTGCCGGCGCGCATGGCGCTGGAACAGGCATGGCTGCTGCTGGCCGACAGCCATGGCGAGGTGTCCGCCATCCTTGGCTACGACGAGGTCCTGCCGGACGGGCTGCTGCTCGAGCGGGAGCCGGCCCGGCTGGTCGAGCGCCTTGGTGAATTGCCGACCCGGGTGCGGCTCGGCAGTCCGGGCGAGGTGCTCGGCGAACTGGCGCTGGACTGGGCAGAATTGCCCGGCAGTGTGGCGCTGATGCCGCTGTGGCGCGACAGCACACTGATCGGGCTGGTGGTACTCGGCAGCCGCGACCCGGAGCGGTTTGCACCGGATCAGGCCACCGACTTCATTGAACGGTTCGCTGCCGTGACTGCGCTGTGTCTCGACAATGTGCTGAACCGCGAGCGGCTGAAGCAGCTCGGCCTGACCGATCCGCTGACCGGCCTCTACAACCGGCGCTATTTCGACCAGCGCATCGACGAGGAACTGGCGCGGGCGCGCCGGCATGGCGCGCCGATTTCCTGTCTGTTTCTCGATGCCGATCATTTCAAGCGCATCAACGATACCCACGGTCACGTCGCCGGCGACATCGTGCTGCGCACGCTGGCCAACCGCATGCGCGGTCAGTTGCGCGGCTGTGACGTGGCCGCGCGCTATGGTGGCGAAGAATTCGCAGTCCTGCTGCCGCAGACCGCGCTGGGTCAGGCTCGGCTGGTGGCCGACCGCATCCGCACCCAGATCGGCGGCGAGCCGGTCGTACTGCCGGACGGGCGGCGTGTGCCGCTGACCGTATCCATCGGCGTGTCGACCTGCGGCAATCAGCTGGCCGACAGCCCGATGCAGTTGCTGGCCCGCGCCGACGCGGCGCTGTACCGGGCCAAGGAAGCCGGTCGCAACTGCATCATGTCCGTCGAAAGCGGAGCGCAGGCATGACCGAAGCCGCCGCGCTGCCGCCCCGCGCCCGGGCCTGGCGCCGTTTCCGCGCACACCGGCGCGGTTATGTGAGCCTGATCCTGTTCACGCTGCTGTTTGTGCTGAGCCTGTTCGCCGACGTGCTGTGCAATGACAAGCCATTGCTGGTGCGCTATGACGGCCGGTACTACTTTCCGCTGCTGGTCGACTATCCGGAAACCGCTTTTGGCGGAGACTTTGTCACGCCACCCGACTATCACGACCCGTTCATCGTCGACAGGCTGAAGCGCGGTGGCAATTTCGCCGTGTATCCGCCGGTGCCGTACCGTTTCGACAGCATCAACTACTATGCGCGCGACCCGAACCCGGCGGCGCCGTCGCGCGAGAACTGGCTGGGAACCGATGACCGGGGACGCGACGTGCTGGCCCGGGTGGTCTACGGCTTCCGGCTGTCGGTGCTGTTCGCGCTGGCGCTGACGGTGGTCGGCAGCCTGGTCGGTGTGCTGGCCGGTGCGGTGCAGGGCTATTTCGGCGGCAAGACCGATCTGTTCCTGCAGCGCTTTATCGAGATATGGGGCTCGCTGCCCGAGCTGTACCTGCTGATCATTTTTGCGTCGCTGTTCACGCCGAGCCTGTCGCTGCTGCTGATCCTGCTGGCGCTGTTCGGCTGGATGGGACTGGCCGACTATGTGCGGGCCGAATTCCTGCGCAACCGGCAGATGGAATATGTGCTGGCGGCGCGCGCGCTCGGCCTCGGCAGCGCACAGATCATGTGGCGGCACGTGCTGCCGAATTCGATGACGCCGGTCATCACCTTCCTGCCGTTTCGCGTGTCCGGCGCCATTCTGGCGCTGACCTCGCTCGACTTTCTCGGCCTGGGGGTGCCATCGAGCACGGCCAGCCTTGGCGAACTGCTGGCCCAGGGCAAGGACAACCTGGATGCCTGGTGGATCGGTCTGTCGACCTTTCTGGTGCTGACCGGCACGCTGACATTGCTGATCTTTATCGGTGAAGGCCTGCGCGAAGCCTTCGACCCACGCCGGGAGGGACGATGAGCGATACGGTGCTGCTGCAGGTGGAAAACCTTGCCGTTCGCTACGATGGGCAGGCTGTGGTCGACGGAGTGACATTCGACATCCGTGCCGGCGAGAAACTTGCCCTGGTCGGCGAGTCCGGCTCCGGCAAGACCCAGGCTGCCAGTGCACTGCTGCGGCTGCATCCGGAAGCCACCCTGTCCGGCAGCGTGCGCTGGGCGGGGCGGGAGCTGACCACGTTGCCCGAGCGCGATATTGCCCGGCTGCGCGGGCACGATATCGCCATGATCTTCCAGGAGCCGATGACGGCGCTGAACCCGCTGTATCCCATCGGCAACCAGATTGCCGAGTCGCTGACCGTCCACCGCGGACTGAGCGGCCGGCAGGCGCGGGCGGAAGCGCTGGCGCTGCTGGGGCGGGTGCGCATTCCCGAGCCGGAAAAAAAGCTCGGGCGCTATCCGTTCGAGCTGTCCGGCGGTCAGCGTCAGCGGGCGATGATTGCCATGGCGCTGGCCTGTCGTCCGCAACTGCTGATTGCCGACGAGCCGACTACGGCGCTGGACGTGACCGTCCAGGCGCAGATCCTGTCGCTGCTCGACGAGCTGCAGCGCGAGTTCGGCATGGCGATCCTGTTCATTACCCATGATCTGAATCTGGTGCAGCGCTTTGCCGATCGCGTGGCCGTGATGCGCCATGGTGCGCTGGTTGAGAGCGGGCCGGTGGCGGACGTCTTTGCCCGGCCCCGGCACGAGTACACCCGGACGCTGCTGGCCAGCCGCCCCGAGCCGCTGGCACCGCAGGCGCCGTCGACCGAGCCCCCGCTGCTGGACGCGGAGGCGGTGCGGGTCGTTTTCTCCCGTCAGGCCGGCTGGTTCCGGCGTGAGGAAACGGTGGCGGTCGACGGGGTGTCCTGTTGCATTGCGCCGGGGCGCACACTGGGCCTGGTTGGCGAGTCCGGCTCCGGCAAGACCACCTTCGGGCTGGCGCTGCTGCGGCTGCTGCCGGCTACCGGCCGCGTGGTCTTCGCCGGGCAGTCGGTATTGGCTCTGGCGCCGCGTGCGCTGCGCAGCTTGCGGCGCGACGTGCAAATGGTGTTCCAGGACCCGTATTCCTCGCTGTCGCCACGGCTGACCGTTGGCGAGATCGTCGGTGAAGGACTGGCGCTGCACCGGACCGACCTGTCGGCATCGGCACGCCGGGCCCGGGTGGTGGAGATCCTGCGCGAAGTCGGGCTGGACGAGAAGGCCTGTGATCGCTATCCGCATGCGTTTTCCGGTGGGCAGCGCCAGCGCATAGCCATTGCCCGGGCGCTGGTGCTCGAGCCACGGCTGTTGCTGCTGGACGAGCCGACCAGCGCGCTGGACGTGTCGATCCAGCGCCAGGTGCTGGAGCTGCTGAAACGGCTGCAGCAGAAATACGGTCTTGCGTATCTGTTCATTTCGCACGATCTGGCGGTGATCCGCGCCATTGCCCATGATGTAGTGGTGCTGCGCAACGGACGGGTGGTCGAGGCCGGACCGACGCGGGAAGTGTTCGATGCACCACAGGCGTCGTACACCCGGGAATTGCTGCAGGCGGCGCTGGGTGTGGCGCCGGCACCCGCTTGCTAGTGTCATGACCGTGCAATGCAGCACGACACCCGGTCGCGTGCCTTGTCGGCGCAGGATGCGCTTGTTACTATCAATCGATACAGCCCACGCGCACCAACACGGAGAACACAATGAGCAGCGAACTGATCGTCCATGTCACCGACGCCTCTTTTGAAGAAGAAGTGTTGAAGGCACAAGGCCCGGTACTGGTCGACTACTGGGCCGAATGGTGTGGCCCTTGCAAAATGATCGCGCCGATTCTCGATGAAATTGCCAAGGAATACGACGGCAAGCTGAAAATCACCAAGCTGAACATCGACCAGAACGAAACCACGCCGCCGAAGTACGGCATCCGCGGCATCCCGACGCTGATGATTTTCAAGGACGGCAATGTGGTTGCCACCAAGGTCGGCGCTCTGGCCAAGAGCCAGCTGACCGCGTTTGTTGACAGCAACATCTAATCTGTCTAAGCTGAGTCAAGAAATCTCTCGGGCGGCGTCCAGGCCGCCCGAAACCGTACCGTTTCCCCTTCCTCCTTCCGCGTCACCCCCCACACGTTCCTCGCGTGCACTCACCCTTTATGCATCTTTCCGACCTTAAACATCAGCACGTCAGCCAACTCGTCGAGACGGCGGCTTCACTCGAAATCGAAGGCGCGAACCGCCTGCGCAAGCAGGATCTCATCTTTGCGCTTTTGAAAAACCAGGCCAAGAAAGGCGAAAGCATTTTTGGCGATGGCACGCTTGAAGTCCTGCCCGACGGCTTCGGTTTTCTGCGCTCCCCGGATACCTCGTATCTGGCCGGCCCGGATGATATCTATATCAGCCCGTCGCAGATCCGCCGCTTCAACCTTCATACCGGTGACACCATTGAGGGTGAAATCCGCATGCCGAAGGAAGGCGAGCGGTATTTCGCGCTGGTCAAGGTCGACCGCATCAACGGTGAGACCCCGGACAAGGCCAAGAACAAGATCCTGTTCGAAAACCTGACGCCGCTGCATCCGACCGAGCGGATGTCGCTGGAACGCGACATCAAGAGCGAAGAAAACATCACCGGTCGCGTCATCGACCTGGTCGCGCCGATCGGCCGTGGTCAGCGCAGCCTGCTGGTTGCTCCGCCGAAGTCCGGCAAGACCGTGATGCTGCAGCATATCGCCCATGCGATCGCCGCCAACCATCCGGACGTGATCCTGATCGTGCTGCTGATCGACGAACGGCCGGAAGAAGTGACGGAAATGACCCGGACGGTCAAGGGTGAAGTGGTGGCGTCGACCTTCGACGAACCGGCCACCCGCCACGTCCAGGTCGCCGAAATGGTTATCGAGAAGGCCAAGCGCCTGGTCGAGCACAAGAAGGACGTTGTGATCCTGCTCGACTCGATCACCCGTCTGGCCCGTGCCTACAACACCGTCGTGCCGAGTTCCGGCAAAGTGCTGACCGGTGGTGTGGACGCCAATGCGCTGCAACGCCCGAAGCGCATTCTCGGTGCGGCGCGCAACATCGAAGAGGGCGGTTCGCTGACCATCATCGGCACTACGCTGATCGATACCGGCAGCCGCATGGACGATGTGATCTACGAAGAATTCAAGGGCACCGGCAACTCGGAAATCCACCTGGACCGCCGCATGGCGGAAAAGCGGATCTTCCCGGCGATCAACATCAATCGCTCCGGCACCCGCCGCGAGGAATTGCTGCTGCCGCAGGACCAGCTCCAGCGCCTGTGGGTGCTGCGCAAGCTGCTGTACCCGATGGACGACATCGAGGCGATGGAGTTCATGCTCGACAAGCTCAAGAGCACCAAGACCAACCAGCAGTTCTTCGACTCGATGCGTCGCTGAACGCGTGGAACGGTTGCGGATGTGATAAAAACGCCGGGTGCCTGTCGCCCGGCGTTTTTTGCGCCGGCATGCGCAGGTCCCCGATTCGAGACCGACAATCCCGTGACGATGCCTCCCTCCCTGATTCTGCCTCCCGCGCTGCCGGACGCCGCGCGCTGGCTGTCCGACTGTCTTGCCCGCTTCGATCCAGGCCAGCAGGCCGGCGATATCCCCGATCGTCACCACGATGCCGACGCACGGCCTGCTGCGGTGCTGGTGCCGCTGGTCTGGCGTCCGGACGGGCCGGGTGTGCTGCTGACGCGGCGTACCGAGGGGCTGCGCCACCATGCCGGGCAGATCAGCTTCCCGGGCGGCAAACGCGAGCCCGGTGATGTCGATGCCGTCGCCTGCGCACTGCGCGAGGCGCAGGAAGAAATTGCGCTGGCGCCGCACCTGGTGCGACTGGTCGGCGAGCTGCCTCCGTATGTGACCATTACCGGCTTCTCCGTCACGCCGGTGGTCGGCCTGCTGCTGCCGCCGGCCGGGCTGGTGCCGCAGCCGGGCGAGGTGGCGGAGATCTTCGAGCTGCCGCTGGACAGGGTGCTGGATGTACGCCAGTACGAAAGGCATACCATCGAGCGCGACGGCCGTTTGCGCCACTACCTGTCGCTGAGCCACGGCGACCACTTTGTCTGGGGTGCCACCGCCGCCATGCTGCGCATTCTTGCCTGTGCCGTGACCGGTCGCTGACACTGCCGCTGGTCTATCGTCGTCTTGTCGCCTACAACGAGAGTGCGCGGCATTCCTGCCGCGCCTTCCATTCCCCCTTCAGGAGCGCTCTCATGCAGAAGACGGCATCGGCAAAATGGCATGGCAGCATCAAGGATGGCGCGGGTACGATCTCGACCCAGAGCGGCGTTTTGCAGGAGACGCCCTACGGATTCAAAAGCCGCTTCGAAGGCGGGCCCGGCACCAATCCCGAAGAACTGATCGGTGCTGCCCATGCCGGCTGCTTCTCGATGGCGCTGTCGCTGCAACTGGGCGATGCCGGCATGGTGGCGGACAGCATCGAGACCAGGGCTGCGGTGACGCTGGAGAAAGGGAACGGCGGTTTCACCATCACGGCCGTGCACCTGGACGTGGTGGCCCGTATCCCCGGCGGGGACCCGGAGGCTTTTGACCGCGCGGCCAATGCCGCGAAAGCCGGTTGTCCGGTCTCTAAACTGCTGAATGCGACCCTTACCCTGTCGGCGCGCCTGATCGGCTAGCGGATTTGTATCAGGACAAGTGGGGGGCGGGTCCGGATTGACACTGGCAATGCGGCTTGTCCACACTGATATGTACTACCGGTTTCCTGGCGAAGGCACGCATGACCCTCGACGCAGATCTGCTTGAACAGATGAAAACCTGGCGGCGCCTGATCCACCGCCATCCTGAACTGGCTTTTGACGAATACCGCACGGCGGGCCTGGTTGCGGAAAAGCTGGTTGAATTCGGGCTCGATGTCGAGCGCAACATCGCCGGGACCGGCGTGGTGGGTACCCTGCGCAATGGTGCCGGCCCGTCGATCGGGCTGCGTGCCGACATGGATGCGCTGCCGATCAGTGAAGAAAATACCTTCGATTACCGTTCTGCCCATCCGGGATGCATGCATGCCTGCGGGCATGACGGCCATACCGCCATGCTGCTGGGGGCGGCGGCGCATCTGGCCCGACATCGTGATTTCTGCGGTACGCTGCATTTCATTTTCCAGCCGGCGGAGGAAATGGCCGGCGGCGCGGGAGAGATGATCCGGGCCGGGCTGTTCGACCGTTTTCCATGCGATGCCGTCTATGCACTGCATAACTGGCCCGGGCTGAAGCTTGGTCATTTCGCCATCAATCCCGGGCCGATGATGGCGTCACTGGATACGTTCGAGATCATCGTCAGCGGCACGGGGGCCCATGCCGCGCAGCCGCACAAGGGCGTAGACAGCCTGCTGTGTGCAGCGACGATCGTGACCAGCCTGCAGAGCATCGTCAGCCGCAGCATCGATCCGCATGAGGCGCTGGTGGTGACCGTGACCCAGTTGCACGGTGGCGATGCGTGGAATGTGATCCCGGCCAGCACCGTCATTCGCGGCACCGTCCGCGCCATGCGTGAAGTGGACCGCCAGCTGGCGAAACGGCGGATTCGCGAAATTGCCGGCAATACTGCCGCCGCTTTCGGCGCCACGGCGGATGTGCGTCATATCGATGGCTATCCGCCGACGGTCAACACCTCGCGGGAGACCGATCTGGCCATTGCTGCCGCACGCCGGGTGGTGGGAGACGGGGCGGTCGAGTTCGACTGCGTGCCGTCGATGGCCTCCGAGGATTTCTCGCTGATGCTGCAGCGGCGCCCTGGCGCCTATATGTGGCTCGGGGTCGACGGGGACGCCCATGTCGCGCCGTTGCACAATCCGCATTACGACTTCAATGACCAGGCGCTGGGCTACGGCGCCGGGTTCTTTGTCGAAATGGCGCGCGGCACGCGCTACTGAGCGGATTCGAAACGTACGGTCAGCACCCCCAGCTCGCCAAAGCGGAGGGTGAGGGTCTCCGCGACCGGCAGCGTCACCACGCCGGCATAGGAACCGGTGATGACGGGCTGACCGGCCCGGACCGTCCGGCCGCGGCTGCGCAGGAACTCGACCAGCCAGTAAAGCGGCGCCTGTGGCAGGCCCGCGGGATGACGGGCGTCGAGTGCCAGCCGTGGTTTTCCGCCCCAGGCGACCTGCAGCGGAAAGGTCGCGGCACGACGGGCCAGGGTCATTCCGACGGCGGGACCGATAACCAGGCCTTCATTGCTCAGACCGTCAGCCAGCCGTTCCGGGAACGTCGTGTCTTCCGCCGGCAGGTAACGGCTGCCGACCCGTTCCAGCGCCAGGTGGATACTGCCGATGGCGGCATCCACTTCCGCTTCCCGGTAAGGAACGGAGCGCGCCGGCAGATCATGGGCCAGGACAAAGGCGAGTTCGGGTTCGACCTGCACGCTGTTGCCACGGACCGGGACCGGGCTGTCTGCGTGGCAGTCGCCGGCATGGATGGGGGCGGCAATCGGCTGTTCGGTGCCAGGCAGACCGCATTTCCAGCCACCAATGCGCTCGCCGAGCCGGGCGATGACCGCTTCCTGGATCTCCAGGGCGCTGTCGGCATCGGCCGGGCGGCAGTCCGGGGGCAACCGGGGACCGGGCTGGCCGCTGCGGCGGCGGTCGGAGAGCAGGCGGGCGGCAACGGAGAGGGAGTCGGACATGGTGCGGACGTGAGTGGTGATGGTTTTCTTTACGCCATTGCCGCCCGTTGCGCAATGGGCGGCAGGGCATCAGCCCTCCGCCCGGTCCAGCACCGAGAGCCGCTCCAGGATTTTTGCGTTCAGGGTGAGCACGACCTGCTGCAGTCGGGCAACCCCTTCGGTCATCGCCGGGTGTGAGCCGGACGCGCTCGCCTGTTCGACCGCTTCGCAGGCATCGATGAAAGCCGGATAGTCGATCAGCCGGGCAGGGCCCTTCAGTCGATGGCCCAGCTCGCCGAGCGCGCGGAAATCCTGTTGCCGCCATGCCTGCCCGATGCGGGCCAGGTCGGCATCGTTGCTGTCGCGCCACTGGGCCAGAAAGGTCCGTTCGGCATGCCGGTTGCCATGGAAGGTCTCGTCGAGCCGGTCCAGCGAGACGGCGTCGGCCGAAGGATGCGCTGGGTGGGCAGGCAACTGCTCCGAGATGATGTCCACCAGCATGTCGATGTCGACCGGTTTTGACAGGCAGATGGTCATGCCGGCATCCGTCGCATCGCGCAGACTCTCGGGCTGGGTGTTGGCCGTCAGGCCGATAATGATCATGGCTGCGCGCCCCTGGCGTGCTTCGTCGGCCCGGATGGTGCGGGTCAGGGCCTCGCCGCTCAGGCGGGGCATGTAGCTGTCGGTTATCAGCAGGTCGAATTCGTCGGCGCGCCACCTGTCCAGCCCGTCCTGACCATCGATGGCCTCGACGACCCGGCACCCCAGATACTCCAGCTGGTTGCGGAGCACGATACGGTTTGCCGGGTGATCGTCAACGATCAGGACGCGCAGGCCGGAAAACCGCCCTTCCACCATCTGGCCGTCGTTCTGGTCCGGGCGCTCGGCCTGGACTGCCGGTCGTGGCGCGATATCGAGCCTGACCTGGAACGACACGGTGGTGCCCTTGCCCGGCGTGCTTGCCATGCTGATCTCGCCCCCCATCAGATCGATCAGCTGCTTGCAGATCGCCAGACCCAGTCCGGTGCCGCCACAATGGGCGCGGCTCGGCAACTGGACGAAGGGCTGGAACAGACCGGCCTGCTCGGCCGCATCGATGCCGACGCCGCTGTCGATGACACTGACGCTCAGCTGTACCTGGCCCGATCCCTGCGGCTGGAGGCTGCTGGAAAGCCTGATGCCGCCGGAATGGGTGAACTTGATCGCATTGGACATCAGGTTGGTGATGATCTGACGCAGCCGTACCGGATCGGCCATGACCCAGCAGGCCAGCGTCGGATCCGCATCGATGTCGAACGCCAGCCCCTTCTGGCGCGCCAGTCCGTGAAAGACCCGGGCCGTGCTGTCAACCAGCGTGCCGAGCTCGACCGGGCGTGGAGCCAGATCCAGCTTGCCGGCCTGTATCTTCGAAACATCGAGGATATCGTCCAGCAGTGCCATCAGCTGTCGGGCGGCATGGCAGGCGGTATCCAGCGTCTCGCGCAGCTTGTCCGGTGGTGGCGGCTGGCGCAGCGCAAGGTCAAGCAGGCCGATGATGGCGTTCATCGGTGTGCGGATCTCGTGGCTCATGGTCGACAGGAAGGTGGATTTGGCCCGGTCCGCACTTTCCGCCGCATCCTTGGCGACCTTCAGTTCCTTTGCCAGCCGGGCCCGTTCGGTAATGTCGAGCCAGCCGCCCAGCTGCCCGCGCTGACGGCCGTCGGCAGCATAGAACGGGGTCGTCCAGAACAGCAGGTCGATCTGCTGGCCAAACCGGGTGACCTGCACGTCCCGGAAAATGGGACGGTCTTCTTCCAGCGACTGGCGGTACAGCGCCATGATGAGGCGTACCGAGGCATCGTCGATGGTCAGGTCGGGCACTTCATCGAGGCGGCGTCCGACCAGCGCCGAGCCGGGGCGCTTGTTGAACGACAGGTACGAGCGGTTGCAGCTCAGCAGCTTGCCTTCCAGGTCGCGGACGACCACCGGCTGCGGGATGCTGTCGAGCAGGGTGGACTGGAAGGCGAGCTGGTCGCGCAATGTGCGCTCCGCGCTTTTCCGGCGGCGGACCTCCCGTTTCAGGGAGTGGCTCCACAGCAGGATCATCAGCAGGGCGGCAACGACGACCGCCGCCGCATAGAACAGCAGGTCGCTGTAGCGGTCCCAGCTCGATTCCGGATGCGGGCGGCTGGTCAGCCAGCGATGCCGCAGCGACTCAAGCTCGCTGGGCGACAGGCTGATGATGGCCTTGTTGACGATATCCAGCAGCTCCGGGTGGTGGGGAGCAATGCCGAGGCTGATCGGTCGCGGCAGATCGCCGGCGGTGCCGCTGATGACCAGGCGGTTGTGATGGAACTGGTTGAGACGGTAATTGGCGATGGAGATGCTGACGATGGCAGCATCCACCTTGCCGTTGGCCAGTTGCTCCAGTGCTTCCCTGGCCGAACTGGCCGGGTGGACGGTGACGCCCCGGTATTGCCGGCGCAGCGTGTCGTGGAGCGGATTCATCGTCATCACGGCAACGGTCTTGCCGGTCAGGGCGCCGATATTGCGCAGGTGCGCTTCGCCCTTGCGTGTAACGATGACCATCAGGTCGCTCAGGTAGGGAAGCGAGCGCAGTGGCAGGTGCTTGTCCGGTGGCATCTCGTACATCGAGGACAGCAACTGGGCCTTGCCCTGTGCCAGCGCTTCCCGCGCCCTGGCCTGGGTATCGTACAGCGTGCCGGTGAATTTCAGACCGGTGCGTTCGCCGATCAGGTTCATCACGTCGACCGACAGGCCGGCTGGCTGGCCATCCCTGCCGCGGAAGATGAAGGGTGGCATGTCACTGATGCCGGCGTAGCTGACGACCGGGTGCAGGCTGATCCAGTTCTTCTCCGCGGCCGACAGCTGTACCTTCGTGATCGGCTGCATGTGGTTGGCGAACGTCTCCCAGCGTGCGCGTGCTTCCACCTGGAATGTGGAGGGCAGGGCCATGAGCGCCTTGTTGACCATGTCCAGCAGTACGGGCTGGCGGTTGCTGACGGCAAAGGAAAAACCATCCTCGTCGAAAGCGGCGAAATTGGTAATTTTCAGGTTCAGCAATTGCAGCTGGTCAATATCGTAGTTGGAGACCGTCATGTTGCCGATATAGGCATCGGCGTCGCCAAAGGAAACGGCCTGCAATGCCTCGATAATTCCCCGGTAGGGCTGATGACGCCAGTCGGGATAGTATTTTTTCAACTGGCCGGGCTGTATGTGCTCACGGACGAAAGCGAGTGTGGGGGCGGTGTTTTCATCATGCCGGGCAAGTGCAGGGGATCGCTCGACGATAGCCAGCTTGTTGGGAATGTAATTGTGTGAATAAAGAATGTCTTGGTTTTCCTGGCGCATGTGTGCGGTGGTCACGACATCGATTTCGCCATTGCGCAGCGCGGCTTTCATTTGTGTCCGGGATGGATATGGCCGCCATTCTATATTCACTCCCAGTTCGCGCCCGACTGCTTCGAGGTAGTCGACGCTGATGCCCCGGTATCTGCCTTCAAAGTCGACCAGATCAAAGGGGGGCAGGTCGTTGGGCACCAGCCCGGCCACGATTTTCTGGCCGTGGCTGCTCAGCCAGGCCTGATCGGCCTGATTGAGCGCGACGGTGGCCCGGGCCGGGGAGGCATCGGCATGCGCCGCTTGCGGCGATGCCTCCCGGCTCTGGCCCAGGCCGGGGACAAGGAGTGCCATCAGCAGGATGGCGGTACGAATCAATCTGGATGGCTGCATATTTTGGCGGTGTGGTTCACTGATGCAGTCATGTATTCCCGCTGCTTTCGCGGGGGCGGGTATTTCAGGAAGAATCTTTGGCATGGTGCGACGGGCTGTGCAGCGACGCGATTGATTGATCATCCACGGCTGGAACGGGTTTTGCAATCCTGGCAAATTATGCATGCGTTTCTGTTTGCCGTGGGCGGTAATCTTGATTCGCTTGAGAGTTTATGTCATGAGGCTAATGGATAACCGCTATTTGAATTTCACGCGAAAACAGAATTCAAAAAAAACCGGTGCCAATATCCGGCCGGCGCCATCACTTTTCCTTCCCCGCGTGGTGGTGCCCGGCTCCTGTGGGCACGGTCGTGTTGTCAAGTGGCCTCGCGCTGGGAATAATTGCGCCTTGCAACGATCACACCAAGGAAGTACAGCAACATGGACGAACCCAGCGTAGAGCGATTGGCAGTGCATCGTGTCGGCAACCTGTCCCGCGGAGAGCGCCTGCAGCTGTCCGATCGGGCCACCGAGGTTGACGAGGCGGTGTCGGACCTGATTCTGGCGGGCTACCTGAAGGGGATCGTCTCCGACAAGCGCAAGTACCAGTTTTTTCACGAGTCCGATCTGAACCAGAACGAGCTCTATCATTTCACCCGTCAGTTCTTCCGTGGCGAGCTGGATTTCCTGGCCGTGTCACAGCGGATCGCCAGGCATCTGCAGGCGCATTCGCAGCATCCGAACATTCGCGAGGGGGATCTGCTGGTCATCCTGTTCAACGGCCTGCCTTATGGCGAAGACACCCAGCGTGGTCTGGGCGTGTTCAAGTCCGAGGTCCGTGACGATTTTCTGACCGTGATCGAGTCGGCCAATGTGTTCGATGTGTCGCATGCGTCGGGGATCAACCCGCGTCTGATCGACAAGGGGGCGCTGATTCTGGAAAACGGGCCGACGGTCTATGCCGTCGACCGGCTTGGCAACCAGACCAAGTTCTGGCTCGACGATTTCCTCAAGGCGCTGCGCGTGCCGGATACCGGCTCCAGCAGCAAGATGATGGTGGAAGTGCTTGACCAGCTGTCAGATGACATTGACGACCCGTCCGCACAGGCGCGCTTCAAGGACGAGGTGCTGACGCTGTGCCGTGAGGAAACCGATGTGTCGCCGCGTCAGGTGGCGGCCATGGCCGAGAAATTCGTGCCGCGCGAGCACGTCAGTCAGGCACTGGACAATGCGGCCGAGTCCTATGGCTTTGCGCTCGACCATGATGCCGGCCTGCCGGCGCAACGGGTGTTCAAGCGGCTGGAGCGGACGTGGAGCAAGGTCGGGGTCGGCCATGGCATCAGCGTGCTGCTGCCATCCGAGCTGAGCCTGCAGGGCGTGCGTTCCAGCGATGATGACGAGGGCGAACTCACGCTGACCCTGACGCTGCTGCGTCGCCCGCCGAACGAGTAGCATGCTGGCGGCGGGGCGCCGACGCGGCTAGACTCGGCCTCTTTCCGCCCTGTTTCCGGAGTCGCTTCCCATGCCCGTCCTGCCTGCCGCCCACCTGATTGCCCGTGATGTTGCCACTGCGCTGGCCGAGGATATCGGCGCGTGTGACTGGACGGCCAGTCTGGTTGCCGCCGACGCGCAGGGCCATGCCACGGTACTGGCCCGGGAACCGGCCGTTATCGCCGGCATCGCCTGGTTCACCGAGTGCTTCCGCCAGGTCGAGCCGGCCGTGCACATCGTGTGGCGGGTTGCCGATGGCGACCGCGTCGAATCCGGCGCGGTGCTGTGCGAGCTGGACGGGCCGGCCCGTGGCCTGCTCAGCGGAGAGCGCTGCGCACTGAACTTCCTGCAGTTGCTGTCGGCGACCGCGACCGCGACCCGCCGGCATGCCGACCTGGTTGCCGGCACCCGGGCCCGGGTCTATGACACGCGCAAGACCCTGCCGGGCCTGCGCCTGGCGCAGAAGTACGCCGTTTGCGTCGGAGGGGGCGAAAATCAGCGCATCGGCCTGTACGACGGTGTGCTGATCAAGGAAAACCACATTGCCGCTGCCGGCGGCATCCGCGAGGCACTGGCACTGGCAGCCGCCACGGTGCCGGCCACGGTGCCGGTGCAGATCGAGGTGGAAACGCTGGGTGAGCTCGAGCAGGCACTCGAAGCCGGGGCAACCCTGGTGCTGCTCGACAACTTCGATACCGACGGTCTGCGTGCCGCCGTGGCACTGACCGCAGGCCGTGCCCGGCTCGAAGCCAGCGGCAATGTCAACGCCGACACGCTGCGCGCCATCGCCGAAACCGGCGTCGACCGGATCTCCATCGGCAAGCTGACCAAGGACGTACAGGCCATCGACCTGTCGATGCGTTTCGCCTGATGTGGGCTGCTCACCTGTCTGTCACTCCCCGTCCATAGCGCCCGGATCTGTCCGGGCCTGTCGTGGCGCGGGTTGCGGCGGATCGGGGGCGGGCGGTGTCTGGCGCGGGCGGGGCGGTGCCGGCGCGGTTTTGACGCGCTGTGTGACACCGCCCGCATCGTTCAGGCGATCTGGCGTCCGAACCAGACCACGCGGCCGATGATGGAGAAATCGTCCGGCGGGTTGTGGCTGTCGACCGAAAACGGCTTGTAGGCCTCGTTGGCGCTGGAGATTTCCAGTGTGCCACCGGGTAGCCGCTGCACGCGCTTCACCACCAGATCCCCGTCGATGCGCAGCACGAACAGGCCGCTGGTTGCAGAGGTATCGCTGCGGTTGATCAGAATGACGTCCTTGTCATTCAGTACCCCCTCCATCGAATCCCCCTTGACCGAGATGACCGACAGGTCGTGCGGGTCCGCATGCAGGTAGTTGACGATCCAGTAGCGGCGGAACGCCATGGTGAACACCGGCTTCTCGCCGTCGCTCGCCGCACCGTGCCCGGCCGATGCCTGCAGATTGTAGCGGGGGACGAACACGAACTCGTCCAGATCGACCGGACTGCCCAGCGTGTCCAGGCACAGACACTGCTCGGCCTCGGGCAGGGGCGCCCCGCGCAGCATCGCGCCTTCACCGGTCAGCAGCCAGCCCGGATCGACATTGAACTGCGCGGCCATCGCCCGCAGCAGCGACGGCTTCGGCTCGCGCTTGCCATCCTCATACAGCTGCAGCGAACTGCGCGTCATCTGCAATTGTTGCGCGAAATCGTCGCGGGACATGTGTGCGACCTGATCGCGCACGACACGGATACGGTCGCCCAAAACAGGGAACTCCATTCGGGGTTTGCCGTAGGAACCCAGAATCGACTCTTTGGCGACGACACCCCGTTCGGGGTTTGCGTCAACCGCCTGATTCGAATAAGTATTCGCCATTTAAACCTCGATTAGTGTTGCCAACGACCCCGAAAAAAGACAGAAATATCTCAAAAGTGGTTGTTGTGTGTTTCTTCTGGGGTTAGCATGCGCTCATGAACTCACCCGAAAGGAGTCATCCATGAGTGCATCACACCCGCCAAAAAAGCCCGCCCACGACTGGCATCGGGCGGACATCGTCGCAGCCCTGCACAAGGAGGGCTGGTCATTGCGGGAGTTGTCCCGGCAGAGCGCATTGAGTGCGGGAACACTGAAAGCAGCGCTGGATCGCCCGTGGCCGAAGGCAGAACGCATCATTGCGACCGCGATCGGGGTTGCGCCGGAATCGATCTGGCCAAGCCGATACAAACGGCGACATTTTAAGCCAGTTTTGTCACGCATTTCTGAGAGAACTGAGGAAACTCATCAACTTGGCGCACCCGAAAGTGGGCTTTCGACCACGGTTGATGACGTTTGCAGACCGAAAAGTCCGAAAACAACCCCGATTGCATTCCCGGGCAAGGAGCCGCTGCCATGCCAGCGTGCCTGAAGTCGCCCGCCCCCCCGTCGCCGGTCAGCATCAAGACCCATTACAGCGCGGCGGAACTGGCGGCACTGAAACTGCCGGGACTGCCGGCAACCGAGCGCGGCAACCAGCTGCTCGCCAAGCGGGAAGGCTGGGCATCGCGCAAGCGCGCCGGCCGCGGCGGCGGACGGGAATATGCGCTGGATGCCTTGCCGATCGGGGCGCGTGACTGCCTGCGGGCCCGGGTTGCCCGCCAGTTGCTGGCGACGGGGCCGGTCGTGGCACCGGCGCCGGCATGGCAGGAACCGGCGCTGCGCGAACCGGTTTCGCTGACCGGCCGCCAGCAGGGCGTGGAAGCCGCGCGCATGGGCGTATTGACGGCCATCGAGCGGCTGATGGGCAGTTGCGGACTCAGCAAGGAGCGCGCCATGCAGCACCTGCTGGCCAGCGTGCAGACCGGGCAGGCCGACGCACTGACCGTGGCGATGCTGAAGCGGGCCTGCGACGAACGCGGTCGTCGCCATGGCGACGGGCTGCCCGGCATCCGCACGCTGAAGCGCTGGTTTGCCCGCCGCGAAGCCTGCCAACTGGCGCCGAAGGTGCGCCAGACCGACCTGTCGCTGCCGTGGTGGGCGCGGGATTTCCTCGGTCACTGGCAACAGCCGCAGAAACCGTCGGTCGAACTCGCCTACCGGCTGTTCGTCGCCGGGCAGCTGGCACAGGACCCGGAACGCGAACTGCCGAGCATCCATGTGGTACGCCGTTTTCTGAGAAAGCTGGGCACGGTCAGCCGCGAGGCCGGCCGGCTTGAAGCGCGTGAACTCAAGCGCCTGCAGCCGTTTGTCCGTCGTGACTTTGCTGATTTGCTGCCGAACGACGTGTGGAGTGCCGACGGTCACTGCTTCGATGCCGAGGTCCAGCATCCGTTGACCGGGCGACCGTTCCGGCCGGAAATCACCAGCATCATCGACATCGCCACCCGGCGGGTGGTCGGCTGGTCGATCGACCTGGCCGAGTCGGGGCTGGCCGTGCTGGACGCGTTGCGGATGGCGGTCGGCCAGGCCGGCACGCCGGCGATCTTCTACGTCGACAACGGCTCCGGCTACGTCAACGCGCTGATGAAGGACGAGGGTACCGGCCTGATGGGCCGGCTCGGCATCAGCATGAGCCACTCGGTCGCCTACAACTCGCAGGCCCGTGGCGTGATCGAACGGCTGCACCAGACGCTGTGGGTCAGCGCGGCCAAACAACTGCCGAGCTATATCGGCGCCGACATGGACCGGCAGGCGCGGCAGCGCCAGTTCCGCATCACCCGCGCCGCGGTTCGCCACGGTGGCCGGCTGCCGATGATGGGCTGGGACGATTTCCTGGCCTTCGCCGGCGAACGGGTCGCCGAGTACAACGCCCGCCCGCACGCCAGTCTGAAAAAGCGCAGCCCGGATGCGGTCTGGACCGGTTTCGAGCAGCGCGGCTGGCAGGCGCAGCGCGAGGACGATGCCACGCTGGAACGCCTGTTCCGCCCGCGGCTGGAGCGGACGGTGGACCGGGGCCAGGTGCGGCTGTTCAACAACGTCTATTTCAGCACCGCGCTGACCGAGCTGCATGGCGAGTCGGTACAGGTCGCCTACGACATCCATGAAGCCGAGCGGGTGTGGGTGTACCTGCCCGATGGCCGCTTTGTCTGCCATGCCGACTGGAATGCCAACCGGACCGCGTACTTCGCCCGGCCGGTGATCGAGCAGAAGCGTGCAGCGCGTGCCGAGGCCGCCCTGCGCCGGCTCGACGAGCGGCGCGATGCGGTCGAGGCCGAGCGTGACGGCAGGGCGGCACTGGCACCGGTCACGGCACCGGTACTGCCCGGGCTGGCCGGACGCGACATCGCCGGCGCCTTCGAGCGGCTCGATGCCATTGACGTGCCCGCCGTCGAGGCCGCGCCGCGCCGGCTTGCCCCCGCGCCGGCCGGCGACGACTTCAGCGTGCCGCCGACACCGGCCCTGCGCTATCGCGCCTGGCTGATGCTGGAGGCCCGCACCGCTGACGGTACGCCGCTGACGGCGCGGGAGGCCAGGTGGCTGGCCAGCTATGCCCGCAGCCATGAATTCAACGTGATGAAGCAGACCGGTCACAGCGACGCCACCGCGTAGCCGGCCCCCGGTACACCGAACAAGAAAGGACCGCGCCGATGAATCCCTGCGCACCGAACCGCATCGCCGCCATTTCCAGCCTCGACCTGGTCGCGGTGGTCATGGAAAAACTGCTGCACCGTCAGGACGGCCTGCCCGGGCTGGCGGTCTATTACGGCCCGTCCGGCTGGGGCAAGACCACGGCCACGCTGGCGGTGGCCAACCGCACCCGTGCCTATTACGTGCAACTGCGTTCCAGCTGGGCACGCAAGGATCTGCTGGAAAAAATCCTGCAGGAAATGGGCATCCGCCCGGTCGGCCGCACCACCCAGCTGCTGGACCAGATCTGCGAGCAGCTGGTCGCCAGCCGCCGCCCGCTGGTGCTGGACGAGTTCGACTATGCGGCGACCCGCGACGTGATGATCGAGCTGGTGCGCGACATCTACGAAGGCAGCCAGTCCAGCCTGCTGCTGGTCGGCGAGGAACGGCTGCCGCACAAGCTGAAGCGTCACGAGCGTTTCCATGGCCGGGTGCTGAGCTGGCTGCCGGCCGCCCCGGTCAGCCATGACGATGCGCGCCGGCTGGCCGACAGCTACTGCCCGGACATCCGCGTCGCCGATGACCTGCTGGCGCAGCTGGTCGCCCTGGCGCACGGCTCGGTGCGGCGGGTGTCGGTCAACCTGGTCAATGTGTACGACACGGCGCTGGTCGAGGGCTGGGACGAAGTCGACCGCGCGCTCTGGGGAGAACGACCGCTGTACACCGGTGACGCACCACGCCGGCGCGGGCGGGGGGAGGCCGGATGAGCACCCCGAACCGCATCCTCGACGCTGGCGTGACCGCACGGCTGGGCCGGCAGAACCGGGTACTGCGCCACCTGCGCACCCTCGGCGTGCCGGTGCTGGCCGCCGGCCTCGACGACGAACTGACCCTGGTTGTCGCCGCCGTCGACGGCCGGCGGCTGCGCCGGCAGGCCAGCTGCGTGACCCGCCGCCGTACTGGCATCGGCGAGCTGTTCAGCATCCATATCGACGGCTGCCGGGTGACCTGGCTGGAAACGCCCACCCCCGACGAACCGACAACGAACCGACAACGGAGCAAACCATGAATGCCATTCCGCACGGCTACAAGCAGGATGCCAAAGGCCGCCTGATCCCGCTGGAAGCCATCAAGCCGATCGACCTGGCCCGCGATGAACTGGTCGACGACATCGTCGAGCGGGCCCGCACCCTCAGCCAGGCCCTGGCTGCATTCAAGGCTGGCGTGTTCGCCGACATCGGCGCCTTTATCGAGCTGTCGGCCGAGCGCTACGACGCCCGCGTCGGCGGTGCCAAGGGCAATGTGTCGCTGGTCGGCTTCGACGGCCGCTACAAGGTCCAGCGTGCCGTCCAGGACACGCTGACCTTCGACGAGGGACTGCAGGCCGCCAAGGCGCTGATCGACGAGTGCGTCCACGAATGGACTGCCGGTGCGCGCAGCGAAATCCGCGCGCTGATCAACGACGCATTCAATGTCGACAAGGAAGGCAAGATCAGTACCGGCCGCATTCTCAGCCTGCGCCGGCTCGATATCCACGACGGCAAGTGGCAGCGCGCGATGGACGCGCTGAACGACTCGGTACGGGTGCAGTGCTCGCGCAGCTATATCCGCGTGTACGAACGCATCGGCGACAGCGACCAGTACCGGCCGATCCCGCTCGACATCGCCGGCGCGTGACAGGGTCACCATCGGCGAAGGCGATGAAATCACCCACCGGGTTAGCGCCGGCGTGACCGCCTAAGCTGCGCAGGACAATGAAACCGGTCATGCCCGGCCGGTTTCCTACTGCCCATATCAAAAGGAAAGCACATGACACGTCATCCGGCATCGGTGGCCGTCACCTGTCGGCCCGGGAGGCAACCGGCATGAAACTGGAACAAGTCGAATACCTGTTGCCGGAAATGGCCCGGCTGATCGCCACCCTGATCGGCCTGCCGCGCACGCTGAGCCTGATCGAGGCCTGGGGCGGGACCACCTTCCCGGTCAGCAAGAACAAGCGCCGCGACGGACAGATCCGCTACGACGCGCTGGCCGAAGTGGTCGGCGTCGAGGCGGCCGACATCCTGACCCGCCACTTCGGCGGCGAGGTGCTGGCGATTCCGCGCTGTGCGGCAGCCATGCGCGAAGTGCGCGACCGCATGATCCGCGCCGAGTTCGACGCGATGACGCGGGAACACGCCGCCCTGTTCGCCGCCAACCAGCTGGCACGCAAGTACCAGATGACCGAGCGCAACGTATGGCTGGTCCTGAAGAAAGCCGACCAGCTTGCCGACAGCACGCAGCCGGCCCTGTTCTAGCCTGCCGGCACCCGGCTTACTGAAGCCTGTCACCACGCCCCGCCCGGGGCGTTTTTTTATGCTGGTGCCGTTCCGTTTCCTGCGAATTTCATCATGGCAAGCCGCCGAATCGAAGACCTTCATCCCGACCTGCAGCCGTTGTGCACCGCCTTTCTGCGCCAGTGCCGTGCGGCCGGCATGGACCCGCTGATTACCTGCACGTACCGAGATGGCGCCGAGCAGGACGCGCTGTACGCGCAGGGCCGCACCCGGCCCGGTCCGCGCGTGACCAACGCCCGTGCCGGCCAGTCCGCACACAACTTCACCCTGGGCGGCAAGCCGGCCGCCCGTGCCTTCGACGTGGTGCCGCTGATCAACGGCAAGGCGATGTGGGATGCCGCGCATCCGCACTGGCAGCAGATGGGCCGCATCGGCGAGCAACTGGGCCTGAACTGGTACGGCAGGCCGACCGCCCGCTTCCGCGAGTTCCCGCACTTTGAACTGGCGAAGGGCGGGGCGTGATGCGCTGGTCCGAGCTGCTCACCCACGCCGACAGCGGCCGCCTGAGCCACACCAAACTGTGGGCGAACATCGCCAGCGCCTCGTCGACCGGCATGTTCATCTATCAGGGCATCCACGACACGCTGACGTCGGAAACCTGGCTGATCTACCTCGGCCTGGTCGGCGGCTATGCCGCCGCGCTGCGGCTGATCGCCGCCTGGCGCAGCCGGCCCCGGCCGCAGGACCCGCCAACGACCTGAAAGGACTGCCGATGTTCGACCTGAAACCCACCCCGCTGTCGCTTGCGCTGCGCGTCGGCGCGCTGCTGCTGCCGCTGGCCGTGGCCGGCTGGTTCGGCTTCGATGCCGGTCGCCGCCATGCTGCCAGTGACTGGCAGACCAGGCTGGCCAGCCTGGACGCCAGCCATGCCCGTGCGCTGCAGACCATGGCCGATGCCCGCGCCGCCGAACTGGGCGCAGCGCTGATCGAGCAGCAGCGCCTTGATGCGCTGGCGCAGCAGACCGGACGGGAACTGATTGCAACCCGCGCCCGGCTGGCCGACAGCCGGCGCGAACTGACCCGGAGAATCGACGATGCGACCCGTCATGATGGCGACCGCTTTACTGGCCTCGGCCCTGACAGCCTGCGCGTCTACCGCGCCACCCTCGGCTACCCCGAACGTGATCCGGCTGTGCCCGCAGCCGACGCCGGACATGCTGCACAAGCCGGTGCGGCCACCGGCGCCGACACCGGGCTACCGGCGGCCGACCTCCTTGAACACGCCGCCGACTACGGCCAGTGGTGCCGCCAGCTCGACGCCCAACTGAGCGCCTTCCTTCGCCTGCATGGCGAGCCGGGTGCGGAGACCCCCGAATGACTGATTACTACGACCGCGCCCAGGCGCTGGAGGCGCGGCAGCGCGAGGCGGCGCTGGCAGCGCATCGCGCAGGCCATGCCGGCGCCGGGCAGGACCACTGCGAGGACTGCGACGGCGAAATCCCGGTGCCACGCCGTGCCGCCGTGCCGGGCTGCACCCGCTGCGTCGCCTGCCAGGCCCGCCACGAACAACGGAGAAGCCGATGGCCGATGAACACAACGAACTGACCCGCGCGCTGGGGCGCATCGAAGGCAAGCTGGACATGATTGTCGCCAGTCAGGCCAGCCAGAACGAGCGTCTCGACGCCATGGACGAGCGCCTGCGCCATGTCGAGCAGCAGGCGGCCCGGGTCGGCGCCATCAGCGGCGGCATCGTCGCCATCGGCACCGCACTGGCCGTCGAAATGGTCCGCCGCGCAATCGGCTGAATACCGCATCCGGCAGGAAGAAAAGGGCTGTCCCCTCCAGGGGCAGCCCTTTTTGCTGCCCGTCGTTCGCGCCGACCCGGTCGTCAGCCTACTGAAGGCGCCCGGCTGCCGGCCACCCGGGGCCGGGCGGCACACTGCACGGCATGGCACATCGATATTTCTCCCTCGCCGCATCGACGGCGCAACCCATCCCGGACCGGCGTACCGCGTCCGGCAAGGAGGCTTGAACGTGTACGCGACCCAAGACGACATGGTGCTGCGTTTCGGCGCAGCGGAAGTGATCGCGCTGACCGACCGCAACAACAGCGGTCGCATCGACGACGCCGTACTGGCCCGGGCGCTGGACAGCGCCAGCAGCGAAATCGACGGCTACCTGGCCGTGCGCTACCCGCTGCCGTTTGCCACCACGCCGAAGATCCTGACCGGCTATGCGTGCGATATCGCCCGCTACCGGCTGTGCGGCGCCGCCACCCAGACCAGCCTCGACATCCGCGAGCGCTTCCGCGACGCACAGCGTTTCCTCGAACTGGTCGCGGCCGGCACGCTGACGCTGGGCCGCCTGCCGGCCGGCGGGAGCACGCAGCCATGATCCTGATCCGGACCGAGAACGCCATCATCGAGCGACTGCGGCAGGGGCTGGGACAACTGGTGCGCGAGGTCGGCAGCTATGGCGGCGAACTGGACGAATCGCTGCCGGACGCAATCCGTCGCTTTCCGGCCGCGTGGGTGACCTTCGGCGGCATCAGCCAGACCGTAGCGCACGGCACCAGCCGGCAGAAATTCAGGGCGACCGGGCAGTTCGTGGTCATGGTCGCCGACCGCAGTGTGCGTGGCGAGGCCGCCGGCCGCCATGGCGGCGCCGGTCCGGGCGAAGTCGGCAGCTATCCGCTGGTCTACGCGGTGCGCCGGCTGCTGTCGGGCCAGGACCTTGGCCTGCCGATCGATGCGCTGCTGCCGGGCCGCGTGCGTTCGCTGTCCGGCGTGCAGACCAGCGCCCAGGCGCTGTCGGTATTCGCTTGCGATTTCCAGACCGCCTGGATCGAGGACGCGCTGCCGCGCGGCCACTGGCCTTCCCCGCAACACCCGGCCGAGCCGGACAGGATTTTTGCGCAATACGCCGGCCGGCTGGAACAGCCCGCCCCGGACTGGTTGCGTACCGGACTCGACTACCACCTGACCCCGGACGATGGCGTCGCCGACGCCCGGGATCTCATTTCCACCAGGAGCGAAGCATGAAAGCAGACGCCGCGTCCGGCTTCACCGGTCACACCCACGATTCGCACGTAGTGCAACAACAGAAAGGAGCCGCGTAATGGCCAGCCCGAACATCAGTTTCGACAGCATCCCGGCCAGCATCCGCAAACCGGGCAAGTATTTCGAGTTCAACACCAAACTGGCCGTGCGCACCCTGCCGGGCAACCTGCAGAAGGTACTGGCCATCGGCCAGCGCCTGGCCACCGGCACCCAGCCGGCGCTGGCACCGGTCGACGTGTTCAGTGACGAGCAGGCCGCACAGCTGTTCGGTCGCGGTTCCGCCGCCCACCTGATGGCGCGCGCCGCCATCACCGCCAATCCGTACCTGCAACTGACCGTGATCGCCGTCGACGACGCCGAAGCCGCCGTGGCTGCCACCGGCACCGTCACCGTGACCGGTCCGGCCACTGGCGCCGGCGTGGTCAGCCTGTCGGTCGGCGCGACCCGCATCGACGCCGCCATCGCCAGCGGCGACACCGCTGCCGCCATCGCCACCGCGCTCAAGGTTGCGCTGGACAAGAAGGCCGACCTGCCGCTGACCGCCACGGTCGAAGCCGGCGTGCTGACGCTGGCCGCCCGCCACAAGGGCAGCTTCGGCAACGGCATCGTGCTGAAGAGCGCGGTTACCGCCCCGGGCGTGTCCGCCACCGTGGAGGCGATGGCCCATGGCGCCGTCGATCCGGACCTGGCGCCGGCCCTGGCCGCCGTCGTGGCCGGCGGTCACAACCTGATCGTCAGCCCGCTGGCCGACAGCGTCAGCCTGGGTGCGATCCGCGCCCACCTGGAGTTCGTCTCCGGTCCGATGGAACAGCGCGGCGCGGTCGGCGTGTTCGGCCATGCCGGCAGCCTGGCCAGCGGCTCTACCCTGGCCGGCCTGATCAACAGCGGCCGCGTCACCGGTGCCTGGCACCGTGGCTCGGTGCGCCTGCCGGCTGAAATCGCCGCCGGCTACGCCGCCGTGCTCGCCTTCGAGGAAGACCCGGCCCGCCCGCTGAACACCCTGGAAATCAAGGGCCTGGACGTGACCGGCATCGACCAGTGGCCGAGTCGCACCGAACAGGAAAACGCGCTGTACCACGGCCTGACCCCGCTGGAAGTCGGCCCCGGCGACCGCGTGCAGATCGTGCGTGCCATCAGCACCTACACCCGCGACCCGCAAGGCGTCGACGACGTGGCGCTGCTCGACATCACCACCATCCGCACCCTGGACTACGTCCGCAAGGCCTGCCGTGAACGCATCAGCCTGCGCTTCCCGCGCGAAAAGCTCAGCGAGCGCACGCCGGACAAGGTCCGCTCCGAGCTGCTGGACGTGCTCTACAAGCTGGAAGAGCTGGAAATCGTCGAAGCGGTGGACGCCAACAAGGCCGGCCTGATCGTCGAGCGCGACAGCCAGGACGTGAACCGCCTCGACGCCAAGATCCCGGTCGACGTGGTCAACGGTCTGCACGTGTTCGCCGGTCGCATCGACCTGCTGCTGTAACCACCACCCGGGGGCGGCCACCCGGTCCGGAAAGACCGCCCCCAACCCATCAGGAGAATTCAAATGGCACTTCAGGAATACGCCGGCGCCATGGCGCTGGAAGTCGACGGCAAGGAAATCGAAGTCATCGACCTCAATGTCGTCACCAAGACCGGCCGCAAGCTGGTGAAAACCATGACCCGCAGCGGCCGTGCAAAGGGCTACTCGAAGGGCGTTGCCGAATATTCGCTCGACCTGACCGTGGCGATCCCGCTGTCCGGCGACCTCGACTGGGAAGCGATCGACAAGGCCAAGCTGACCATCTACCCGGCGACCGGCGACGGCCAGCGCGAAAGCTACCTCGACTGCTTCGTGATTGAAATCGGCAACAAGTTCACCGTCGACAGCGAAGGCCGTCGCACGCTGAAGCTGCAATCGCTGCGCCGGGTGATCGAATGACCATGACCCTGCTGGAAAAGCTCAAGCACGCCGGCGCTGCCCGCCACCCGGTTGCGCTCGGTGACGCCAGCCTGACGCTGCGCCTGCTGTCCGAAAAGGACTACGGCGCAGCCGGCCTGGCCGCTCACCTGGCGTTTGCCGATGTCGAGCTGACGCCGACCAGCGGCGAGCTGTACGAGCGGCATCTGGCCGACCTGCTGCTGGCGCAGGCCGTGCTCGACCCGGAGACCGGCAAGCCGGTGTTCGAGTCGGCCGACCAGCTGGCGGAAACGCTGACCCGCGAACAGAAGGTCTTCCTGCTCGACGAGTACCTGGGCTTCGAGCGCGATTACAGCCCGACGCGGATGAGCGACGACGCCTTTGACGCCTTGCTCGACGAGGTAAAAAAAACGCCACAGACAGCGCGTTTGAACGCTTCAAGTACCGCCACGCTGAAAAGGCTGGTGCGGTGTTTGGCAAGCCAGCTGTCGAACTGACCGAAGCCGAGTGGCTGTACCTGCTGGCGATGTCGCGGGCAGTCGCCGATGAGGACAACGGCGCCGGCGCCTCTGCTGCCGGTCGCCGCGTCACATCGCAACGCCGCCGGATTCCCGCCGAAGGCAAGTGACAGGGAATGGTCGCAACGGAAGGGCGCGGGTGAAAGCCCGCGCGCCTTTCCATTACCTACAGGTCAAGAATGCTATGAGTAAACAGTCATCCTCTTCGGCTGTAAAAGAGATTAATTCCGACAACGATCCGCAACTGGCCGCCATCCGGAAGTTCAATAATTCCCGCTGGGCCCCGAAAGTGCTCTCGGGGGCAATGACTGCCATTTCTGTGCCGGGGCAAATGATTGGGCTTGCCGAGAGCACAAAGGCGAACCGGGAGTACTGGGCGAGAGTCAAGGCCTTGCGGGCGGCCAATGCCTCGCTGGATGCCAGGGAAGCCGAGGCACTGGGCCAGTTTGTGGACTGGCTGTCTCCCGACGCCTATCAACCTTCCAAAGACATGCTGGGCGCGGCCGAAGTATTCAACAAAGCCAGGTACGCAGCAGCAGACAACAAAGAGAGTACGCGCCAAAGCGGGCGTGCCGCGACGGTCTATCAGGTCGCGCCGAGCGATGTGGCCGGCATGGATCTCGCACTGTCCCAACAGATGGGCATCGACCGTTCGCGGGTGGGTGCCGTGCACAACCTGCTTCAGGTCCACCGCAAGAGCAGGAACATCGATATCGGTCAACTTTCACGCGGGGATTCGACCCTGTGGCAGGAAGCTGCTGCCGTCGGTATCAATGGCGAGAAAGGGCTGAACCTGACCGCTTCGCTGCTGCCGGAACTGATGCGCTCGTCCGGCAAGAACGATCCGAAATGGGCGGCAGCGGAGGCTGCGCACGGGCTGAGAAATCTGGCTGATCCGACAGTGCTCAAGCAGATCGGCCAGGTTACCGGCATCAATACCCGCCGGTATGTGAAGGATGGCAAGTTCACCGGCGAGAATGGGGTGGACGGCATCCTTGGCCTTTCGGATGCGCTGGCGAAAAAAGGCCTGACAACCGAGGCATCGCTGAAAAAGGCCGGCATTACCAACCCCTCGCTGGTGCCAACACTGGTCGCGATGAGCAGTCGGACTGCGGCCATCCGTGCCCGGATGGATCAGGCATCCCAAAGCGCCGCAGCCAAGCCTCTCGAGGCCGAACTGGCGGCGTTCAAAAACTCGGATAACGGCAAGACCAGGATGCGTGAAGTCCAGGCCGAGCGGGACAAGCTTGCCCCTCCCGTCACGCTGGTGCGCGAGGGCTGGGACAAGCTCATGCCAATAAAAATGGACGATCCGTGGGCATTGTTCGGAGGCGCTGTGCTGACCGGGGCTGCCAGCGAGGCATTCAATATGGTTCCGATGCCATACAAGGCGGCGGCCGGGGGCGTCGCATGGGCCGCTGCGCTGGGCTACATCGCGTCCAAGGTCACCAAGGAAGATCACGAAAAAACGGCCAGGCGAATGGCTGTCACCCGCTTCGGCAAGGACATCAGTCCGCCGGTTTTCAAACCGCTCCCGATTTCCAGCCTGCAACAGGCCGTCCGCAAATTCGACCCGGCCCTGCAACGGCAGGCCGCAGGCCGCTTTGGTCTGGGCGAGACGCCGCGTTCACCCCGGCTCGATCGGGCAGCAAACAGTGCACAGAAAGCCGGCAACACCATGCAGAACATCAATATCAGCGTGAACCTCCATGGGCTGGCTGACAAGATCTTCTCCATCGTCACCGAAGCCAACACCCGCAACACAAGGAGACAATAATGGCCTGGGAATACACCCTGCTCGACGCGTCGTTCCGTGGCGTGCCCTTCGATTGCCTGGAAACCGAGGACAGCGCCAGCCGCGCCGTGGCCAGCCATGAATACCCGTACCTGGACGGTGCCGACGTCGAGGACCTCGGCCGCAAGGCGCGCACGGTCAAGATCACGGCCTTCTTCCATGGCGACAGCTATGAATCGCGGCTGCAGACCCTGCTGGCGGTGCTGGACCAGGGCGGGACCGGTGAACTGATCCACCCGGTGTTCGGCAGCATCAAGGACGCGCTGCCGACCGGCTACACCATCTCCCACAAAGGCGAAACGCCGGACTCGTGCACGGTGGTGCTGAACTTTACCGAGGCCACGCCGGGCAACCCGTTCTTCGTCCGCCAGCTGCCGCTGCAACTGGCCGACGTGATTTCCCTGCTGATGTCGGCTGCCTTCGGCAACGGCGCCGGAGCCTTCTCGTCGGTGTTCGACACACTGAAGGGAATCAAGAACAACCTGGCACGGCTGAACGCGCTGCGCAGTGTGCTGACCGGCACGCTGAGCAATATCCGCAGCCAGATCAGCGGCGTGATTGGCACTACCCTGGACATGATCGACTACCCGCGCGCCTTCGCCAGCGATGTGGTGGGCATGATGCGCGGCATGGCCGAGCAGTGCGGTTTCGGCAGCGGCGCGGTGCTGTCCGACTGGAAAAGCCTGGTGCGCCAGTTTGATGGCGTGGTCCAGTTGCCGGCCCGGGTCGCGGCCGGCACGGTGTCGACCACGGCCGGCAGCAGCGGCTCGGGTTCCGCTGCCGCGAATGCCGCCGTCCAGCCGGTTGGCGCCCATGCCGACGATGTCGCGCTGGTGACGGCCATGGTGCGGGTGGCGGCCTCGACCGCACTGGCCGAGACCGCCGGGCAGATTTTTGCGGCCGAAGCCGAACAGCCAACGCTGTCGCCGCAGGAGATCGAGCAGATCAGCAATGACGTGCGCGAATCGCTGCAGGCGAGCATCGATGCCTGGCGCGACCTGCTGCCGGTCGAGACCGCCCGCCCGGTGACCGAATCGCTGAAGGATGCCGCACTCGGCGTGCAGCGTGCGGCCGTGTCCGTGATCGACGTGCTGCCGCCGCTGGTGACACGCCGCGTCGAGGCGCCGGGCAACCTGCACCTGCTGGCCTTCCGCTGGTACGGCGACTACAGCCGCGCCGGCGAACTGGCCCGGCTGAATCCGACCCTGATCAACCCCAATGGCCTGCAGACCGGAGACACGCTGAATGCCTACGCCCGATAACACCGTATCGCTGCTGATCGGCGGCAAGGTCCACAGCCAGTGGAGCAGTTATGACCTGGACTCCAATCTGGAGACGATTGCCGATGCCTGGCATGTGACGCTGGGCCTGCCACGGGGCGAAGTGCCGGCCATTGTCGACATCGGCGCCACCATCCAGGTGCGCGTTGGTGCCGACACGGTGATGACCGGCTACATCGACGAGATCGAAGAGTCGATCGACAAGGGCGGCCACACGCTGATGCTGAGCGGTCGTGACCTCGGCGGCGTGCTGGTCGACTGCTCCGCACCGCTGCTGAACCGCAAGCAGATCACGCTGGCCGAGCTGATGGCCGATGTCGTCCGGCCGCTTGGTATCGACAAGATCCAGTTCGATCCGAAGTATGCGCGGCGGCTGGAGAAAGTCGACGTCGAACCCGGCTCGACCGCCTGGGACCTGCTGAAAAAGCTGGTCGAAGCCAACGGCCTGTGGGCGTGGTTCCAGCCGGATGGCACGCTGGTGATCGACGGCCCCGACTACAGCCAGCCACCGGTGGCCAGCCTGGTGATGCGCCGCGCCGGCCGTGGCAACAACCTGGTCAGCCTGAAACGCCGTCGCAACATGACCGGGCTGTATTCGAAGATCACCGTACTCGGTCAGTCGCAGGGCAATGCGCTCAACGCTGGCAAGCATGCCATCAAGGGAGTGGCGACCAACCCAGAGCTGAAACTGCAGCGTGAACTGATCCGGCCGAGAAACGACGTCGAGAACGACGTGCTGGCCGGACTGGCCGCCCGCAAGCTGATGGCGGATGCCCGGCGCGGCAGCTTTGCGCTGACCGCCGTGGTCAGTGGCCATCGCACCAGCGATGGCGTGCTGTGGGAACCGGGCCAGCGCATCCATGTGCTGTGTGAGCCGCACGACATCGACGGTGAGTATTTCCTGATGTCGCGCAAGTTCCAGGGTGGACGCGAGCAGCAGGCGACCACCACGCTGACCCTGGTCGAGGACGGCGTATGGGTCGTGGATGCCGATCCGGGCAAATGGACCCGCCGCGCCAGACGCGGCAGCAAGAAATGACAGGAGAACATGATGTGGAATGATGTGGACCAACGAATCCAGCGGGCAATGTCGGGCGTACGCCAGGCGTTTCGCGGCGTGCTGACGCGCGCCGACAGCGCATCGGCCACGCAACTGGTCCAGGCTGACGGCCTGGCCGGCGAGCGCTTGCAGGACAACGAACTGTTCCAGCACTACGGCTTTACCTCGAACCCGCTGCCGGGAACGATGGCGGTGGTGCTGCCGATTGGCGGACGAACCAGCCACGGCATCGTGATCGCCACCGAGCACGGCAGTTACCGGCTGAAGGCGCTCGAAGCCGGCGAAGTGGCGCTGTACACCGACGAGGGCGCGAAAATCGTGCTGAAGCGCGGGCGGGTGATCGAGACCGAGTGTGACGTGTTCCGCGTCAACTGCAAGCAGTGGGAGGTCAATGCCAGCGACAAGGCCGACTTCAACACGCCGATGCTGACTGCCAGCGCCCAGCTGACCGCCCAGGGCCAGTTCAGCGGCAATGGCGGCATGGCGCTGCAGGGCGGCAGCGGCGCGGCGATTACCGGCGGCCTGACCGCGACCGCCGACGTGGTGGCCGGCGGCAAGAGCCTGATGAGCCACACCCACCCGGGCGACTCCGGCGGCGTGACCGGCGCGCCGAACTAGGCTGTGCCATACCCGATGCAGAAAGGCAGCGCGATGCGCTGCCTTTCTGCATTTATGGCCGGCTGTCGCTGTGCACTGAAAGCACCCAACTGAGCGCCATCCGGGCCGCCCGGCACAATCGGTTCATGGACGCTCTTATCGACCCGCAAACCGGCGACTACGCCGGTACCCGCACCGACACCCTGGCCAACGCAGTCTACCTGCGGCTGATGACGCCGCTCGGCAGCTACTGGGCCGATCCGACGCTGGGCTCGCGCCTGCATGAACTGCAGCGCGAGAAGGATGTCAGCCGCGTTGCCGTACTGGCCTGCCAGTACAGCGAACAAGCGCTGGCCCCCCTGCTCAAGGACGGTCGCGCCACCCTGATCGACGTCACCACCTCGCGGCCCGACACGCCGTCGACCGGCTGGCTGGCGCTGCAGATCGGGGTGACGGACGCCAGCGGTCGTCTCCATCACTTCCAACATCCCGTGAAGGTGGCCTGATGCCGTTTACCGTACCCGCTTTCGCCAGCATTCGCGACGCCCTGCTGCGCGACATCAAGAACCAGCTGCCCGACGCCGACACCGGCGCCGACAGCGACTATTTCATCCGCGCCACCTCGGTGGCCAGCGCGGTCGAGGGGCTGTACCAGCACCAGACCTGGATCGTGCGCCAGATTTTTCCCGACACCGCCGACCGCGAGTACCTGGAACTGCACGCCCGCGTGCGCGGCCTGAGCCGCAAGCCGGCGGTGGCGGCACAGGGGGTGTTGCAGGTGACCGGCACGCCGGGTGCGGCACTGCCGGCCGGTCTGACCGCCCGGCTGGGCGAGCAGAGCTATGTCACCACCCGGGCGGCAGCGATTGACGCGGCCGGCAAGGCCAGCGTCGCCATTGCCGCCGCCAGCGCCGGTACCGTGGGCATTGTCGGCATCGACACGACCGTTGAGCTGACCGCGGCACCATCCGGCGTATCCAGCCAGGCTGTCCTGCATGACATGACCGGCGGCGTCGATGAAGAATCGGACAGCGAACTGCTGGCCCGCCTGCTGGAACTGATCCGTCGCCCGCCGGCCGGTGGCAACAAGTACGACTACCGGCGCTGGGCGATGGAAGTCGCCGGCGTCTCGGCGGCCTATGTGTACCCGCTGCGCCGTGGCCTCGGCACCGTTGACGTGGTCATCACCGCCGGCGGCGCACTGCCGTCCGATGCCACGCTGGCCGCCGTACAGGCGCATATCGACGACCTGCGGCCGGTTACCGCCCGCAACAGCCTGGTGCTGGCACCGACGCCGAAGACCATCGACATCGACATCCGGGTCTCCCTGTCCGGGCTGACCCTGCCCGCCGCCCAGGCCCAGATCCAGGCCGCGCTGGCCGGCTACTTCAACCAGCTTTCGCCCGGTGACAGCGTGATCCGCAGCCGCATCGAGGCGCTGGTCTCCGACCTGCCCGGCGTGGTCGACCGCGCCATCGTCCAGCCGACGGCCAATGTGGTGCCGCTGGTCGACGCCGGCAAGGTCGAGTGGGTTCGCCTCGGCAACGTCACGGTGGGGGCGCTGTAATGAGCGGACATCGCGAGCTACTGACCCTGCTGCTGCCTCCGGTCAGCTACGCCCCGGACGGCAGCGCGCTGCGTGCCGGCCTGCGGGCCGAGGGCGGCGCGCTCGACGCCACGCAGACCGGCGCCGGCCGGGTCCGGGGTGCGGTGACGCCGTTCTTCGCCGAACAACTGCTGCCGGACTGGGAGCGGGTGTGCGGCATCACCCCGTCGGTCGACATGCCCTACCAGCAGCGCCTGCAGAACGTGCTGGCCAAGCTGGCCGAAACCGGCGGACTCAGCATCCCGTACTTCATCCGCCTGGCGGCCGGCATGGGCTACCGCATCACCATCGCCGAACCCCAGCCGTTCCGCGCCGGCATCAACCGCGCCGGCGACCGGCTGTGGGCGGCCGACATCCACTGGGTATGGCAGGTGATCGTCCATGGCGGACAGCAACTCGTCTACCGCTTCCGCGCCGGCCAGTCCGCTGCCGGCGAACGCCTGACCGCGTTTGGCGACCCGGTCATCGAGGCGGTGATGAACGACCTGAAACCGGCGCACACCTTTGTGTACTTCGCATACCAATCCTGATTGAGAGGCTTCAATGCAACAGATCAATACGCCGGATGGCTTGTTCCATGACGGCGCCCCGTCCACCGGGGAACTGGGAACCATCGTCTCCGCCAGCTGGCTGAATAGCGTGGCGAATGAACTGGAAAACGTCGTTACCGGCCTCGGCGGCACGCTCGACCCGGCCCGCGACGACCAGATCAAGTCGCTGCTGACCGAGACGTTTGCCAGCAAGCACGACGCTGTCCTGACCGGCACGCCGGTCGCACCGACCGCGGCGGCCGGCACGGCAACCGACCAGCTCGCCACGACCGGCTTCGTCAGCAAGGCCATGAGCAAAAATACCGGCCTGCCGCTGCTGTTTCCGCTGTGGTGCCCGAACCGTGCTGCCATTCCGGCTGGCTACGCGCCGGCCGATGGCCAGGCGCTGTCGCGCAGTCTGTACCCGGATGCCTGGGCCGGCATCGCCGCCGGCAATGTGCCGGTCGCCACCGACGCCGCCTGGCTGGCCACGCCGACCGAGCGCGGCAAGTTCACGGCCGGGGATGGGGCGACCACGTTCCGGCTGCCGGACTACAACGGCAAGTCGGCGGGGAGTCTCGGGGCGGTGTTCATGCGCGGGGATGGGGCGCTGTCGGCTGGGGCGGATGGGGTGATTCAGCCGGACGAGCTGCGGTCGCATGTGCACACCATCCCGTATGGCAACCTGCAGTTCCCCATCAGTTCGTCATCCGGGACGTCACTGGCCTACGCTGGCGGAGGCCAAATGACCGGCACATCTTCCGTGGGCGGCGCCGAGACCCGCCCCCTCAACGTCACCGGCTGCTGGGTCATCCGCCTGTTCGGTGCGGCGGTCAATCCCGGTGCGGCCGATGCGGCGCAACTGGCGACCGAGGTCAGCAAGCTGCGGTCGGACAAGGTGCCGTTTGCGGCGTTCCTGGGAGCGAATCAGTCGCTGACCGTGAATGGCTATCAGCGATTGCCGGGGGGCATGATCATCCAGCTGGGGAAACTGACCACCACAGCCGGCGGTGTCGCCACCTGGACATACCCCATCTCGTACCCTGTCAGGGCACTGGGCGAAGTTCCCGGGTCTCCGAATGCCAAAGTTGTCATCCAGGGGGGCGCAGTGGATACCCCGTCGCAGCGTTCATTCAATCTGGTGGACTCCAATAGTGGTGCAGCAATAGGTGCCGGTGTCAGTTTCAATGTCATTTCTATCGGGATTTGAGGGATGAAAATGTTCTATTCAAAATCGAAGTGCGGTTTCTATAACCGGGAAATCCATGGTGACAATATTCCCGCTGATGCCATCGAAATCACCCACGACGAGCACGCCGCACTGCTCGCAGGCCAGTCCGCCGGCCAGCGCATCGAGGCCGACGAGCATGGTCATCCGGTACTGTGCGATGCGCCAGCCCCGGACGACGATGCCCTGGCTGACGCTGCCCGCGCCCGTCGCGATGCCCTGATCACCGCCACCGACTACCTGCTGATGCCGGACTACCCGATCAGCGCCGCGCAACTGGCCGAAGTCCGCGCCTATCGGCAGGCGCTGCGCGATCTGCCCTTGCAACCGGGGTTCCCGATACATATCGACTGGCCGCAGTGACAACCCTGGCGCCAGCAGGTGCCAAATTCATTACCTGCTGACATCTGGTGTGATTCTACTGATTAGCTACTGAACGGCTTCAGCTCCTGCCCCCTGTGCCCTTGCCCTGAAAATTCTGGCCATGGACACGTTGTCCATTTGACAGGAGGCAAGACCATGCAGGATGTGATGCACCCGATCGATACCCCGGAGCCGTATTTTGATGATGGCAAGCCGGTCATCAACAGCGTGATGGACGACCTCAAGCCGGCTTGCGCTGCTATGCGTATGGCCCATCAACACTGACCGGGAGACTGCGATGCAACAGATCGATACACCGGATGGCCTGTTTCATGACGGCTCGCCGTCCACCGGAGAACTGGGCACCATCGTTTCCGCTGACTGGCTGAACAGCGTGGCCAGGGAACTGGAAAATGTCGTGACCGGTCTTGGCGGCAGCCTGGACCCGGCTCGAAATGACCAGATCAAGTCGTTGCTGGTTGAGAAGCTGGCCAGCAAACACAATGCCGTGCTGACCGGCACCCCGGTCGCACCGACTGCGGAAGTCGGGACGGCAACTGACCAGCTCGCCACGACCGGTTTCGTCAGCAAGGCCATCGGCAAGAATACCGGCCTGCCGCTGCTGTTCCCGCTGTGGTGCCCGAACCGTGCAGCGATTCCGGCCGGCTATGCACCGGCAGATGGACAGGCGCTGTCGCGCAGCCTGTACCCGGAAGCCTGGGCCGGCATCGCTGCCGGCAATGTGCCGGTTGCAACCGATGCTGCCTGGCTGGCCACGCCGACCGAGCGCGGCAAGTTCACGGCCGGGGATGGGTCGACCACATTCAGGCTGCCGGACTACAACGGCAAGTCGGCGGGGAGTTTCGGTGCGGTGTTCATGCGTGGGGATGGGATGTTGTCGGCGGGGGCTGATGGGGTGATTCAGCCAGATGAAATCCGGAGCCATGTTCATCCATTGTCTGGGCGTACTTATTCCGCACTGTCGACCGGCATCTCGAACGGTGGCGCAGGTAGTGGTGTTAATGGGTATCTGGTCACGGTCGCAGGGGAATCGACCGCACTACCTGCCGGTGGCGTCGAGACCCGCCCGCTCAATATCACCGGCTGCTGGGTCATCCGCCTGTTTGGCGCGGTGGTCAATCCCGGTGCGGCCGATGCGGCGCAACTGGCGACCGAGGTCAGTAAGCTGGGGTCGGACAAAGTGCCGTTCATGGCTTTTCTGGGGGCGAACCAGTCACTGGCCACAAGTGGCTATCAGCGGCTGCCAGGCGGGTTGATCTTGCAGTGGGGGATGTACTCGATTGCATCGGCGACGAATGTTGCAATTACATACCCAATGGCATTTCCGACGGGAACACTGGTTGCCGGGGCATTCCTTCCAAGCTTTGCTATTCCTGTGTCGACGCAGGCGTGGACGGCTTCCGGACTATCGGTTTATGCAGGATCGAACGTAACCACTAACGGCGTCTGGTTTGCGCTGGGGAAATAAGGGATACCAATGTTTTATTCAAAATCGACTAGTGGTTTTTATTCCGCCGAAATCCATGGCGACGCCATCCCTGCCGATGCCGTCGAAATCACCATCGACGAGCACACCACGCTGCTCGCCGGCCAGTCCGCCGGCCAGCGCATCAAAGCGGACGAATACGGCCACCCGGTGTTGTGCGATGCGCAACCCCCGAGCGACGATGCCCTGGCTGATACCGCTCGCGCCCGTCGCGATGCCCTTATCACCGCCACCGACTACCTGCTGATGCCGGACTACCCGATCAGCGCCGGGCAACTGGCCGAAGTCCGCGCTTACCGGCAGGCACTCCGCGACCTACCACTGCAACCGGGGTTCCCGCAGCATATCGACTGGCCGCAGTGACAACGTAAGCGCTAGTGAATGCCAGATCCGCCGCCTGCTGACATCAGCGTCCCAGACGGCGGCGGATCAGCACCACGGCCAGCCAGTACGAGGCAGCCGCATAAACAACCATGATCAGCACCGGCTGCAGCACCGACACCGGCCAGCCGCCATTGACCACCGGCCGGACCAGATTGATGGCCTGGGTCAGCGGCAGGGCGCCGGCGACGGTCTGCAACCAGCCGGGCAACTGGGCGACCGGGTAGAACACGCCGGACAGCAGCACCATCGGGCTGATGACCAGGGTGAAGTAGTACATGAAGAAATCGTAGCTCGGCGACAGCGCGGTCATTACCAGCCCCATGGCGGAGAAGGTCAGGCCGGCCAGCAGCACGACCAGCATCAGCCATGGCGCGTCGGCAAGGCGCGTCAGGCCCAGTCCCCACATGACCAGAAAGATCGCCAGTCCGGACAGTACGCTCTTGCTGGCTGCCCACAGCCATTCGGCCAGCACCACGTCGTCGATGTCGATCGGCGCGTTGATGATGGCCAGCCAGGATTTCTGCACGTGCATGCGCGAGAACGCCGAGTACAGCGCCTCGAAGGTGGCGCTGTTCATGGTCGAATAGCACAGCGTGCCGGCAGCGAGAAACTGCAGGTACGGCACGCCGTCGACCTGTGGCAGCAGGCTGCCGATGCCGAAACCGAGGCCGAGCATATACAGCATCGGATCGGCAAGGTTGCCGAGTACCGACGGCACGGCCAGTTTTTTCCACACCAGGAAATTGCGCTGCCAGACCGGCCAGAAGCGCAGGCTGAAACTCGGCAAGGCGGTCATGTGGACTCCGGCATCAAAGAGGGGGTTTGTTGTACAGGTAGCGGCGGTCGTCGAAAGTGGCGACCCAGTGCGGCTTGTAGACGACGAAGATCGACATCATCAGGCCAGTGGTGAACGCCTCGGACCAGGACAGCAGAAAATAGAACGGCAGCACGTCGTACAGCAGTTCGTCGGCCGGATAGGTGCCGGCCAGGCCCAGCGTGGCGACCAGCAGCAGTGCGCTGGCAAAGAAGCTGGCCCCGCCGATCAGAAAGGCGTTGAGAAACAGATAAATGAAATAATTGGCCGGCAGGAAGCGCTGCGCCAGCCGCAGGGCCACGCCGGTGATCGTGACCGGGCAGGCGACGCAGATCAGGAAAATCAGCCCCAGCGACCCCCAGTCCAGCGTGCCCCAGGCGGCCAGGGCAAGCAGCACGGTGGCCATGCCGATCATGGCCATCCACGGGCCGGCCAGCAGGGTGAATGCGGTGCTGCCGAGCAGATGGAACGACAGCCCCGGCTTGAAGCCGCCACTCAGTTGCCAGAACAGGATGATGACGACGCAGGCGCCCATCCATGCATTCAGCGCCACCGGGTCCAGTTTGCGCCAGCGCACCCGGGTCGCCGCCAGACCGAGCACGGCCAGCGCGCCGGCACCGGCGGTCAGCAGGATCGGGGGGGAGAAGAAGTCGGCGGGCAGGTTCATGCGGCGGCTGGAGCGGGGCAGGGGATAAAGTCATCATATCACCTGTCCCGCATCCGGCCCGCCGCACGGGGTTACTTGCCGGTCGCGGCCTGCAGCCGGGTCTGCATGCAACTGGCCTCGGCCAGTTGCGCCAGCAGCTCGGTCACGTGGTTGGACGCGTCTTCCATCGCGGCCAGTGCGTCCGCCGCGTGCTTGAAATCGCCGGCGTTCAGCGCTGCAACCGCATTGCGGCCATATTCGTGCACCTGCTGGTGCGGCGTTTCCAGACGGTGGAACACGGCGCTGTCACCGCATTGCTGCGCGCCGCGACCGTCGTAGTACCACTTGCCCATCCGGCAGTGCTGATGGCTGCAGATATCGTGCTCGTCCAGTTTGACCAGGCCGAGGAAGGCCTTGTAGATACTGAGCTTGAAGGCAAAGTGGTCGAGACGCACGATATCGAGGAAGCTGGCATGCGCCGCTTCGGCAATGGCGCCGGCCATCTTGCCGCTGTGGCGAACCAGCACGTTGACGGTATGCGTGGTTTCCAGGCTGGTGGCGTGATAGGCGCGGGCCTGCTCGGCCGTGCTTTCCACCTGGTGGCGTGCGTCCTGGGTACCGGTGACGATGGTGTTGACCAGGGTGGCAATCTCGCTGGTCGCCTGGCTGGTGCGTTCGGCCAGCTTGCGGACCTCATCGGCCACCACGGCAAAACCGCGTCCCTGCTCGCCGGCACGCGCAGCCTCGATCGCTGCGTTCAGCGCCAGCAGATTGGTCTGGTCGGCAATGTCGTGGATCAGTTGCACGAAGCGGCCGATATTGCCCGAGTGTTCGGACAGGGTATCAATGCGGGTTGCGGTCTCGGACTGGGCGCTGACCATGTGGTCAAAGCTGTCGGAAATACCGCTCAGCGCAGTTTCGCTGCTGCTCAGCGTCTGCGTGGCTTCACAGGCGGTATCGAATTCGTGGTCGAGCTGTCCGGCCAGTTCGGCGAACGAGGCGCGGATGGCCTCGACGCTGTCACAGCAGCGACCGAGGGCGGCGTTGTAAGCCCCCTGACGGGCCAGCCGGCGTTCGTGTTCGTCCAGTTGCAGCCGGGCATCGGCCAGTTCGGCGCGCGCCTGGACCAGGTCCTCCTCCAGCTCGGCGGCGCGTTGTGTCAATTGCTCATTGCGCTCGGTCAGCGCGGCGCGTTCTCGTCGTCCAGTAAAAATCATGATTATTATGGTTTTCCGTCTGTCCCGGCCCGGGCTGGGGTCTGTATGAAGTAAGGCGGCTCGTCTTGCGCGGGCCGTTCCGGCCACGCAAGCGAGTCTAATACCTTGTCATTTCAGCGCGGACTTGATCTTGATCAAGATCAAGTTAATGACATTGGGGTTGTGCCTACTTCACCAGACGCAGTTCGCTCAGCTGGCCGGCGATGCTCTTGAAAATGGTCTGCAGGTCGGCACTGCTGGGCGCGTGGTAATAGGCTTCGCTGGCACAACTGCGCATGGCGCTCTGGGTGACCGGATTGTTGGCGCCACTACTGAAAGTGATGGTCCAGATCTTGATGCCGTCTGCCTTGGCCGCCGAGCAGGTTGCCAGCAGCAGTCGGTTGAGTGTGGCAAGGGAGGTCGCATCATTGGCGTTCTGCTGTGCCGAGTTGGCGTTGTCATTGGCGTACTTGTAAAGCAGGCCATACGGCGGCAGGCTGGCACTGCCTTCATCTGCTTCGAAAGCCGAGAGCTGGCTGTAGGTGCCTGTATAACCGTTCCAGGTTGACGTCAGTTTGCTGGGGTCCGGCATGCCAAACTGGGTGTAGCGGGCATTGGCCCGGGTATGCATGCCTCCGTTTTCGCCATCGGTCATGATGATCATGGCCTTGGTCAGAAAGCTGCTTCTGTCCTGGGGCAGGGTGGGGCTGCCCCAGCCATTGGCCCCCCGCCAGTCCGGTGACAGCATGCGCCAGCCCCACATCGTACCGGCAGGGATGACCGTGCCTCCATCGGGCGTCATGGCACTGATGCCTTTCTTGATGGTGGCTTTATTGCTGGTCAGAAAAGTGGTTGGTGTCTGAATGCAGCCATTCGTGCTGAGCGTGTAAAGCGAGGAGTTGTAGGGATTTCTGGTCATCCTGGCATAGGCGGCAAAAGGACGGCTTGCCGGATTCTGGGCCTTGGGCGGTGTGGGCAGATAGCCGCCTGCCTCACGCGGGTCGACCAGGCATCCATCCCAGCTGGAGGACGTCAGTGGAGACGTTGAGCCATTCTTCAGCAGACGTGTCATCTTGTTGCCGTTCATGTCCCGGGGATTGACGGTCGTGGCGAACGGAACCAGCCCGATGCTGAAGCTCGAGTTCGGGATGTTTTCACTGAACAGCGTATCGACCAGCGTGTTGGCGGCGCTTTTCAGTGCATCCAGCCGGCTCGGTTTGCTGGGCCAGTCGTTGTTGTCGCCCCAGTCCATTGACCCGGTATTGTCCAGCACCATCACCAGCTCCAGATCGCTGCGGCTGCGTCGCATGGCGGTATTGCCGGCCGCCAGCGGCAGGGTCTTGGTAGTCAGGAAACCGGCAACCAGTAGTGGCAGCTCTGCGGTGGCGCGCATGCCGATCTGCTGGCCGGTGCGCGCGTCGCCGCTGACGGTGATCTCGACCTTGTCGATGTCGTAATTGCTGCCCAGGTAGCCATTGGGCATGTTGGCGCTCAGATAGCCGATGGCATCCTGCCGCCAGGCCTGCTGCGAGGACTGGCTCGGGGAATCGCCAAGATTGCCGAGGTTGCGGCCTGCCGCCAGCACGGCCGCGTCCAGCGCGCTCTGCAGCCGGGATTGCACCAGGTTGTAGCGCATGATGTCGATGGCGGCGAGCAGGCTCAGCATGATTGACGTCATGCTGAACAGGAACATGAGAGTGACCGAACCGCGCTGACGGCGGACAGAGGACGTAGGGGTCATTTCTGCAGGGTGTCCAGATTCTGGAAGCGGGGGCGGAAGTAGACGCGGCGATACAGTTCCGTACTTGGCAACTGGTCCCTGGGCAGAAACAGCGCGAGTGCCTCGAACGGTGTAAACGTGTACATCACCTCGACCACCACGGTGTTGTCGCCGGCGTAGAATGGAAAGCCCGGCGGCAGGGGTTGTGCCGCATTCAGCTGCGAGACGGCGCCGGATTTCCAGCCCTGGCTCCCTGCGGCCTGTCGCTGCCAGGCTGTCTTGGGCCTGGCCCCGCCGGCATCGTTGACCACGGTAATGACCACCATGCCATTGGCTTTCATGTCCAGTGGCTCTGCGCTGACGGCGGCAGCTTCCCAGTAGACACCGATATTGCCGCTGTCATTCGGCGAATCGTTGTCGCGCAGGCTGGAGCGCTGCGCGACCATGTCGCCGATCGAGAACGCCGTGCGCTCGACGACGCTGAGCGTGCGCAGGTACTGATGGACTTCAAAGAACCCCAGCAGCAGACTGATGAACAGTGGCGCCAGCAGCGTCAGTTCCAGCGCCGCTGTCCCGCGGGTATCGCGCCAGAAATGGGTCAGTGGTTTCATGTTTCGTTCTGTATCACGATGCGGCGTTCGAAATGGTACAGGTCCCGGCCAAGCAGACCGAGAATGCCGGTAAAGGATGGCCGGTCGAACCAGACCCGGTACGACACGATATCGCCGCGCCCGCCCGCACCGCTGCCGCCCATGTCCGCGTCCCATGTTTCATTGTGATTGATATCGGTGAACGGGCCCGTGCAGGTACCGGTTTTCTTGTACGAATCGTCGCCGCACGGTTCCGGCTGGCCGACATTGGCGAACGATTTGTAGGTTCGGGTCTCGATGTGCAATACATTGTCTTTGCCGACCCAGTTGCCGACGCCGTTCTGGATGATCTCGCGGATCGCGTCGTCACGTGACTTGCCGCTCGGCTCAGTGGTAGTCAGGCCGAGCCGCGAGGCGGCACGGACGCTTTGTTCGAGAAAGCCATCGGTCAGCATGGCGATGGCCACGTCGATCGTACCGACGATCAGGATCAGCACCAGGGGCATGACCAGCGCGAACTCGAGCGCTGAGGCGCCGCTGTCGTCGCGCCAGCGCCGGATCACGAGCCTTTGCCCTGCTGGCCGAGCCGGGCTCGCACGGCACGATAGAAGCGCAGATTGTCCTGTACCTGGCTGTCTGGCAGGTCGATCTGCAGGATGCGTTCTGCCGCATCGGCATTGCCGAGCATGCCGTAGGCCAGCGCCAGGTTCTGCCGGCCCTGGGGCGGAGCGGACGGGACATTGGCCAAGTCGAGCAGCATGTTGGCACCGGCGCGCGGCTGGTGCGACAGGATCAGCGACAGGCCGAGATTGTTGCGCAGGGCCATGTCGGCCGGATGGACGGCCAGGCCGGCGCGATAGGTCGCCTGTGCCTGGGCGTGATCGCCTTTCAGGTCATAGGCGACGCCGAGGCCGGCCAGTGCCTGGGCATCGTCGGGGCGCTGGGCCAGCAGCGCCTGATAGCGGGGGATGGCAGCGTCCGGCTGGCGCTGGCGCAGGTCGATGCGGGCCAGACCGAGGGCGGCTGCGCGCGCTTCGGCACCATGGGGCGGCAGGGCGGCATAGGCCTGGCGCGCCTGCTCCAGCTCATTGGCCAGGAACAGGCTGTCGGCCAGGCCAAGCCGGGCCGGGGCCGAGTCCGGTGTTCCCGCCAGCACTTTGCCGAACAGCGTTGCCGCCATGCTGGTGTCACCGCTTTCGAGTGCACTGCGCGCCAGGCGCAGGTCGGCATCCGGCGACGACAGATTGGTTGCCGCCGTGCGCGAGGGAGCTGCATAGGTGCCACAAGCGGACAGTGCGGTGGCAAGCAGCAACGGGAACAGCAGGGATGCGCGGGACATTAGCGGCCTCCAAAAGCGGACATCAGGTTCAGCGCGGCCGGGCCGCCGGCGATCAGCACCACGGTCGGCAGGATGAACAGAATCATGGGTACGGTGATCTTGGTGGCCAGTTTGGCCGCCTTTTCTTCCAGCGCCAGCATGCGGGTGTTGCGTTCGGTGCGGGCCAGCATGCGCAGCGACTGGGTAATCGGCGTGCCGTACTGCTGGGCCTGGATCAGCGTCGCCACCAGACTGCGCACCGAGGGCGTGCCGACCCGGTCGGCGAGATTGCGCAGCGCGGCATTGCTGTCGCCGCTGAGCTGCAATTCGCCGGTGGTCACATTGAGTTCATCGGCCAGCGCCGGGCACACCCGTTCCAGCTCGCGTGCGCTGCGGCCCATGCTGGCGGCCAGGCTGTAACCGGCATTGGTGCAGATCACCAGCAGGTCGAGCGCATTCGGCAGTGCAGATTCGATCTGCCGCTGCCGGTTCTTTACCCGGTGCTTCAGTGCGTACTCGGGCAGGATCAGTCCGATGACAAAGGCGCCGATGCCGGCCAGTGCGCGCATCGACAGCGTGGTACCCAGCAGGTCCGGTGCGGTCGCCTGCAGCAGCAGAACCAGAGCCACGCCGCAGCCGAGTTTGGCGCTGGCGAGGATGGACAGCGCCAGCGGGCTGCGCAGCCCGGCCTGGCGCAGCACGGTGGCCAGCCGGGTGCGCTGCATTGCATCGAACAGCGGCAACCGGTCACCAAAGCGGGCCAGCCGGCGCAGCAGTCGTTTCAGTGGCGGCATATTGGCATTCGCACTGCTGCTGCCGGCTCCGGGGCGGGCCTCGGTCAGGGTGCGCAGGCGGGTGGACACGCGGTTGCCAACGCCGGAGCGTGCGCCAAGATAGAACAGCACGGCCGTGCAGATGACCACGAACAGGAACAGGTCGATCAGGGTATCAGTACTGATGTCCATTTCAGGTTTCCAGTCTCGACATCCGGTTGATCAGCAGCAGGCCGGTGCTTGCCAGTGCAATGGCGGCCCACAGGATGTGGCGACCACTCTCGGTATGGAACAGCACGCCGATATAGCTCGGATTGCTGATCCACAGCGCGGCCAGAATGCAGACCGGGACGGCCGCGATCACCTTGCTGGCGGTACGGCCCTCGGCCGTCAGCGCCTTGGCCTTGAGACCCAGCTCGCGCCGGGTGCGGATGATCTGCGACAGGTTCTCCAGCGTCTCGGTCAACTGGCCGCCGGTTTCGCGCTGCAACTGCAGGCAGACGACAAAGAACGAAAAATCGGAGATGGCAATGCGGCGATCGGCGTCTTCCAGCACTTGCTGCATGTCGATGCCGAGCCGCAGGGCATCACCCATCAGCCGGAACTCGGTGCTGATCGGCGCGGCAAATTCGTCGCCGGCGCTGTGGATGGCCTTGGCGACCGGCACGCCGGCGCGCACCGCGCGCACGATCAGATCGAGCGCGTCGGGAAACAGCTGCAGGAAACGGCGGTTGAAGCGTGCGACCAGAAAACGGTAGCCGAGCACGGCAAGCAGCGGCGGCAGGGCGGCGACCAGCAGCGCCGACTGCCACAGCGCCAGCGGCAGCAGCGGCGCCAGCAGCATGCCGGCAACGGTAAGGAGAATGATGACTACGAGCAGGATCTTGCTGTCGCGCGGTCCGGCGACGGTTTTCAGGCGGCCCAGGTAGCGGGCGGCAAGCCGCTGCAACAGGCCATCCTGCTGACGGCGCTTGAACAGCGCATCGCCTCCCTGAGCATCGCTGCCGCCGGTATCGACCATGCGTTCCGCCAGGCTGGCAAACAGGCGGTCGCGTATGCGCTGCGGCGGGCGCTGGCGCCACGCGTCGCGGCTCCAGACCACGGCCAGCCCGATCAGCAGCGCGGCGATGAACACCGCCAGCGTCAGCAGATTCAGGGTGGCCGGGTTCATGACTGCATCGCCTCCAGCAGCGCTGTCTCCAGTCCGTAGTAGGTCGCACGGGTGGCGAACACCGGACGCATGCGCGAGCTCTCGAAACTGCCCTTGACCTCGTCGCCATAGGTGCTCGGGTCGTATTTGAACTGGAACAGGTCCTGGGTAATGATCACGTCGCCTTCCATGCCGGCGATTTCGGTGATGCTGGTAATGCGGCGCATGCCGTCGCGCATGCGCTCGATCTGCACGATCAGGTGCACGGCGCCGGCGATCTGGCGGCGGATCGATACCAGCGGCAGGCTGCCGTGCGACATCATCACCATGCTTTCCAGCCGGGTGATGGCATCGCGCGGGGTGTTGGCGTGGACTGTGGTCATCGAGCCGTCGTGGCCGGTGTTCATTGCCTGCAACACGTCGAACGCTTCCGCGCCCCGGGTTTCACCGAGAATGATGCGGTCGGGGCGCATCCGCAGCGCGTTGCGGACCAGGTCGCGCTGCGAGATCTGGCCGAGGCCTTCGGCGTTTTCCGGCCGGGTTTCCAGCCGGACCACGTGCGGTTGCTGCAGCTGCAGTTCGGCGGCGTCCTCGATGGTCAGGATGCGTTCATTGCTGCTGATGGTGCGTGACATCGCATTCATCAGCGTGGTCTTGCCGGAGCCGGTACCGCCGGAAATCACCACATTCAGCCGGCAGGTACTGGCGATTTCCAGCAGTTTCGCCATTGGTGCCGACAGGTTGCCCTGCTGGACCATGCGCGAGAACGTGATGTTCTTCTTGGAAAATTTGCGGATGGCGATGCAGGCGCCATCCAGCGCCAGCGGCGGCAGCACCACGTTGACCCGGCTGCCATCGGCGAGCCGGGCGTCAACCATCGGGCTGCTTTCGTCGACCCGGCGACCGATCGACGCGGCAATGCGCTGGGCGACATTGACCACGTGGGCATTGTCGCGGAACTTCTGCGGTGCCAGTTCCAGCCGGCCATGGCGTTCGACATAAATCTGGTCCGGGCCGTTGACCAGGATATCGGTCACGCTGTCATCGGCCAGCAGCGGCTCGATCGGGCCGATGCCGAACATGTCGTTGAGAATCTCGTCGACGGCCTGGCCCTGCTCCTGGGTGGTGATGCGGATGCGCTCGTGATCAATCAGGTCGGAGACGATCTTTTCCACATCGCTGCGTACCTGCTCGCGGGTCTTCAGCACCGCAACCGACACGTTCATCGATGCGAACACCGCATTGCGCAGGGTGTGGAACTCGGACGAACGAACCAGCAGTTCGCTGTCGTCGACCGCCACCGGCCGCTCGGGCACGGCCGCCGGCTCGGCACTGCCCGTGCGGGAGACCGGGGCCGGTGCAGCGGCGACCGGCGCCTCGTTCTGCTTGCGTCCGAACATGCTCAGCCTCCCCGTTTCAGCAACTGACGCCAGCGCGACAGCACTTGCGGTTTCTGTGCCGTGCCGCTGAGGTCGTCGGCCAGCCGGGCGATGGCCAGGCCGAAGGTCGATTTCGCCGCCAGGGCCTCGCCAAGATTCTCGGCGGTGGCCACGCTCAGCGCGTCATACGGCAGTTCCTGCAGTACCGCGCGCCGGCAGGCGTCGGCAAGGTCGGCGCTGGCGACATGGGCGGCGCTGACCGGCGCCGGCTGGTTCAGCAGCAGCGACACCACCGGTTCGTTTTCGCGGTTGCCGGCATAGCGCACCAGCCGGGCGATATTGCGCGCCGAATGGACGCTGCGGTCGGCGACCACGTACACCACCTTGGACTGGGTCAATGCTTCCTCGGTCAGTTCGCCATGGCACAGGCCAGGCGGCGGGGCATCGACCAGCACGTAGTGGAAGTGCTGTTTCAGCACATTGATCAGTTCGGCGGCCGCGCCGGCGCGCAGTGGAAACGCCTGCTCGAAATCGAGTTCGGCCGACAGCACGAACAGCCGGCTGCTGTGGGCAACCAGCGTCCGTTCCATGTACTGGGTATCCAGCCGCTGCACGTTCTGCAGCACATCGGTCAGCCCGTTATTGCTGTCCAGTCCGAGCAGGATATTGACGGTGCCGCCATGCAGGTTCAGGTCGACCAGTGCCACCCGGCGCTGGCTGACATTGGCCAGATAGCGTCCCAGATGGGTGGCGATGGTGCTGACACCGACACCGCCCCGGGTGCCGAGCAGGGTGATGACCTTGCCGGTGCGCGCCTGTTGCAGCGGTTCGGACTTGCCGAGCATGCGCATCAGCAGGTCGACCGTCAGCGGCTTGACCAGATAGTCGCGCACGCCGAGCTGCAGCAGGCTGCGATACAGGCCGACATCGTTCTTGCCGCCGACCACATAGACCTCGACCGACGGCTCGCAGGCATCGGCCAGCCGCGCCAGCTCCGACAGCGGCGTGTCCGAGCCGGAGACGTCGATCAGCAGTTGCAACGGCGCCCGTTCCAGCTTCTGCAGGAATTCAATCGCCTGGTCGACGTTGCCGCGTGCCACATGCGCATGCGGCAGCATCCGCTGCGCAACATAGCGCTGAACGATGGCGGCGCTCTCGTCGTCGGCCAGAAAGGCGACGAATTCGGCATGGCTGGTCTGTTTGCCGGCCGACGGGCGCAGCATGTCGAGCATGCTCATTGCGATCCTCCGCCACCGCCGCTGCCACCGCCACTGTTGCTGCCCTGCTGGCCGTCGGTTGACGAGGTATCACGCAGCGGAGTGACCTTGCCGTCCTTGTAGCGCTGGACCGCGCTGCTGGCGGTGGTGGCATCCTGGCCAGCGTAGCCGCGGCCGCGCAGCAGATCGTTCGGATCGGCAATCATCGTGGCCAGATTGCGCTGGGTCGCGCAGCCAAAAGCGACTGCCGGCCGTTTCCTGAATTTGAGCGTGTCCCACATGTATGAGCGCTGGGTCAGCGGTGTGCAGTCAGGCACGCTGGCGTGGCCGCTGGCATCGACATGGATGATTGATGCGTCCGGCATTCTGGCGGTGCCAAACGGCGCGCAGGCCGTCAGCAGCAGCAGGGGGAGGACACGGAGCAGGGGGAAACGAGAATTCGGCATGAGGCGCTCCCGGTTCAGTAGGCAAAGCCGGCATTGCCGGTCAGGCGCGGCGTGTCGCCATCAAGCGGATCGAGGCCAATCTGCTGCTGCAGCACGGTTTCGACATCGCTGGCCGGGCGGATGCTGTCCAGTGCCGAACGCAGCTGGCCGGCACCGGCCGGCTTCACCAGATACGGTGTGACGATCACTACCAGTTCGGACTTGTTGTTCTGATAGTCGGTCGACGAGAACAGTTTGCCGAGAACCGGTAACTGGCCGAGACCGGGCAACTGGCTGAGGATGTCGCGCACATTGTTCTGCAGCAGGCCGCCGATGGCGAAGCTCTGGCCGCTGCCGAGCTCGACCGTGGTTTCCACCCGGCGGATCGACAGCCCCGGGATGGTGGAGCCATTCATGACGATGCTGTTGGCCTGGCTCAGTTCGCTGACTTCCGGTCTGACTTTCAGGCTGATGCGGTCGTTGGCCAGCACGGTCGGAGTGAAGTCCAGCGCAATGCCGAACGACTTGAATTCGACCGTGATCGCCGCCGAGCCGCCACTGCCGCTGCCGGTCTGGGCGACCGGGATCGGGAATTCGCCGCCGGCCAGGAAGCTGGCGGTCTCGCCGGACACGGCGGTCAGGTTCGGCTCGGCCAGTATCGTCATCAACCCTTCGCGGTCGAGGACGTCGATCACGCCGGTGATCGACGTGTTGCCGGTCTTGTAACCGCCGAGCAGCGAGTAGCCGCCGCCGGATGGCAGGATGAACTTGCCGGCATCGGTATAGGTGTTGCGGCCACTGATAAAGCCCCACATTGAGTTGCCGGACGTACCGATCGCCGCCCAGTTGATACCGAGCTGCTGCACCACATCGCGTGACACCTCGGTAATGCGCACCCGCAGGTGGACCTGGGTCGGGCTGGACAGCGTCAGCCGGTTGATCAGCGTCTCCTTGCTGCCCAGTGATGGTTGCAGGGTCTGGGCGACGGCATTGATTTCCTGTGCGCTGTTGACCGCGCCGGACACCATCAGCGAGCCGGGCGCGGATTCAACCTTCAGCCGCAGGTCCGGGAAGCGCTGGCGCAGCAGCCGGGACAGTTCGGTCACATTGTGCTGGACCGCGATCCGCCGCTGCAGCAACGGCCGGCCGGCGGCATCGAGTGCGTACAGCGTGGTGGTGCCGGTCTTCTTGCCGAGCACGAACACGGCATTGGCTCTGGGCACCTGCACATCGGCGATGTCCGGATCGGCGATAAAGACGGTCGCTGCCGCCCCGGGCAGGTGCAGCAGTTCGCCACTGCCCATCGCCAGTGTCAGCAGTTCGGCATTGGCCGAGACGGCCGGTGCGGCCAGGGCCGGCAGTGGCGACAGGGGCAGCAGGCTGGCAAGCAGCAAACGGGAAGGGGAATACATCATGGCGAGGCTTCGATTCATTGCGGTGGCGGCACGGGAGCCGTGGCAGGGGCGGGCACCAGCAGCCCGGCAAGGCCGGTGGGCACGCCGGTCTGGTTGTCGCGTTTCGACCCGCGCAGGATGACTACGCCCGCCGCATTGCCGGTGGAGAGTCCTCCCGATGGCTGTGAAGCACGCTCACTGCGTGGTGGCGTCGCTGCCCGGGCGGCCTGCGAGATGTCGCCGGCCCAGGTCATGCCGCGTGCCGGCGGGATTTCCTCGGTCGGTGCGCCTTCGCGTCCCTCGTTGGCGAAGCTGCGCAGCGCCAGCGACAGTTCGCCCATGCGTGCCGCGACGGTAATGATCTCGGCTGCGCGCGGCGACACTTCCAGTGACGCCGTGCTGGCACGGGTATTGGCGCTGTCGGCGTCCTTGGGGCGGGCAATGGTGCTGCCGACGGCAATGACGCGCAGGCCGGTGGCGATGGTTTCGCTGACTACCGCCTGGCCGGGCGATGCTTCGCGCATCGACTGGGTCAGGATCAGATCGATAAAGTCACCGGGCTGGATCAGGCCGGAGTTGCCGGACACATCGGTAATCGGCACCGAGATCGCGCGCATGCCCGGTTTCAGGGCGGCAGCGAGGAAGCCCGGCGTGTCGGCGGCGATCACGTCTTCAAGACGGATCGGCGCGCCGGCAGCCAGCGGATGGCGCACCAGTGCACCTTTCAGCTGGGCCAGCTTGTCGGTTTCGTTGCGGGTGATGGCACCTTTCGGCACCTGATTGACGGCCATGTCCTGCCAGTTCATCTCGCTGTCGCGCAGCAGACGACCCGGCGGCAGCTCGGTGGCGGCGACACGGACCGGTACCCGCTCCGGCCTGGCGGGGGCGGCCGGGGTGTTGGCATTGAGCAAGGCGGTGCGCAGCACAAGCGCAATCACGGCCGCCGCGATCAGCAGCAGGCAGCCTCGAAGTACAAGTTTCATTCAGATTCAGCCGTTGATCATGGGTGCGTCGAGAGGACGGTCCACACGGCATACAGGCCGCCGAAGGACAGTGCAATGCCGTACGGTACGCCAGGGGTCGGGGCCAGACAGGACAGCGAGCGGTGCAGCCGGCTGCCGGGAGTGAGGCGGGGCAGGCTGCGCTGCGCTGCCATTCCCGCCAGTGCCAGCAGCAGCCCGGCCTGGGAGATCAGCAGCAATGTGGTACCGGTCGCTGCCGGACCTGCCCACAGCATGACTACTGCCGCCAGCTTGGCGTCACCGCCGCCGAAGCCGCCCATGGCGACCAGCACGGCACAGAACAACAGCGTGACCACGGCGACAAACAGATGTGGGAACATCTGCGCCGGGGACCAGCCCATGGCCAGTGTCGACAAGGGAAACAGCAGGCACAGGATGAGAACCAGCCAGTTCGGCAGCCTGCGATGCAGCAAGTCGGACCAGGCCAGTCTGAACAGCAGCAGGCTGCAAAGAATGGCCGTGACCAGTGACAGCCAGCCCATCAGCGGACCGGTCCGGTGGCCAGAATCACGCTATTGCGCTGGCTTGTTACGGTTTGGTGGTAGGAGTTGCAGCATCCGTAACGCGGGTGAACAGGTCGTCGTACAGTGTGGAGATCTTGGGGCCAAGTGCAGCCACGGCCACAGCAACCACGGCCGCCAGGATCGCGTATTCCAGAGCACTGACACCACGTTCGTCGCGGGCGAATTTTTTCAGGAAGGATTTCAGTTTCATGGCAGTTTTTCCGGGGTCGTTCACAAAAACAATGGCACTCCCCACAGCAGGGAAGCCATCGCCGCTCCGGAACGGCGTTCATGGCGCATGGACGAAGAGGGTCTGCCGCGCACATGATGCCAGGCACTCCGGGGCGTCTGGGATTGGGCGCAATATCGACCTTTCCGGACTTCCGGTGGTTGATGCACATCAATCGTCGCTGCATATTTGATGAAATTTGCATCAAATTCAATCCGCAGAAGTACGAATTGACATTTCGCATTTGATGGCTGGCGAAAATCTTGTGTTTGAGCGGCCGCCATGGCTGCAATCTGCTGGCGATTGAAACAGAAGTAAATCGTTCAACTATTTGAGAGTATTGGTGAGTTTTTCCTGTTTTTCGGAGTTTTCATGCCATTGTCAGATTATGCCAAAGCGCTATTGATTGTTGTCGTCTGGGGCGTCAACTTCGTCGTGATCAAGTGGGGCCTGGCCGGTCTGCCGCCGCTGCTGCTGGGGGGCGTGCGCTTTACCCTGGCGGCTTTGCCGGCCATCTTCCTGATTCGCCGGCCGGCAGTGCCGTGGCGCTGGCTGGTTGCCTACGGGCTGACCGTCGGCTTGTGCCAGTTCGGCTTTCTGTTCTCGGCTTTGTATGTCGGCATGCCGGCCGGGCTGGCGTCGGTGGTGCTGCAGTCGCAGGCCTTCCTGACCCTGGTGCTGGCGGCCTGCCTGATTGGCGAGCACTGGACGCGGCCGCAACTGGCCGGCCTGCTGTTCGCCGGCGCCGGGCTGGCCCTGATCGGTGCCAGCCACGGCCATGGCATGACACTGCTCGGTTTCCTGTTAACCGTGGCGGCCGCGGCCTGCTGGGCGGCGTCCAATATCGTGGTGCGCAAGATGACGCAGGAAGGCCACCACCCGGACATGCTGGCGCTGGTGGTGTGGTCGAGTCTGGTGCCGCCGCTGCCATTCCTTGCCCTGTCGCTGGCGATCGAGGGACCGTCGACGGTGTGGGCGGCGCTGGCCGGCTTTAGCCTGCAATCACTGGCCGCCGTCGCCTATCTGTCATTCGGCGCGACGCTGCTCGGCTACAGCCTGTGGAGCGGTCTGCTGGCACGCCATCCGGCCAACCGGGTGGCACCGTTCTCGCTGCTGATTCCGGTGGTCGGCCTGAGCACGGCGGCACTGTTGCTTGATGAATGGCCGAGCCCGCTGCAGTGGGGCGGCAGTGCGCTGCTGATCGTCGGGCTGGTGGTCAACGTGTTCGGCGGGGGGTGGATGGCGCGAATCAGGGCAAGGGCCGCCTGATCAGGCCGGCGGGCGGCGGGCCGGCGGCGGATACCAGTCTTCCGGTGCCACCATCTGTGGCGTGTGCGGGTCGTCCTCGTAGTTCGGCGAGGTGATCTGCACGCCGTACTCGTTGAACACGTCGAGAATGTGGCTGTGCAGCTCGTCGAGAATGCGCAGTCGCTCACGCGGTTCGTCCAGCGCCACGCGCAGGCTGTATTCGACATAGTAGTCCGACAGCCGGGTCTGGAATACGAACGGCTTCGGGTCGCGGCGCACGCCGCTGGTGCGATCGGCGGCCATCAGCAGCATTGCCTCGACCTGGCGCCATGGCGTGCCGTAGCCGATGGTCAGCGTGACCAGCTGGATCACGCCGCCATCGTGCGCGAGGCGGGAGAAATTCTTGACGCTCTGGCTGACCAGCACCGAGTTCGGAATGCTGACTTCCTCGCGCAGATTGGTGTGGATCTTGGTCGCGAACAGACCGATATTGGCGACCGTGCCTTCGATCTCGCCAACCGACACGTATTCACCGGGACGGATCGCGTGCGAGTAGATCAGGATCAGCCCGCTGGCGAACTGGCCGACCACGCTCGATGCGCCGAGCGACACCATCAGGCCGATCACCACCGACAGCCCCTTGAAGGCATCGGTGTTGGCGCCGGGGAAATACGGATACATCATTGCCAGCGCAAACAGCCACAGGGCAACGATCAGGAGCTTGCGCGTCGTCCCGGCGGTGTCCTGATCGAACAGGGGCAGGGTCAGCTCGCCGCTTTCGACCCGGGACAGCAGGTAGTGGACGATCTGCACGGCCCAGCGCGTCAGGACGATGATGACCAGCACCACGCCGATGCCGGGCAGGGCGTCGACGGTGGCCAGACCGATGCGCAGCGCAAAACCGAGCAGGGTCACATCGAGGGCCTCGCCCCAGGCGCGGGTGATCGGGAAGGTCGACAGCAGCATCGACAGTCCGATATAGAGCACGGCAAGGACCCAGAGCGCACTGGCCAGCCGCACCGTACCGCGCACTGCGCGTTGCCAGAACGGTGTACGGAACAGCAAATGGTTGCCGGTCAGGCGGGCTTCGGCCAGCCGTCGCGCGCTGGCCGTGGCCCTGGCGCCGGCGGTCAGCGCCAGCGCGACACCGAGCAGGATCAGCGCCGAGCGCAACAGGGCAAACAGGAAGCGGCCCGGCGAGCGCAGTTCGCGCCGCTCGGTCATCAGGGTGTTCAGGGTGGTCAGCGCGTGGCGGACCACGTCGGCGCGGGTTTCGCCGGTCAGCGCATCGGCGTCGCCGGGGCCGACCATGAACAGGAAGCGGTCATCGATCTGGATCGACGTGCCCTGCGGCAGTTCGCGCGTTTGCAGTTTGCCGTCCGGGTGGCGCTCCAGAACCTGTTCGACCCGCGAGTTCGCGGCGGCGGCCCGCTCTGCAGGCGGATAGCCAAGCAGCACGCTGCGAAACACCACCACGTCGCGATTGTCGATGCGCAGGGTAGCCGGTGGCGGGGCGGCCGTGGCTGTCGTGGCGACAGGGGCCGCGTCCGCCGCCCGGAGTGGTGTGGCGGCGAGCAGGAACAGCCAGAACAACAGGATGGCACGCATTTCGGCTCCAGACTGCTGACAAGGGAACTGCCCGCCGCGGGAGAGGGCGGCTTACAGTGCCATTACGCCTTCCGCCTCGACCAGCGCGCCCTTCGGCAGCGCGGCCACGCCGACCGCGGCACGTGCCGGGTACGGCTGCTGGAAATACTGGCCCATGATTTCATTCACTTTAGCGAAATGGCCCAGATCCGTAAGGAAGATATTCAGTTTGACGATATGGTCGAGCGAGCCGCCGGCGGCTTCGGTCACGGCCTTCAGGTTGGTAAACACCTGATGGACCTGGGCTTCGATACCGTCGACCAGCTGCATGCTGGCCGGGTCAAGCGGGATCTGGCCGGACAGGTAGACGATGTCGCCGACGCGGACGGCTTGCGAATACGCGCCAATGGCGGCGGGAGCGCGATCGGTATGGATGATGTGTTTTTCTGCCATTTCAGTTTTCCTCTCGAAGAAACAGGGTGAGTAGATCATTCAGGAAACGCTGGCCCTGCAGCGTGGGCCGCAGCCGGGTCGGATCCGGGTCGAGCAGGCCGCGCTCGACCGCTTCGCCGAGCGGGCGGGCTATGCGTGCCAGCGGCAGACCAGTTCGTTCGCCAAATAGCGAACTCGGCACGCCGTCGATCAGCCGCAGCGCGTTCATCATGAACTCGAACGGCAGGTCGGCCAGTGCGACCTCGTGCTCGTTCTGTACCGGTTCGCCGCGCCCGACTGCCTGCAGGTAGGCGGCCGGCTGCTTGTGACGCATCTGCCGCAGGACACGGTCGTGCAGGGTGATCTTGCCATGCGCGCCGGCGCCGATGCCGATGTAGTCGCCAAAACCCCAGTAGTTCAGGTTGTGACGGCCGGCCCGGCCGGGGCGACAGAACGCCGACGTTTCGTAGTGCTCGAAACCGGCCCGGGCCAGTCTGGCCTCGATGGCCTCCTGCATGTCGGCCGAGGTGTCGTCGTCCGGCAGTTTGGCCGGAACATGGCGGGCGAACAGCGTGTTCGGTTCGATGGTCAGGTGATAGCAGGACAGATGGGTCGGTGCATGGGCCAGCGCCGCATCGACATCGGCCAGGGCATCGGCCAGCGACTGGCGCGGCAGTGCATACATCAGATCGAGGTTGAAATTGCCGAAGATATCGGCGGCCAGATCGGCGGCATGGTGTGCCTCGCGGCTGTCATGCACGCGACCGAGCGCAGTCAGGTAGCGGGCATCGAAGCTCTGGATGCCGATCGACAGCCGGTTGATGCCAGCAGCGCGATAGTCGCGGAAACGGCCGGCTTCGGCCGTGCCCGGGTTGGCTTCCAGCGTGATCTCGGCATCGGGGTCGAGTCGCAGCCGCGCCCGCACGCCGGACAGCAGCCGGTCGATGGCCTCGGCGGAGAACAGGCTCGGCGTGCCGCCGCCGATGAAAATGGTCCGCAGCGGGCGTCCCCAGACCAGCGGCAGCGCGCAATCGAGATCGGCCAGCAGCGCATCGACATAGCGCGTCTCGTCCAGGTCATCCCGGACCTGATGCGAGTTGAAATCGCAGTACGGGCACTTGCGGATACACCACGGGATATGGACGTACAGCGACAGCGGCGGCGGTGCATCCAGCCGCCAGCCCGAGGCGCCGGGCAGGGCCAGGGTCGTGCTCACCGGGCAACAGCCCCGAGCTTGCTCACCAGCGCCGCGAGTGCCTGGCCGCGATGGCTGTCACGGTTCTTGATCACCGGATCGAGCTCGGCCACCGAGCAGTCATGCCCGGCCAGCCAGAACAGCGGATCGTAGCCGAAACCGCCATCGCCGCGCGCCGCACGGAGGATCTCGCCACGCCACAGCGCATCGGCGACGATGGGCTGCGGGTCGTCGGCATGGCGGACCAGCACCAGTACGCAGTAGTAGTGACCGGCGCGATCGGTGCGATCCCCCAGCTCGTCGAGCAGTTTCTGGTTGTTGCGCGCATCGGATTTCGGTTCGCCGGCATAGCGGGCCGACAGCACGCCGGGCTGGCCGCCGAGTGCATCGACACACAGGCCGGAATCGTCTGCCAGTGCCGGCAGGCCGGTCAGCCGGCTGGCGTGGCGGGCCTTGCGCAGCGCGTTTTCCAGGAAGGTGGAAAACGGCTCGTCGGTTTCGGGAACATCAAGCTGTCCTTGCGGGATCACTTCACCGATGCCGAGCGGTGCGAGCAGGGCGGAAAATTCTTTGAGCTTGCCGGCATTGTTCGATGCCAATACGAGTTTCGGGAACATGCGGGGTATCTGGAGTCGGGAGGCGGACAGCGGATTGTAACCTGCCAGCGGCAGCATCGACGCCGATGCGACTGACGCGGGGCGGGAAAATCCGCTCCCGTTCAATATAATGCCGACCTGACGCATGCCGGATCGGCATGTCATGGCCCACCGCGGTCGTATCCACCCTTACTGGTTCTGCATGCCCTTGCCTACGCGTTTCTGCTGTTTCTTCGTTTCGCTTCTGATGGTCGTGGGCGGCTGGGGGCTTGCCGCGCCCGCCATGGCTGACGATGCGCCGCCGGCGACGGGGGCCGACAGCCGTCCCGCGCCGCCCCGGCCCCGGGTCGGGCTGGTGCTCGGCGGCGGCGGCGCGCGCGGCTTCGCCCACCTCGGCGTGATTGCCGAGCTGGAACGGATGCGCATCCCTGTCGACTGTATTTCCGGCGCGTCGGCCGGTGCGCTGATCGGCGGCTTCTATGCCAGCGGCCAGCCGATCGAGGCCCTGAAGAAAGCGTTCGCCGATGCCGACTGGGACGGCATGCTGGCCGGCAGCCCGAATCGGGCCGACGTGCCGTTCAGCGCCAAGCGAGACGACTTCGTCAACTATTTCAACATGCGCTTCGGTTTCAGCGACGGTCAGTTGCGGTTGCCGCGTGGCGCGATCAACTCGCAGGAAATCGACCTGTTCATCCGCTCGCTGGCGCGCGATGCGCGGGTGCCGGACTTCGGCAAGCTGCCGATTCCGTTCCAGGCCATGGCGACCGACCTGATCACCGGCCAGCCGGTCACCTTCAACAGTGGCGATCTGGCGACCGCGCTGCGGGCAAGCATGGCGGTGCCGGGACTGTTCGAGCCGGTCGACTACAAGGACACCCTGCTGGTCGACGGCGGTCTGGCGCGCCAGCTGCCGATCGAGAACCTGAAGAACCAGTGTGCCGACATCCTGATCGTGGTCGATGTCGGTACCCGCGCGCTGAAGAAGGATCAGATCCGCACCGTCTTCGACGTCATTGCCCAGAGTACCAATATCGGCGTGCAGCAGAATGTGGCGCAGCAGATGAAACTGCTCGATGCACGCGATATCGTCATCCGGCCCGATCTCGGCCAGTACACCAGCGCCGACTTCAGCGCCAGTCGCGAACTGGCCGAACTCGGTCAGCAGGCCATTGCCCGGCGCCGTGCCGATCTGGCCTGGCTGTCGGTCGGCGAGGACGAGTATTCGGCCTGGCAGCGCCATCGGGACGTGCCACTGACTCCGGTGATTGTCGACCACGTCAAGGTGCAGAAAACCCGGATCGCCAATCCGACCCTGCTGGCGGCCGATGTCGAACCGCTGGTTGGCAAACCGCTGGATACCGAAGCCTTTCATCACACCCTGCGCGCGCGTTATGCGACAGGCGACTACGAGCGGCTGAACTACAGCCTGATCGAGGACCAGGATGGCTCGACCACGCTGGACGTCCGGGCCGAGGACCGTGCCATTGCACCGAACGTGCTGCGCTTCGGCATGGGACTGGCCGGGGAAACCGAAGGCGATTCGACCTTCAACCTGTATTTTGGCCATACCCGGCGCTGGGTGAACGAGGCGGGGGGCGAGTGGCGCAACAGCATCGTGCTCGGCAAGGACAATGGCTTGCGCACGGAGTTCTACCAGCCGTTTGCCGCCGATTCGAACAACTTCGTGGCGGCCAGCATCGGTTATCACGATCGGCCGTATACGCTGTACACCGCCAACGGAGACAAGTCTGCCCAGTTCCGCCTGGCAGCGGCGCGGGCCACGGTCGAGTACGGCCGCTCGCTCGGCAACTACGGCGAAGTCCGTCTGGGCGTGGTGTCCGGCTACGACCGGGTCGAGCGCGACATTGGCGACCCGAATTTCATCGACCGGACCCGGCAGCGGATCGGCGGCCTGACCGCCAGTGCGGTGATCGACCAGTTCGACAATCCGCGCCTGCCACGCGACGGCTTCCTGGTGGCAGCATCCGCGTACAAGGGCGTGCCGGCGCTGGGCGCGAGCGAGGCCTCGCATTCGGCGCAGCTGCGGCTGGACAAGGCGTTCCTGTGGGACAAGGACACCGTGTTCCGCGCCACGCTGAAGGGCAGTTCGATTTCCGACCTGCAGGACCTGAAGAGCGACGATGCATTCTCGCTGGGGGGCTTTCTCAATCTGTCCGGTTACAAGAACGAGCAACTGGTTGGCGACCGTACCGCGCTGCTGCGGCTGATGGGCTACCGGCGGGTGGCGACGCTGCCCTCGGCGATCGGCACCGGCCTGTATCTGGGGGCGTCGCTGGAAGCGGGACGGGTGTGGGGCACGCCGGACGGGCTGACCCAGCGCAACCGCTGGATTCCGGCCGGTTCGGTGTTTGCCGTCGCCGACAGCCTGCTGGGGCCGTTCTTTATCGGCCTTGGCTATGCCGATGGGGGGCAGCTGACCGGCTACATGTACCTCGGTCTGGATTACTGAGCGGGCGGGGCGGATAATCGGCAGCCGCCCCCGTCATCCGGAAAAGGAGCCCCCGATGCCTTCCTGCTGCGACAAACCCGGCAACAACCGGGCCCGCTACTACGCACTTGCGGCCATTGTCATTGCCGTCGTGCTGCTGGTGGCGCTGCTGGCCGGTTGCGGCACCACCCGGCTGACCAGCGCCAACTATGACCAGATCCGTGACGGCATGAGCCGTGGCGAGGTGGCGGCAATCATCGGCGAGCCGTCGCAGATGGTCGGCGGCCAGTTCATGGGCGTCGACGGCGGCGGGGCAATGTGGCGCGAAGGCGATACTGCCGTGCTGGTCCAGTTCATGGATGACAAGGTGGTCGGCAAGCAGATGACCAGAGGCACCGCGACGCGCTTGCTGGGCGTCGGTGGCGATCTGCTGCAATAGGCCGGTCATGGATTGAAAAAAGCGCCCCGGGGCGCTTTTTTCAATCTCGGGGGCATGCGAATCAGGCTTCGGCGGCGTGCCGGCCCGGCAGTGCGCGCTGCGCGCGTTCCTCGCGCGGCGTGATGCCGAAATGGTTGCGGTAGGTGCTGGAGAAATGCGGGCCGCTGGAGAAGCCGCACGACAGGCCGATCTGCACGATCGACTTGCTGGTTTGCTGCAGCGACTGGCGGGCGCGGTTCAGCCGCAGCTCAAGGTAGTAGCGCGACGGCACGGTATTCAGATACTGCTTGAACAGCCGCTCGAGCTGGCGGCGCGACACGCCGACATAGAAGGCGATGTCATCGGTTGACAGCGGCTCCTCGATGTTGGCTTCCATCAGGCTGACGGCTTCGGTCAGTTTCGGCTGGCTGCCGCCGATGCGGGTAGCCAGCGGAATGCGCTGGCGTTCATTGCCGGGACGGATGCGTTCCAGGCTGAACAGCTCGGACAACTCGGCGGCGAACTCGTTGCCATGCTGCTGGCTGATCAGCGCCAGCATGAAATCCAGCGTCGCGGCACCACCGGCGCAGGTAGCGCGGCCACGGTCGATCTCGAACAGGTTCGAGCTGACGATCACATCGTCGAACGCTTCGGAGAAGCGGGCCATTTCCTGCCAGTGGATCGTGGCCCGGTAGCCGCTCAGCAGCCCGGCGCGCGCCATCCAGTAGGCACCGGTCTCGATGCCGGCCAGCAGCAGCGGTTCGTGGGCGAACGGCGACAGCGCCTGCGACAGCGCGTCGATGTCGACATCGACGGACAGGTCGTCGGAGAACAGGAAAATCCCGTCCAGCTTCGGCGCGGTCTTCGGTGTCAGGTCGACGGCCATCTGCACGCCGTTCGCTGCGCGTACCCGGTTGCCATCGAGCGACAGGGTCAGCATCTCGAACAACGGGCGCTTGGCCCGGTCATTGGCGCAGTCGAGCACATCGAGTGCCAGCGCATAGCTGGACAGCGAGAACTGCGGCAATAACAGGAAACCGTAGCGCCGGGTCGGCGGTGCGATGCTGTCGTGGGCGGAAGGGCGTTTGCGGAGCGGTGTCGGCACAGAGAGTTCAATGCGTGAGGTTGCTGACAACCCCTTCCCGCCAGTGGTCGGCGGGGCCTTCGCGGTGGCGAGGGCGGGGAGGCGAAGTCGTACGGGCTATTGCCCCGTCATGATTTATCGGCCGGGCCGGGTAAAACTTCGCCACCAGGCGTTGCCAACGCGCAGGAGGCACACGCCCCGGGTGGAGCGCACGCCGGGACGGGACGGGAATGTGCGGAGTGTAACCCGAAACGCGACGTCATGCCGGCACATCCGGTTGTGCATCGCAGCGCCTGCGCCCGCCTGCGCCGGCCCCCTGACCGGGGGTGGTCATGCGCTCAGCAACTTGCCGGTTCTGAAGGCTTCCGCGGTCGCAATCTTGGCGACCCACATGCCGGTGGTGGCGTAATGCCGCAGCTCGCGAACGTACAGCATGCCGGCACGCGGCGCGGTCAGCGTGCTGACCCGGCCTTCCAGCGGATCGATGATGTCGGCCACCGCGTCACCGGCGGCGACGGTCTCGCCGGCCGCACGATGAAAGGCGATCACGCCGGGATGCGGGGCGAGCAGGGGCTCCGAGCCGGCCAGCGGCGTGGCCGGATGGCGCAGCGCCGGCAGCGGCGGCGGCGTGCCGGCCACCAGACCGCGATGGGTCAGGAAGGCGATGATGGCGTCGGCGTCCTGCGCGGCCAGTGCGTGGTCGACGTAGTCCTGGCCGCGCAGCTCGACGGTAACCGCAAGGCAGGACAGCGGTATTGGCGTGGCTGGTGTCCGGGCGGCGACCCGTGTCTGCAGCTTCAGCCAGAAGCCGGAGCAGGCTTCGTCGAATGGCGAGTCGCCGGACTCGGTTGCCAGCAACTGTGCGCACGAGCCCAGATAGCGGGCCAGCGGCTCGCAGTCCGGCCACATCGGTGTCAGCGTGTACAGATGCAGGCCGGCGTTGAAATCGCAGTGCAGGTCGAGCACCACGTCGGCATCGGCTGCCAGCTGCATCAGCGTCAGCCGCAGGCTGTCCAGCTCGTTCTGCGGCGCGATCCGCGCCAGGGCCGCGGCCAGCGCTTCCCGCACCCGCCGCACGTTGGCGCCGGCATCGGCGCCGAGCCGGCCGGCGACGGCGTCATGGACCACGTCGGCGAGATCCGGATAGTAGCGGTTGAAGTTCTGGCCGGAGCCGAGTTCAAAGCGGCCGATCTGTACCCCGAGCAGGGTCTGGTCGAGGCCGACCGGATTGGCCATCGGCACCAGCGTCACTTCACCGCGCAGGCGGCCTTCCGCCTCCAGCGCGGTCAGCCGCTGGCGCAGGTGCCAGGCGGTCAGCATGCCGGGCAGTTCGTCGGCGTGCAGCGAAGCCTGGATATAAACCTTGCCCCCGGCGCCGGGGGCGCCGAAATGCAGGCTGGTCAGCTCGCGGCGGGTGCCGAGGCTGGGACTGGTCAGCGGGTGTCGTCTGGATTCCATGCGTGGCTCTCCGGTGTCGGCGCGGCTTACTTGCCGTATACGTCGAAGTTGAAGTAGCGGTCCTGGATTTTCCTGTAGGTACCATCGGCGCGGATCTGGTCAATGGCCTTGTTCAGGCGCTGCACCAGTACGGTGTTGCCTTTCTTCACGGCGATGCCGGCGCCGTCGCCGAAGTACCTGGGATCGTTGTACGACGGACCGACGAAGGCGAAGTTCTTTGCTTGCGGCCGTTTGAGGAAGTCGGTCTCGCCGACCACGCTGTCGACGAACACGCCGTCGATGCGGCCGGCAGTCAGGTCGAGGAAGGCTTCAGGCGCCTTGCCGTACGACACCACCGTCGCCCCGGCCTTGCCCCAGTAGTCGCGTGCGAATTTTTCCTGCGTCGAGGCGCGCAGCGTGCCGATCTTCTTGCCCCGGAATGCATTCTGGTCGACTTTGGTACCGATGCGGGCAACCATGCGTGCCGGGGTGCTGTAGTACTTGTGGCTGAAGTCGACCGCCTTCCGCCGCTCATCGGTAATCTGCATCGACGACAGGATGGCATCGAACTTGTTGGCGTTCAGTGCCGGGATCAGACCGTCCCAGTCCTGCGGCACGATCTGGCACTGGACCTTCATGGCCGTGCACAGCGCATAGGAGATGTCCACATCGAAGCCTTGCAGCTTGCCGTCCGCGCCCTGCTTGGCGAAAGGGGGATAATTGGCGTCGATGCCGAAGCGGAGGGTCTCGGCGCCGGCCGCGGTGGTGGCCAGCATCACGGCGGTGGCGAGGGCTGCGGTGAGTGTCTTCATCTCTGTCTCTCTTGTCTTGTCCCGGTCCGGCATGTCTTGTCGCATGCGCTGCCGGCTCCGGTCCTGCCCCGCCATGCTGACGGAAGCGGCCAGCGGATAGTGTCATGAGGATTTTACCCTCACAATGAAAAGTGGATCCGGGCGGGAAGTTCGGCGCAAAAAGGTCGCGGCAGGTGAAAAAACTGTTTTCCGGTCTGTTTGTTGGTTAATCATTGCCTGGATCGCGATAATTGACGAAGTTTCGTGTTTTCTTGTGTTTTTGCGCTGTAAATGTGTGTCGCCAGGGCGAAACTGGCGTTTTCGTCAGCGTCGCTTTCCGCCGGTTTTTGTCGGACAATCCTGCGCTCCGGCTGTAATGCAGCGTCGCAAAACCGAAATGAGTTGCCGCAACTGACGATTAGAATCCACAGGTTGTACGTCCGATGTCAGGGCGTGTCATGTCCCCGCATCCGCCGGCCGGTCACGGTCCGTGTGCGGGGTCATAAGACGCTCTCAGCAGCCTTCAACACAACGCTAAGGCGTTCAAGAGGAGATCATGTCTCTCAATAACAAGACCGAGTTGGCCCAGTTGATTGCGGCAATCGACGACGTAGCCCGTCAGTCGCTGTCCGCAGAGCAGGCCAAACGCATGGCGACGGTATTCCACGCGTACTACGAGGAAGCCGAAGCTGCCGATCTGAAGCGCTCGTCCGCGCAGGATCTGTTCGGCGCGGCGATGGCGCATATCGAATTCGCCCGCGTTCGCCAGCCCGGCACGCACAAGGCGCGCATCTACAACCCGGAGCTTGAACGCCACGGCTGGCAGTCGACCCACTCGGTGATCGAGATCGTCAATGACGACATGCCGTTCCTGATCGACTCGCTGGCGATGTTCCTGGCCCGCCACAACCTGGCGCTGCACGAACTGGTCCACCCGGTGCTGTCGGTCGGCCGCGATGCCGCCGGCGCCATTACCGAGATCCGCCGCACCGAAGACCGCACGCTGCCGCTGGAATCGTTCATCCATATCGAAATCGACCGCGTGACCGACGCGGCACTGCTGGACAGCCTGAACGCCGAACTGGCGCAGGTACTTGACGCGGTGCGTGCCGCCGTGGTCGACCAGCCGGCGATGCGCGAGCGTCTGGGCGAGCTGCAGACCGAACTGGCCGGCCGTCCCGGCGACGCTGAAGAAGCCGCCTTCCTGGAGTGGATGGCCGACAGCCACTTTGTGCTGATGGGCTATTGCGACTATGACCTCGTCGAACGTGATGGTCACGATGCACTGCGCATCGTCGCCGACAGCGGTCTGGGCATCCTGCGCAACCAGGGCGGCAAGCAGTTCTCCGGCAGCTTCGAGCAACTGCCGGAACAGATGAAGGCCCGTGCCCGCGATCCGCAGGCGCTGGTGCTGAACAAGTCGCAGTCGATTTCGCGCATCCACCGCGCAGCCCACCTCGACTACGTGGCGGTGAAGAAATTCGGCGCCGACGGCAGTGTGGTCGGCGAACGCCGCATTCTCGGCCTGTACACCGCCAGCGCCTACCACACGTCGCCGAAGGACATTCCGATCCTGCGGCACAAGATTGCCGAAGTGGTGCGGCTGTGCGACTTCGTCGATGACAGCTACAAGGCCAAGACGCTGAACTTCGTGCTGGAAACCTATCCGCGCGACGAACTGTTCGAAATCCCGACCGATGCACTGCTGACCATCGCCCAGGGCCTGGTCAACCTGCAGGAACGCCCGCGCGTCCGCCTGTTCGCGCGTACCGACATCTACCACCGCTACGTCAGCTGCCTGGTGTTCATCCCGCGCGACAGCTTCAATACCGAACTGCGGGTCAGGGTCGAGAAAATCCTGCTCGACGCCTTCAACGGCAAGTCGTGCGAGTTCTCGGTCTCGGTGGCCGATGCCAACCTGGCGCGCGTGCACTACATCGTCAATATCCAGGACGCGTCGCTGCCGGAATACGACGTCGACGACATCGAAGCGGAAATCGCCCGTGTCGCACGCGGCTGGGTCGATGAGCTGCATCAGCAACTGATCGAGCAGCGCGGCGAGGAAGACGGCAACCGGCTGCAGAACCTGTACAAGGCTGCGTTCCCGCTTGCCTATCGCGATGAGTTTGCACCGCGCAATGCCGTGACCGACATCGCCCGCCTCGACGCGCTGACCAGCGAGCGTCCGATCGCGTTCAAGCTCTACCGCCCGCTGTCGCGGCTTGGCAGCGGCTGGCACCTGAAGGTGTTCCGCTTCGGTTCGCCGGTCAGCCTGTCGCAGAGCATGCCGATCCTGGAAAACCTCGGCGTCAAGGTGCAGGACGAACGCCCGTACCGGGTCAACCGCGCCGACGGCATCGACCTGTGGCTGAATGATTTCGGCCTCGACGTCGCCGCCGAAGCGCTGGAAGACGACGCCACCCGCGAAAACCTGCAGAACGTGCTGATGGCCATCTCGCGCGGGCTGCTGGAAAGCGACGGTTTCAACCGCCTGGCGCTGGTTGCCGGGCTCGACTGGCGCGAGATCGCGCTGGTCCGCGCGCTGGCCAAGTACCTGCGCCAGGCCGGTCTGACCTTCAGCCAGCAGTATGTCGAACAGTGCGTGGCTGGCTATCCGGCCATCACCACCCGTCTGGTCGCGCTGTTCCACGCACGGCAGAATCCGGCCCGCGCCAGCGCCGAAGAGGCGGAACGGCTGCTGGGCGAGATCCGCGATGCACTGGCCAATGTGGCCAACCTCGACGAGGACCGCATCCTCAACGGTCTGCTGACGGTCATTCTCGCCATTCGCCGCTCGAACTACTTCCAGACTGCCCGCGACGGCCAGCCGAAGGCCTACATGTCGTTCAAGCTCGAATCCGGTGCGATCCCGTTCCTGCCGGACCCGAAGCCGCTGTACGAGATCTGGGTTTACGGCACCCGCGTCGAGGGTGTGCACCTGCGCGGCTCCAAGGTCGCCCGCGGTGGCCTGCGCTGGTCCGACCGCATGGAAGACTTCCGTACCGAAGTGCTGGGTCTGGTCAAGGCGCAGATGGTCAAGAACTCGGTCATCGTGCCGCAGGGCTCGAAGGGCGGTTTCGTCTGCAAGCAGCTGCCGCCGTCGACCGACCGCGAAGCCTGGCTGGCTGAAGGCATCGCCTGCTACAAGACCTTCATTTCCGGCCTGCTCGACATTACCGACAACCTGGTGACCGGCAAGGTCGTGCCGCCGGCCGACGTGGTGCGGCTGGATGCCGACGATCCGTACCTGGTGGTAGCGGCCGACAAGGGCACGGCAACGTTCTCCGACATTGCCAACGGCGTGTCGGCCGAATACGGCTTCTGGCTCGACGACGCGTTCGCGTCCGGCGGCTCGGCCGGCTACGACCACAAGAAGATGGGCATCACCGCCCGTGGTGCATGGGAGTCGGTCAAGCGCCACTTCCGCCACCTGGGCCGCGATATCCAGAACGAGGACTTTACCGTCATCGGTATTGGCGACATGTCCGGCGACGTGTTCGGCAACGGCATGCTGCTGTCCGAACATATCCGGCTGATCGCCGCGTTCGACCATCGCCATGTGTTCCTCGACCCGAACCCGGATGCTGCTGCCTCGTTCGCCGAGCGCGCACGGCTGTTCAATCTGCCGCGTTCGAGCTGGGCCGACTACAACGCGGCGCTGATTTCGCAGGGCGGCGGCATCTACCCGCGCAGCGCCAAGTCGATCGAGCTGACGCCTGAGGTCAGGGCGTGGCTGAAGACCGAGCGCACCAGCATGGCACCGACCGAGCTGATCCACGAGATCCTCAAGGCGGAAGCCGACCTGCTGTACAACGGCGGTATCGGGACCTACATCAAGGCCAGCAGTGAAAGCCATGCCGATGCGCGTGACCGCGCCAGCGACGGCCTGCGCGTCGACGGCTGCGACCTGAATGTGCGCGTGGTCGGCGAGGGCGGCAACCTGGGCGCGACCCAGCGTGGCCGCATCGAGTTCGCGCGCAAGGGCGGGTTGATCTGCACCGACGCCATCGACAATTCGGCGGGTGTCGACTGCTCCGACCATGAGGTCAACATCAAGATCCTGCTGGGTTCGGTGATCCAGGCCGGCGACATGACGCTGAAGCAGCGCAATGACCTGCTGGCGGAAATGACCGACGAAGTCGGCCAGCTGGTGCTGCGCAACAACTACCTGCAGACGCAGATCCTGGCGATCAACCGCGCCAACAGCCTGGGCATGCTGAATGCGCAGCAGCGCATGATCGGCCATCTGGAAAAGACCGGCGAACTGAAGCGCCAGATCGAGTTCCTGCCGAACGACGACGAGATCAACGAGCGCCGCCTGGCCAAGCAGGGGCTGACCAGCCCGGAAGTGGCCGTGCTGCTCGCCTACAGCAAGATCTCGCTCGACAAGGCGCTGCTGGCCAGCGACCTGCCGGATGGCGCCGACTTCGAACCGGTGCTGGTCGACTACTTCCCGCACCCGCTGCAGCAGCGCTTCGGCGAAGCGATGAAGTCGCACCACCTGCGGCGCGAAATCATCGCCAACCAGCTGGCCAACCGGGTAGTGAACCGGATGGGGGCGACCTTCGCCTTCCGCATGCAGGAAGAAACCAACCTGCCGGCGGCCGATATCGCCCGCGCGTTCTGGGCTGCCGACCACATTTTCGGTGCCGAAAGCCTGTGGCGTGCGATCGAGGCGCTGGACAACCGGGCACCGGCCGACCTGCAGGTCGAACTGATGGTCGAGATCCGCACGCTGATCGAGCGTGCCTGCCGCTGGCTGCTGCGCAATCGCAAGAACTACAGCGGTGTGGCCGATGCGGTGGCCCAGTTCCACGATGGCGCGCAGACCCTGCTCGCCGCCTTGCCGGACCTGGTGCCGACGACGCTGAACACCCGCGTTGCCAGCCGCCAGCTGGCCTGGATCGAGGCTGGCGTACCGGAAAGCCTGGCACTGACGCTGGCGCGGCTGGAATTCGTTCCGGCGTTCTTCGACATCATCGAACTGGCCCGCGCCAGCGGCGTCGAACTGGTGGTGGCTGCGCGTACCTACTATGCGCTCGGTCGCGAACTGGAACTCGACTGGCTGAGCCAGGCCGTGACGCGCCTGCCGCGCGACAACCGCTGGCAGTCGCTGGCCCGTACCGCCCTGCGCGACGACCTGTATCGTCTGCATCGCGAACTGGCCAGCACGGCGCTGGCGTGCCCGGCATGCGGTGCCGACGACTACGCGTCCAGCTGGCTGTCCGGCCGTGACGGCGCGCTGGTCGCCGTGCGCCAGACCCAGGCCGAGCTGAAGGGCTACGGTCAGCTGGATCTGGCCATGCTGTCCGCCGGCATGCGCGAGATCGCCAATCAGCTGATGGCGTAATCGACCCGCTGCGTTGCAGAAACGGAAAACCCCCTGCCGTATCCGGCAGGGGGTTTTTGTCTGTGCAATGCCGGCTTATGCGAAAACCCGCTCGCAAAGAAAATCAATGAATACCCGCAGCTTTGGCGATGCCTGTCGGCCCGACGGCCACAACAGCCGGAAGCTGCCGCTGTGGTCGACATGCTCGTCGAGCACGCTTTGCAGCCTGCCGTCGGCCAGCGCCTCGCGGATGGCGAAGTCGGGCAGGCAAGTGATGCCGAGCCCGCGCAGGGCGAAGCACAGCCGGGTCTCGATGTTGTTGCAGATCATGGATGTCGGCAGCACCGGCGCCACGGCGTCGCCACCGATGAACGGCCAGGCTTCGAGCTTGCCGGAGTTCGGAAAGCGGTAGTGCAGGCAGCGGTGGCGGACCAGGTCGGCAGGGCTCAGGGGCTGGCCGTGACGGGCAAAATACGCCGGTGAAGCGACCAGTTGCAGCCGGTAGTGGCCCAGCAGGCGGGACGACAGCCGCGAGTCGGTGGGCTCGCCGGTTCGCACCACGGCATCGAAGCCTTCGTCGATCACGTCCACCATCCGGTCGGTGAAATCGAGGTCGAGCTCGATCTCGGGATAGTGATGCATGAAGTCGGCCAGCACCGGCAGCACTAGCGAACTGACCAGTGGCAGGCTGACGCGCAGGCGCCCGCGCGGCGCGGCGGCGCTGTGCGACAGCTCCAGTTCGGCGGCTTCCAGCTCGGCCAGAATGCGCCGGCTGCGCGCCAGGAACAGCGTGCCTTCCGCTGTCAGCGTGATGCTGCGCGTGCTGCGATGAAACAGGCGCACCCCGAGTTTGTCCTCCAGCCGCGCCACGCTCTTGCCTACGGCCGAGGCCGACACGCCAAGCTGGCGGCCGGCCGCGACAAAGCTGCGCGTGTCGGCCACCTGCACAAACACGGTGACCCCGTTCAGGCTATCCATGCCTCACCCCTTTATTGCGGACATAAAGTTCCGTATATCCAGGAACACTAGCCTACTTTTTCTTTAGTCTGGCGGCTTTCATCATCGGCATTCCACTCATTGCCGAGGTTTCTCCATGCTCCCTCCGTCTGTTCCCCTGCCGGGCAGCCTGTCCACCCGCATCGATCACGTCATTGACCAGGCCCTGCGCGAGCAGCGGCTGGTCGGGGCCGTGGTTCTGGTCGCGCAGGATGGCCAGTTGCGCCATCAGCGCGCCGCCGGTCTGGCCGATCGCGAGGCCGGCCGGCCGATGTCTGCGGACACGCTGTTCCGGCTGGCCTCGGTGTCCAAGCCGATTGTCAGCGCTGCGGCGATGGTGCTGGTGGCACAGCAGCGGCTGACGCTGGATGCGCCCATCACCTGCTGGCTGCCCGATTTTCAGCCCCGGCTGGCCGATGGCACGCCGGCGCAAATCACGCCACGCCAGTTGCTGAGCCATACCGCCGGTCTCGGCTATCGCTTCCTTGAAGCCGATTGCGATGGGCCATATGCCCGTGCCGGCATCTCCGACGGCATGGATCGGTCCGGCATCACGCTGGCAGAGAACCTGCGCCGGCTGGCCGGTGTGCCACTGGCTTATGTGCCGGGCAGCAGCTGGGGCTATTCGCTGGCGACCGACGTGCTTGGCGCACTGATCGAACGGATCTGCGCCATGCCGCTGGCACAGGCGGTACGGGCGCTGGTGACTGTCCCGCTGGGGATGGACGACACCGACTTTCATGCCGTCGACGCCGGACGGCTGGCGGCGGCCTATGTCAGCGACACGCCGGTGCCGAGGCGCATGCGGGAGCTGGATATCGTGCCTGCTTTCGAGGATACGGCCGGCATCCGCTTCCAGCCGGCACGAGCGGTCGACCGCGATGCCTATCCGTCTGCCGGGGCCGGCATGGTCGGCAGCGCCGGCAACCTGCTGCGGCTGCTGGAAGTGCTGCGCCAGGGCGGGGCGCCCTTGCTGCCTGCTGCGCAGGTGGACGAAATGGGCCGCAACCAGACCGGCGAGCTGGCGCTGGCCAATGCGCCGGGTTTCGGCTTCGGGCTCGGTTTCTCCGTACTGCGCGATCCGCTGCTGGCCGCCTCGCCGGAGTCTCCCGGCACCTGGCGCTGGGGCGGGGCCTATGGTCATTCCTGGTTTGTCGACCGCCAGTGCGGGCTGAGTGTGGTCGCGTTCACCAACACGCTGTACGAGGGCATGTCCGGCCGCTTTGTCACTGAATTGCGCGACGCGGTCTATGCCGGAGGGGACGCGGCAGCGTCCGGCAAGCAGCCATGAACGCCGCCCGCCCGCTGTTCTTTATTGCGCTGGGGCTGTTCGGTCTGTACGCCGTGGAATTCGGCGTGGTCGGCATCCTGCCGCTGATCGTCGATCGTTTTGGCATCACGGTGGCCCGGGCCGGCTGGCTGGTGGCGTTGTTCGCACTGATCGTGGCCGTGTGCGGACCGTTCATGGTGCTGTGGCTGTCGCGATTCGACCGTCGCCGGGTCCTGGCGGGATCGCTGTTCGTGTTTGCCGCGTGCAGTGCGCTGTCGGCCTGGGCGGCGGATTTCGTCACGCTGATGCTGCTGCGCATCGTGCCGGCGCTGCTGCACCCGGTATTCTTCGCGCAGGCCTTTGCCGCCGCCGTGGCGCTGTATCCGCCATCGCGGGCCACCCACGCCACCACCATGGCCTTTGTCGGCACCAGCATGGGGCTGGTGCTGGGGGTACCGCTTGCGGCCTGGATCGGCACGCGTTTCTCCTGGGAGGCGTCGTTCCTGTTCTGTGCGCTGGTCAACGGCGTGGCGGGGGCCGGTCTGCTGCTGATGCTGCCGGCAGGGGCGCCGGGGAGCCGATCCGCCGCCGGGCGGTCATCGGCGGTCCTGCGCAAACCCGCACTGTGGCTCAACATCCTGTCCACCGTGCTGGTGTTTGCGACGATGTTTTCCGTCTACAGCTATGCGGCGGAATACCTGGCCCGCGTGACCGGTCTGGGCGGCGAGGCAATCAGCGTCCTGCTGGTGGTGTTCGGCGTTGGCGGCGTAGCCGGCAACCTGCTGGCCGGTCGCCTGCTCGGGCGAAACCTGGTGCGAACGGCCGTGCTGTATCCGCTGGCACTGGGCGGGGCCTATCTGGTCCTGTTCACCCTGGGCTCGCCCTCGCTGGTGGCGATGGTCGTCATCTGCCTGCTGTGGGGCGCCGTGCACACCAGCGGCCTGGTGGTCAGCCAGGTGTGGCTGACCAGCGCGGCGCCGGAGGCGCCGGCCTTTGCCACCAGCCTGTACATTTCAGCCGCCAATCTGGGGGTGATGCTCGGCTCGGCGGTGGGCGGCGGCTTTATCAGTGCGAACGGCATGCAGGGCGCGCTGTGGAGCGGCTGGCTGTTCGCCGCACTGGCCTTGCTGTCGATGCTGCTGAAAGTCCGGCTGTTCGATCGCCGGCCGGACGGGCTGCTCAGGCACTGACGCGGCGTGGGACATGGCCGGTATGGTCGATAAAACGCAGGAAATCGGCGTAGGACAGGCAGACGGTCGAGTCGTTGACCAGCGGGTGGAAACCGACCAGCTTGTCAGGGTCCAGTCCGTCGTCGAGCAGCAGCTCGACGGCCTGTTCGCCATCGTTGATCAGGCCGAACGGCGTGACCGAGCCCGGCTTGACGCCCAGGAACTGTTCCAGCCGTTCACTGGAGGCAAAGCCGAGCCGGTTGACGTCGATCTGCGCCGCAAGCCGTTCGAGGTCGACAGTCTTGTAGGCGCCGACCACCAGCAGGAAATAGCGCTTGCCCTTGCGATCGCGCAGAAACAGGTTCTTGATGCCCTGGCCCGGCAGCGAGATGCCGGCTTGGTCAAAGTCGGCAATGCGGTCGAGAGCCGGGTGTTCGATGCGCTGAAACGGGATACGCAGGGTATCAAGCAGCGCATACAGGTCGGATTCGGTATGCGGAGTCATGTGGCCAGTGTAAGCCCCCCGCTCAGCGCGGTGAAGCCCCGGCCGGTTCGAGCAGGTAGCCGATGCCGCGCAGGGTCAGGATCGAGGCGCCACTGTCGGCGAGTTTCTTGCGCAAGCGATGCACGTACAGCTCGATGGTTTCGACATTGGCCTCTTCGTCCAGCCCGAAGACCTGATTGAACAGCTGGTCCTTGCTGACCGGCCGCCCGCTTTTCTGCATCAGGATTTCCAGCACGGCCTGCTCGCGCCGGGGCAGGTACAGCGGTGCCTCGTCAAGCTGGAACAACCGCGATGTGGTGTCCAGCGTCAGCGACCCGCAGGCCAGAACCCTGGCATTGCCGGCATGGGCACGGCGCAGCAGGGCGCGCAGTCGCGCCCCGAACTCGTCCAGGGCAAACGGGCGGCTCAGGCAGTCGTCGGCGCCAAGATCGAGCATGCGCGCCCGGTCGCCGGGCTGCTCGCCGCTGACCAGCATCAGGACCGGCAGCCGCTGGCCTCGCGCGCGCAGACGGGACAGTACGGCCTGGCCATCCATGCGCGGCAGGGCGAGGTCGAGAATGGCCAGCGCGTAGTCCTCGCTGGCCAGCGCAATGTCCGTAATTGCGCCATCGTCGATGACGTCGACGGCATGACCGGCATGCCGCAGCGGTCCGGCCAGCCGGTCCGGGCATGGGGAAAAGGGCTCTGCCAGCAGAATGCGCATTCGGGGTCCGCAGGGGGGAAGAAAGACGGCATTTCGCCATCGCCAGACTCCGGTTTTACCCACTTCCCATCGACAGGTAAATGCGGGTCTTGATGAAAGTTTGACGAAAGCTTTTGCCAATTAGCATGCAGGTTCCTTGTTTGAAAGTTGCTGAAATTAATAGTGTTTTTTAGAAAACCAATACTGGATTACCTCCGGAATCCCGGAAACAGGAGCCTCAGCATGACCCCCCGAATCGCATCCCTGTGGTTGCTGCTGGCCGTACTGGCCGGTGGCCAGGCCCAGGCCGCGCCGACCCGGCCGGAATGTATCGCCCCGGCCAAACCCGGCGGCGGTTTCGACCTGACCTGCAAGCTGGCGCAACGCGCATTGCTCGATGGCCAGGTGATCGACGCCCCGATGCGCGTGACCTACATGCCTGGCGGCATTGGTGCCGTTGCCTACAACAGCGTGATTGCCCAGCGCGCGAGTGATCCGAACAGTGTGGTTGCGTTCTCCAGTGGCTCGCTGCTGAACCTGGCACTTGGCAAGTACGGCAAGTACGGCGTGAACGATGTGCGCTGGGTGGCGTCCATCGGTACCGATTACGGCATGATCGCGGTGCGCGCCGACTCGCCGTATCGCTCGCTGAAGGCGCTGATGTCGGCGCTGCGGGCCACGCCGGAGCGGATCGTGTTCGGTGCTGGTGGCACCATCGGCAGCCAGGACTGGATGAAGTCGGCACTGGTCGCGCGCCAGGCCGGCATCGACTACCGCAAGATGCGCTATGTCGCCTTTGAAGGCGGCGGCGAGGCCTTCACTGCCTTGCTGGGCGGGCATGTGCAGGTGGTGTCGGGCGATATCGGCGAGGCGGCGGCCCAGATCGATGCCAAGCGGGTACGCATCCTTGCCGTGCTGGCCGACCAGCGCCTGCCGGGCAAGTTTGCGGCAATACCGACTGCACGCGAGCAGGGCTACGCACTGAGCTGGCCGATCATCCGCGGCTTCTACGTCGGACCGAAAGTCAGCCAGGCCGACTACGACTGGTGGGTCAGCGCGTTTCGCAAGGCCGCTGCGGCACCGGGCTTTGCCGCCTTGCGCGAGTCGCGCGGTCTGTTCCCGCTGTCTCTCGATGGCGCCGAACTGGATGCCTTCGTCAAAAAGTCGGTAAGCGATTACCAGCGCCAGGCGCGCGAGTTTGGCCTGGTCCGCTAGATCCCGCTCCCTCCCGTTTTCCCATGCCTCACGCCAGCATCGACCGCTGGCGTGATGGTGGAGTGCTGTCATGAGTGATCGTGTTTTTGCCCTGGTGTGGCTGGCGCTGTGCGCCGTCGCAGCCGGGATCGGCTGGCAGATCGAAGCCGCATTCTCGTACGAGCCGATCGGCCCCCGTGCCTACCCGTTGCTGGTCATCGTGCTGATGGCGCTCTGTGCCGGCTGCCTGGCCTGCCGGCGGGGGGACCGTGCCGACTGGCCATCCGCGGCGACCCTGGGCCGTCTGTCATCGCTGGCGCTGCTGCTGCTGGCTTATGCGGCGGTATTCGAATGGCTCGGCTTTCCGCTGGCGTCGGCGCTGCTGATCGTCGGTATCGGCCGTCTGTTCGGCGGGGGCTGGCTGGCATGCCTGCTGCTGGGGGCCATTTCCGGCATCGGGCTGTACTACGGCTTTGACCGGCTGCTGGATGTTACCTTGCCGGCCGGCCGGCTTCTGGATCGATAAGGACTGGATATGGATACGCTTTCCCACTTGTGGCAGGGCTTCATGGTTGCCTTGCGGCCCGACAACCTGCTGGTCGGTTTCCTGGGCGCCTTTATCGGCACCATTGTCGGCATGCTGCCGGGACTCGGGCCGATCAACGGCGTTGCCATTCTGCTGCCGCTGGCCTTCGCGCTGAAGCTGCCGCCGGAGACGGCACTGATCCTGCTGGCGGCGGTCTACATGGGCTGTGAGTACGGCGGGCGGATCTCGTCGATCCTGCTGAACGTGCCCGGTGACGCCGGTGCGATCATGACCGCGCTGGACGGCAACCCGATGGCGCGCCGGGGCTGGGCCGGCGTGGCACTGTCGATCTCGGCGCTGGCCTCGTTCGTTGGCTCGAACATCGCGATCATTGGCCTGGTACTGTTTGCGCCGCTGCTGGCGGAATGGGCGCTGGCCTTCGGCCCGGCCGAGTACTTTGCGCTGATGATTTTTGCCATTGCCTGCCTGGGCAGCATGGTCGGCGACAAGCCGGTCAAGACGCTGCTGGCGGTGCTGATCGGCCTGATGATGGCGGTGGTCGGCGTCGACGCCAACTCGGGGGCCTACCGCTTCACCTTCGACCTGCTGTCGCTGTCGGACGGCATCCCGTTCATCGTGGTGATCATCGGCTTCTTCTCGGTCAGCGAAATTCTGCTGATGCTGGAACAGACCCGGGACGGCCAGGCCGTGATCCGTCAGACCGGGCGGATGATATTCAATCTGCGCGAACTGGCGCTGACCTGGGCGACCATGCTGCGCTCATCGCTGATCGGTTTCGTGGTCGGGGTGCTGCCGGGCGCCGGGGCAACCATTGCCAGCGCCATTGCCTACATGACGGCCAGGCGGCTGGCCGGGAAGGGTGGGCGTTTCGGCAACGGCGACATCCGTGGCGTGGCCGCACCGGAGGCGGCCAACAATGCGTCGGCCTGCGGTTCCTTCGTGCCGATGCTGACCCTGGGCGTGCCCGGCTCCGGCACCACGGCAGTCATGGTTGGCGCGCTGACGCTGTACAACATCACGCCGGGACCGATGCTGTTCATCGAGCAGCCGGACATTGTCTGGGGGCTGATCGCCTCGCTGTTTATCGCCAATGCGATCCTGCTGGTGCTGAACGTTCCGCTGATCGGGCTGTTCACCCGCGTGCTGTCGGTGCCGTTCTGGGCACTGGTGCCGCTGATCGCCGTGATCAGCGCGGTCGGGGTCTATGCGATCCACAGCACCACGTTCGATCTGCTGCTCATGGTGTTGTTCGGCGTATTCGGCTACCTGCTGCGCAAGATGCATTTTCCGATGTCGGCGCTGATTCTCGGCTTCGTGCTGGGCGAAATGCTGGAGCAGAACCTGCGCCGGGCCCTGTCGATCTCCGATGGCGCGATCGGCATCCTCTGGTCGGGGCCGATCGCGATCTCGCTGTGGGGGCTGGCAGCGGTCATCCTGCTGGCGCCGCCGCTGTGGCGCCGTCTGGTCCGGCGCCCGGTACTGGCCTAGCGCTTGCCGGTCGAGCCGAAGCCGCCGCTGCCGCGCTCGCTGACCGGGAATTCGTCGACCAGCCTGAAGTCGACCTGGACTACCGGCACCACCACCATCTGCGCGATGCGTTCCAGCGGCGCAAGACGGAACGCTTCGTGGCCGCGGTTCCAGATCGAGACAAAGATCTGGCCCTGGTAGTCCGAGTCGATCAGGCCGACCAGATTGCCGAGCACGATGCCATGCTTGTGACCGAGTCCCGAGCGCGGCAGGATCATGGCGGCGAAGCCGGGATCTTCCAGGTGAATGGCGATGCCGGTCGGCACCAGCTGGGTTTCCCCCGGGGCGATGACCATGTCACTGTCGATGGCGGCGCGCAGGTCGAGACCGGCCGAACCGGTCGTGGCATAGGCCGGCAGATGGGACTGCAGGCGCGGGTCGAGGATTTTCAGGTCGATGGTGGGCATGGCGTTCCAGTCGGGTTGCAGAGGGCAAAACGGGCAATTATCCCGCAGTTCGGCATCTCGGGCGACCGGTCGGCAATGTCCGCCGTCCGCTCGGTGCTCAGCGCGAGGCCAGTGCCCGCGCCAGATGGGCGACGATGGCGCGGGCAGTGTCGTCCTTGCTCTGGCGCGGCAGGGGATGACGACCGGCATCGTCGAGCAGCACGACCTCGTTGTCGTCGGCGCCCATCGCCTGCTGTGCCAGGTTGGCCACCAGCAGCGGTACGCGCTTGCGGGTGCGTTTCTGCTCGGCAAAGTCGAGCAGATTCTGGCTTTCGGCGGCGAAACCGACGCAGAACGGCGCATCGGCCCGGGCCGCCACGCTGGCGAGGATGTCCGGGTTTTCGACCAGCATCAGCGCCGGCGGGCCACCGTCCTGTTTTTTCAGCTTGTGCTCGCTGGTATTGGCGACCCGGTAATCGGCCACGGCGGCGACCGAGATGAACACATGCTGGCCGGGCAGGCTGGCCTCGACTGCCGACAGCATGTGCTGCGCCGATTGCACCGGGATGACGGTGATGCCGGTTGGTGACGGCAACGCGGTCGGGCCGCTGACCAGCGTCACCTCGGCGCCGGCATCGCGGCAGGCGCGGGCCAGCGCATACCCCATCTTGCCGCTGGAGATATTGGTGATGCCGCGCACCGGGTCGATGGCCTCGTAGGTCGGGCCGGCTGTCAGCAGCACCCTGCGTCCGGCCAGGCTGTCCGGCACGAAAAAGCCGTCCAGCAGATCGAACAGCTCGGCGGCTTCCAGCATGCGGCCGTCGCCGACCTCGCCGCAGGCCTGGGCACCGGAACCGGGGCCGAACACGGTCACGCCGTCATCGACAAGGCGGGCGATATTGCGCTGGTTTGGCGGGTTGTCCCACATTTGGCGGTTCATGGCCGGTGCCACGATCAGCGGACAGGTCCGCGCGGCGGCCAGCGTGCTGATCAGGTCGTCGCACAGACCGTGGGCAAGCCGGGCAATCAGGTCGGCGGTCGCCGGCGCGATCAGGAACGCATCGGCGCGGCGGGTCAGCTCGATATGCGCCATCCCGTTGTCCGGCCGCGTGTCCCACTGATTCAGATAGACCGGGTTGCCGCTCAGTGCCTGGAACGTGGTCGGGCCGACGAAGTGGGTGGCGGCTTCGGTCATGGCGACTTCGACGCTGTGCCCCGCCTTGACCAGCAGGCGCACCAGTTCGCAGGTCTTGTACGCAGCGACGCCACCGGCGACGCCAATCAGGAAATGTCGGGACATGAATCGGGCCTGGAAAGGTGGGAAAAATCTCCGCCGGTCGGGGCGAAGTCGACTGCAAGTGTAACCAAGCTCCGGGCCCGGGGCGACCGTTAGGCGCCGGGTGCCGGCATCGGCATAATGAATCGGGGGTTTTCCAGCCACCTGGCGTTTTTCCAGCTAATACGAAGGGAAAGGAATGCCGATTACCGACTGGCCGCCGGGCGAGCGCCCGCGTGAGAGGCTGATATTGCAGGGGGCGGGGGTGCTGTCCGATGCCGAGCTGCTGGCCATCCTGCTGCGGACCGGCACGGCGGGACGCAGCGCGATCGACCTCGCTCGCGACATGCTGTCGCATTTCGTGTCACTGGGCGGATTGCTGCATGCCCCGGTCAACGAGCTGCTCGAACAGCCAGGACTCGGGCCGGCCAAGCTCGCGCAACTGGCGGCCGCGGCCGAGATCGGCCGTCGCTGCCTGGCGGAACGGGTGTCACAGGCCAATGCGCTGAGTCATCCGGACGCGGTGCGCGACTATCTGCGGCTCAGCTACGGCTTCTCGGTGCGGGAAACCTTCGTCGCCGTTTACCTGTCGGCACAGAACCGGGTGCTGGCGGTCGAGGAATTGAGTCGTGGCACGCTGACCGAGGTCCGCGTGTACACCCGGGAGCTGATCAAGTCGGCATTGCGGCATAACGCTGCCAGCGTCATCCTGGCCCACAACCATCCGTCCGGCGAAACGGAACCGAGCCGGGCGGACCGGGATCTGACGGTAACACTCAGCAAGGCGCTGTCGCTGGTCGATATCAGGCTTGTGGATCATCTGGTGGTCACGACAACGTGCTGCACATCGTTCGCCGAGCGCGGCTGGCTGTAGCGGGCTCCGGGGGGACGAACCCTATCGACCGGGACGGGAGAGGAGAATCGTCATGAACATCTTCACGATGCTGGGCGGCGTGGACTATATCGTCGTCAACAACCAGCTGGCGGTTCCCGATTTCATCTGCGGGTCGGACGACTGCCCGGATGACGATGATGTGGCACTGTCATGCAAGGTCGACGGGCGCGACATCCGCTTTACCGTGGCCGATCTCGAAGATGCCGAGCCGATGACCGACGGCGCTTTCTGGGTCGAAGGGGTCGGCAGCGTGCGTTTCCTGAGCCGGGCCGGCCTGCACTGAGCGACGTCAGGACACCCTGCCGCCACCGTCGATACCGGCGGTGGCGGCACTTTCCGTTGCGCAAACCTGCGCACATCCATGATGCCGTTGGGGTTTATCGGGGACCGGTTTTCGGGCACAGGTCTACGGTAAATCCAATACCTGCATAAAATAATTTCTTTTCATATCAGTGACATGGGCGATTTTCGCCCTGGCTGGCATGCTGCTTGCTGCACTGCAGTAAACAAATCAACGGCTGGAACGGTTAGAGCAAATACTTTACGTCCTGATGAAGGCGGCTATATTCTGTTCCAAATAATAGAACCGTGTTCCGCATAGCGGTATTTCTGGTGATCAAAGCAGGAGAGACAGATGGAGCAGCAGACGCAGTCCGATACGCTGGTCAGCTTCCGTGGCGTGCAGAAGAGCTATGACGGCGACAGCCTGGTAGTCAAACGCCTGGACCTCGACATCCGCCGCGGGGAGTTTCTGACCCTGCTTGGCCCGTCGGGGTCCGGCAAGACCACGGTATTGATGATGCTGGCCGGGTTCGAGTCGCCGACCGCCGGCGAGATCCGGCTCGATGGTCAGCTGTTGAACCGCATGCCGCCGCACAAGCGCGGCATCGGCATGGTGTTCCAGAACTACGCACTGTTCCCGCACATGAGCGTCGGTGACAACGTGGCCTACCCGCTGACCGTGCGCGGTGTCGCCAAAGCGCAGATTGCCGAACGGGTGCAGAAGGCCCTGGGTATGGTCGAACTCGGCAAACTCGCCCATCGCTACCCGTCGCAGCTGTCGGGGGGGCAGCAGCAGCGGGTGGCGCTGGCCCGTGCGCTGGTGTTCGAACCCAAGCTGGTGCTGATGGATGAACCGCTTGGTGCGCTGGACAAGCAGTTGCGCGAACACATGCAGCTGGAAATCAAGCATATCCACCAGACACTGGGCGTGACCGTGGTGTTCGTGACCCACGACCAGTCCGAAGCCCTGACCATGTCCGACCGGGTTGCGGTGTTCAAGGACGGCATCATCCAGCAGATCGACAGCCCGGCCGCGCTGTACGAAACGCCAGCCAACAGCTTCGTCGCCCAGTTTATCGGCGAGAACAATGTGCTGGCCGGGCAGGTGGTGTCGCTGGACAACGGCTACTGTGTGGCCCGGGTCGAAGGGCAGGACCTGTCCGCCCGCGCCATCTGTGTCAACGCGCCCGGCGACGCGACCACGCTGTCGATCCGCCCCGAACGCGTCCGCCTCGACCAGGCTGCGGCTGCCTGCGACAACCGCATCGAGGGCACGCTGACCGAAACCATCTATCTCGGCGACCACGTCCGCCTGCGCGTCAACGTGCCGGGACAACCCAATTTCTTTATCAAGGTGCCGATCGCCGATCTGACCGACAGCATGCAGCGCCACGGCGCGCGGCTGACGCTGGGCTGGCGGCGCGAGGACCTGCGTGCGCTCGACGCCGCCTGAGTACGGGATTTTCCCGCCGGCCGCCGGGACAAGCGCGGTCACCCGAACACTGTCACAAGACCCAGTTGTATCCCGAGGAGAAATGGAATGTCGAAGTGCATGAAACTGGCGGTTGCCGCCGCCATCGTGGTGGCGGGTTCCCCTGTGCTGGCCAAGGACCTGACCGTGGTGTCGTTTGGCGGCGCAAACCGGGTGGCGCAGGAAAAGGCGTTCTATCGCCCGTTCGAGAAGGCCGGCAACAGCAAGATCATTCCGGTCGATTACAACGGCGAAGTCGCCAAGGTCAAGGCGATGGTGGAGGCCGGCAAGCCGACCTGGGACGTGGTCGAGGTCGAAACCCCGGAACTGCTGCGCGGCTGTGAGGAAGGCATCTTCGAAAAACTCGACTGGAGCAAGCTCGGCGCCAAGTCCGGCTACATGAAGCCGGCCACGGTCAGCGAGTGCGGCATCGGCATCTTCGTGTGGAGCACGGCGATCGCCTACAACGCCGACAAGCTGAAGACCGCGCCGACCAGCTGGAGCGACTTCTGGGACGTGAAGAAATATCCGGGCAAGCGCGGCCTGCGCAAGGGCGCCAAGTACACACTGGAATTTGCGCTGCTGGCGGACGGCGTCAAGCCGCAGGATGTGTACAAGACCCTCGGCACCAAGGCCGGCGTCGAGCGCGCGTTCAAGAAGCTGACCCAGCTGAAGCCGAACATCCAGTGGTGGGAAGCCGGCGCGCAGCCGCCGCAGTTCCTTGCCTCCGGCGACGTGGTGATGAGCTCGGCCTATAACGGGCGCATCGAAACCGCGCAGAAGGAAGGCAAGAACCTGAAGGTGGTGTGGAACGGCTCGATCTACGACGTGGACAGCTGGGCCATCCCGAAGGGCTCGCCGAACAAGGCCGAAGCGATGAAGTTCATCGCCTTTGCCAGCCAGCCGGCGCAGCAGAAGACCTATTCGGAAAACATTGCCTACGGCCCGAGCAATCTGGCCGCCATCAAGCTGATTCCGCCGCAGGTCGCGGCCGAACTGCCGACCTCGCCGCAGAACCTGAAGGGCGCGCTGGCGATGGACGTCCAGTTCTGGGTTGATCACGGCGAAGAGCTGGAAGACCGCTTCAACGCCTGGGCCGCCAAGTAAGACGGCTGCTGCCGGCGCCCGCCGCGACGGGGGCCGGCAGCCCGCCTGCAACACTTCGCCATGACGGCGTTTCCCACAGACCGTAACGAGGACGTCGATGGACATGACTCTTCCCCGCAATGCCGCAGGGCAATTGATGTCGCTGGACGGCGAGCCGCTGGCAGTACAGCTGAAACGGCAGCAGCGGCTGAAAACCGTGCGCGCCCTGCTGCTGATCGCACCGCTGGCGGTGTTCCTGCTGGCGGTATTCATTCTGCCGATCGCCGGCCTGCTGAAGCGGGCGGTCGACAATCCGGAAGTCGTCGGCACGCTGCCGCATACCGTGGTCGCGCTGCAGGACTGGAATGGCAAGGCGGTGCCGGGCGAGACCGCCTTTGCCGCACTGGCGCGCGATCTGGAACGCGCCCATGCCGACAAGACCGTGGCCCAGGCCGCCAAGCGGCTGAACATGGAAATTGCCGGTTCGCGTTCCCTGCTGACCAGGACTGCGCGGCATATGCCGCTGGACCCTGCCGCCGGCCCGCTGAAAACGCAGTTCGTCGACATCGACGAACGCTGGAACGATCCGGCCATCTGGCACGCGATCGCCCGCAACGGCTCGTCCTATACCCCGTACTACCTGCTGGCTTCGCTGGACATGCGCGTCGGCGACAGCGGCCAGGTGGAACGGATGTCGGCCGACGAATCCGCCTACCTGAGCATTTTCGGCCGCACGCTGTGGATGGGCGTCGTGATTACCTCGCTGTGCATCCTGCTTGGCTATCCGATTGCCTACTGGCTGGCCAACCTGCCGACGCGCAAGGCCAACCTGCTGATGATCGTGGTGCTGCTGCCGTTCTGGACCTCGGTGCTGGTGCGGGTCGCCGCATGGATCGTGCTGCTGCAATCGGAAGGACTGGTCAACTCCGGGCTGATGGCGCTGGGACTCATCAATGAACCGCTGCAACTCGCATTCAACCGCGTTGGCGTCTACGTGGCGATGGTCCACATCCTGCTGCCGTTCGTGATCCTGCCGGTGTACAGCGTGATGAAGTCGATACCGCCGACCTATCTGCGAGCCGCCGTGTCGCTCGGCAGCCATCCGATCGGCGCGTTCTGGCGGGTGTACTTCCCGCAGACCCTGCCGGGCATTGCCGCCGGTGGCCTGCTGGCATTCATCATCTCCATCGGCTACTACATCACGCCGGCGCTGCTCGGCAGCCCGAACGACCAGATGGTCAGTTACTACGTGGCCTTCTACACCAACAACACCATCAACTGGGGCATGGCTGCGGCACTGGGTGGCCTGCTGCTGCTGGCGACCATGGCGCTGTACGCGGTGTACAGCAAGCTGGTCGGCGCCAACCGGTTGAGCCTGGGCTGAGGCCGGCGAAAGGAGTGAATGTCATGTTGCCTGTCTATGCAACACCGCTGGAGAAAGCCTGGTTCTGGGCCTTCCGCGTATTCTGTGTCGGCGTGCTGGTGTTCCTGATGCTGCCGCTGCTGGTGATCGTGCCGCTGTCGTTCTCGTCCAGCACCTTCCTGCTGTACCCGATCGAATCGTTCTCGCTGCGCTGGTATGAAACGCTGTTCACTGCCGACGAGTGGATGCGCTCGCTGAAGAACAGCCTGATCGTCGGCCCGGCTGCTACCGTGATCGCCACCGTGCTCGGCACGCTGGCCTCGCTCGGACTGGCGCGCAGCGACTTTCCCGGCAAGGCCCTGCTGATGAGCATCCTGATCTCGCCGATGGTGGTGCCGGTGGTCATCGTCGGTGTCGGCACCTACCTGTTCTTCGCCCCGCTCGGCATCGCCAACAGCTATACCGGGCTGATCCTGGTCCATGCCGCGCTCGGGGTGCCGTTCGTGGTCATTACCGTGACCGCGACGCTGCGCGGTTTCGATCTGAACCTGCTGCGCGCCAGTGCCAGCCTTGGCGCCGACCCGGTGCGAACTTTCTTCCGCATCACCCTGCCGCTGATCGCACCCGGCATCGTGTCCGGCGCGCTGTTCGCGTTCGGCACCTCGTTCGACGAAGTGGTGGTCACGCTGTTCCTGGCCGGACCGGAGCAGGTGACGCTGCCCCGGCAGATGTTCGCCGGCATCCGCGAGAACATCAGCCCGACCATCGCCGCTGCCGCCGCCATCCTGATCCTGATGTCGGCCGTCATGCTGCTGGTGCTGGAATGGTTGCGCGGCCGGGGCGAGCGGCTGAAGCGTGGACCGAAACCGGCCTGAGGCTACGAGATGCGGTGATCCAGCGTAAAGCGTGCCCGGTCGTCCTGGCCGAGCACGCTGACCAGGTACGGCATCAGCGTCGCCAGTGTGTCCGGCAGGTTCCACGGCGGATTGAGGATGAACATGCCGCTGCCATGCATGCCGAAGCCGTCCGCTGACGGCGCCTGCACGCTCAGTGTGACATTAAGCCAGCCGCTGGCCGGCAGCCGCTTCAGCGCCGCCGGCAGCTCGCGCGCTTCCAGCCGCTGCAGCAGCGGATACCAGATGGCGAAGGTGCCGGTCGGGAAGCGCTGCAGGGCGTCCGCCAGTGCCTGCACCACGCGCTGGTAGTCGCGCTTGTCTTCGTACGGCGGGTCGATCAGCGTCAGTGCCCGCCGCGGCTGCGGCGGCATCACGCTCTTCAGCCCGTTGAAACCGTCGCCGACCACGACCTGCGCCCGGCGACCACTGTCGGCGAAGTTTTCTTCCAGCATGCGGCTGTCGGCCGGGTGCAGCTCGAACAGCCGCAGCCGGTCCTGATTGCGTACCGCCCGTGCCGCCACGTATGGCGAGCCGGGATAGAAGCGCAGCACGCCATCCGGATTCATCTCCCTGACCAGGTCGACATAGCGCGCCAGCGGTGCCGGCAGATCGTCACGCTCCCACAGCCGGGCGATTCCGCTTTCGAATTCGGCATTCTGCGTCGCATAGCCTTGATCGAGCGCGTAGCAGCCGGCACCGGCATGGGTATCGACATACCAGTACGGCTTGTCCTTCTGGCCCAGATAGTCGAGCAGCAGCAATTCAATAGTGTGTTTCAGCACGTCGGCGTGGTTGCCGGCGTGAAAGGCGTGGCGATAACTGAGCATGGGAACCGGTGGGGGTGTGGCGGGCTGCGGGTAAATGGGGCGGTCCGTGACGGACCGATGGCGCGGGCGCCGATTATACCCCGGCACGGACAGGCCGCATGAGCCGCCATGCGTTCCTGCGCCGGCCGGCAGTGCTCAGCGAAGACAGGCAGTGAAGGCCAGGGAACTGACCGGCACCCGCAAAAAAGCCGGAAACGCATCGTCTGCGTTCCCGGCTTTTCTGTCCATGCCGTTGCCGGCAGGGGGAGCGGGTCAGGCCACCCCGGCGTCCATCGCCTGACGGTCGGCATGGTAGCTGGAGCGCACCATCGCGCCGACGGCGGCATGCTTGAAGCCGATCTCGTACGCGCGGTCCTCGTACTGCTTGAACTGGTCCGGATGGACATAGCGCAGCACCGGCAGGTGGCCGTTGGACGGTTGCAGGTACTGGCCGATGGTCAGCATCTCGATGTCGTGGGCGCGCATGTCTTCCAGCACCTCGTAGACTTCTTCATCGGTTTCGCCGAGGCCGACCATGATGCCGGACTTGGTGGCCACTTTCGGATTCAGCGCCTTGTACTGCTTCAGCAGTTCCAGCGAGTGCTGGTAGTCGGCGCCCGGGCGGGCCTGCTTGTACAGGCGCGGCGCGGTTTCCAGGTTGTGGTTCATCACGTCCGGCGGGGTGCGGGTCAGGATGTCGAGGGCGAGGTCGAGCCGGCCACGGAAGTCGGGGACCAGTACTTCGATCTGGGTCGACGGCGAGGTGGCGCGGATTGCGCTGATGCAGTCGGCGAAATGCTGGGCACCGCCATCACGCAGGTCGTCGCGGTCGACCGAGGTGATGACCACGTACTTGAGCTTCATGGCGGCGACCGATTCGGCCAGGTGCTTGGGCTCGTCCGGGTCCAGCGGGCTCGGGCGGCCGTGGCCGACGTCGCAGAACGGGCAGCGGCGGGTGCAGATATCGCCCATGATCATGAAGGTGGCGGTACCGTGGCTGAAGCATTCGCCGATATTCGGACAGCTGGCCTCTTCGCACACGGTGTGCAGCTTCTGGCTGCGCAGGATGTCCTTGATCTCGAAGAAACGCTGGCCGGTCGGCAACTTGGCACGAATCCATTCCGGCTTCTTCAGCTTTTCTTCCAGCGGCACGATCTTGATCGGGATGCGCGCAGTCTTGGCTTCACCCTTGTGCTTTACGCCGGCCGTATTGTCGATTTTCATGCAGTCTCTTCCTCTGTTGGCGCCAGCCGCGTGGCCAGATGCGGAATCAGTTTGTCGGCGACCTCGGCGAGCGTCGGTGCCGGGGTGTGGAGTTCAGCCAGCTGCGTGACCTGCAGGCCCTCGTAGCCACACGGATTGATCCAGCCGAACGGGGCCAGGTCCATGTTCACATTGAGGCTCAGGCCGTGGTAGGTCGCGTGGTTGCGGATGCGCAGGCCCAGCGAGGCGATCTTGCGTGCGTCGACGTAGACGCCGGGCGCATTCTCGTCGCCATGCGCGTCGACGCCATACTCGGCCAGGGTATCGATGATGGCGGCCTCGATCCGGCGCACCATCTCGCGGATGCCGTAGCCGCGCCGCTGCACGCTCAGCAGCAGGTAGACCACCAGCTGGCCAGGGCCATGATAGGTGATCTGGCCGCCGCGGTCGGTCCTGACCAGCGGGATGTCGGTCTGGCGCAGCAGGTGTTCGGGCTTGCCGGCGAGGCCGAGGGTATAGACCGGTGGATGTTCGACGATCCACAGCGCGTCGGGCGTGTCAGCAGTGCGGGCGTCGGTGAACGCCTGCATGTCGCGCCAGACGGGTTCGTAATCGGCCAGGCCGAGGTGGCGAATTTGCATAGTTGGCTGAATGAAGGTGGCGGACCGGCCGCTCTTGCAAGCGCATGTGCGAGCGGCCTTCGCGGGGCGAAGGCCGTCGGGCGGTCCGGGAAAAACCGTTCGGTCCGCTAGCTTACAGCACGACCTTGACCAGCGGGTGGCCGCTGAGCGAGCGATACAGGTTGTCGAGCTGTTCCTTCGACGTGGCGTTGACCGTCAGCGTCAGCGACAGATAACGGCCGCTGCTGCTTTCGCGCATCATCAGGTCGAGTTCGGCATCGAAGTCGGGCGCGTGAATGCGTACTTCCTCGATGACGACGGGAACGAATTCCTCGTGTTTGTCCCCCATGACTTTCAACGGAAAGCGGCAGGGGAATTCCAGCAGGGTGTCTTGCGATTTTTCAGACACGGCAGTCTCCAGAGCAGTGGCGCGTCACGGCGGACGCGCCACCGGCGCGGGTCAGGCGAACCAGAGGCGGATGGTATCGAACAGGCGCGAGAAGAAGCCGCCTTCGTCGACCGCCTTCAGGGCGACGACCGGTTGCTCGGCGATGGTTTTGCCATCCAGCGTCAGCGTCAGCTTGCCGACCGCCTGGCCGGCCTTGACCGGGGCGATCAGCGGCTGGGTCGTCGTCATCTGCACCTTGATCTGGCTGGCGGTGCCCTTGGGAACCGTCGAGTAGATATCGTGCTGGAAGCCGATGCCCACGCTGTCACTGCTACCTTTGTAGACCTTGACCGTCGAGACCGGTTTGTTTGCAGCATAAAGTCGCGGCGTATCGAAGAATTGCAAGCCGTAGTTCAGCAATTTCGAGCTTTCGACCGCACGGGCTTCCGGGCTGGCCGTACCGACGACAACCGAAATCACCCGACGACCGTCGCGGTGGCTGGATGCGACCAGGTTGTAACCGGCGTCATCGGTGTAGCCGGTCTTCATGCCGTCGACCGACGGATCGCGGTACAGCAGCAGGTTGCGGTTCGGCTGGGTGATGTGGTTGTAGGTGAACGACTTCATCGAGTACAGCGGGTAGAACTCGGGGAAATCGCGCACCAGTGCGGCCGACACCGTCGCCAGGTCACGGACCGACGTGTAGTGGTTCGCGTCCGGCAGGCCGTCGACGTTGTTGAAATGGGTGCTGCGCATGCCGAGATTGGCCGCTTCGCGGTTCATCATCTGCACGAACACCTCGCTGCTGCCGCCAACGGTCTCGGCCAGCGCGACGCAGGCGTCGTTGCCGGAGACGATGATCATGCCGTGGATCAGGTCATTGATCGTGACCGGCGTGCGCGGGTCGACGAACATGCGCGAGCCCCCGGTTTTCCAGGCATTGGCCGAGGGCAGAACGGTCTGGTCGAGTTTCAGGCGGCCGGCCTTGATGTTCTTGAACACCACGTAGGCGGTCATCAGCTTGGTCAGCGATGCCGGCGATACGCGCTGGTCCGGATTCATCTGGGCAATGGTGCGGCCGCTGTAGAAATCGTACAGGAAATAAGCCTTGCCGGCGATCTCCGGCGGCGGTGGCGTAAACGAAGCCGAGGCGGCGAAACCTGCTGTCGAGGAAAGCAGCAGGGAGGCGGTCAGAGCAGCAGAAATCAGTTTTTTCATTGCGAAAAGAAGACTCGGGAGGCGGTCGGAAAACGAGCGGATTATACGCGTCGATTCCCGGCGATGTGGCTTTGCGCCGCCAATTGGCGCAGGATTTGTGCAGTGCAGCTTTTCAAACACCTGTCGCCCGCTTTGGGCTAATCTGTTCAGCATCCCCGCGTAACGCTACCAGCCCCCTTGTCATGTCAAATCCAGATTATTTGCAACGCATCCTGACCTCGCGAGTGTATGAAGTCGCCGAGGAAACGCCGCTCGAACCGGCTCCGAACCTGTCCCGCCGTCTGCAGAACCAGATTCTGATCAAGCGTGAAGACCTGCAGCCGGTGTTCTCGTTCAAGATTCGTGGCGCATACAACAAGATGGCCCGGCTGACGCCGGAAGAACTGGCGCGCGGCGTGATTACCGCCAGTGCCGGCAACCACGCCGCCGGCGTGGCACTGTCGGCGCAGAAGCTTGGCTGTGAAGCGACCATCGTCATGCCGGAAACCACTCCGCGCATCAAGATCGATGCCGTGGCCCGTCGCGGCGCCAAGGTCGTGCTGCATGGCGATTCGTTTACCGACGCCTACCTGCATGCGGTCAAACTGACCGAATCGACCGGCGCCACCTATGTGCCGCCGTTCGATGATCCGGACGTGATCGCCGGCCAGGGCACCATCGGCATGGAAATCCTGCGTCAGTGCACCAAGCCGATCCACGCCGTGTTCGTGGCGATCGGCGGCGGCGGGCTGGCCGCAGGGGTTGCCTGTTACATCAAGCGCCTGCGTCCGGACATCAAGGTGATCGGCGTGCAGACCTTCGATTCGGACAGCATGGCGCGCTCGATCTCCGTCGGTCATCGGGTCGAACTCAAGGATGTCGGCCTGTTCTCGGACGGGACGGCGGTCAAGCTGGCCGGCGAGGAAACCTTCCGCCTGTGCCGCGAGTTTCTCGACGAAGTGATCCTGGTCGACACCGACGCCATCTGCGCGGCGATCAAGGACGTGTTCGAGGAAACGCGCAGCATTCTGGAACCGGCCGGCGCACTGTCGGTGGCCGGCCTCAAGGCCTATGTCGAGCGTGAGCAACTGGCCGGGCAGACGCTGATTGCCGTTGCCAGCGGCGCAAACATGAACTTCGACCGCCTGCGCCATGTATCCGAACGCTCGGAGCTTGGCGAACAGCGCGAAGCGGTGCTGGCGGTGACCATTCCGGAAACCCCGGGCAGCTTCAAGAAATTCATCTCGCTGGTCGGCCGCCGCAACATCACCGAATTCAACTACCGCTATGGCGATGCGAAAACCGCGCACGTCTTTGTCGGCATCCAGGTGGAAAAGCGCGGCGACGTTGCCGCCATCGTGTCGGAACTGGCGGCCAGCGGACTGGAAGCGCTGGACCTGACCGACAACGAACTGGCCAAGCTGCATATTCGCCATCTGGTCGGCGGCCATGCGCCGGCTGCAGACGAGCGCGTGTTCCGCTTCGAGTTCCCGGAACGGCCGGGCGCGCTGATGCGCTTCCTGTCGGCGATGCGGACCGACTGGAACATCAGCCTGTTCCACTATCGCAACCACGGTACCGATTACGGCCGGGTACTGGTTGGCGTGCAGGTCGCGGCGAACGACCATGCGGCGTTCAACCGCTTCCTGTTCGAGCTCGGTTATGCGTATGTGGACGAGACCGAAAACCCGGCGTACAAACTGTTCCTGGGAAAACTGGAGCGGAGCCAGGCATGATTGATGCCGTCCTGTTCGATCTCGATGGAACGCTGGCCGACACGGCGCGCGACCTCGGCTGGGCGCTGAATGCGCTGCTGGCCGAAGAGGGGCGTGCCGGCCAGCCGTATGAGGCGGTGCGGCCGATCGCCAGCCATGGCGCGCGCGGTCTGGTGCGGCTCGGCTTCGGCATCGACCGCGACCATGCCGATTTCGAGCGGCTGCGCCTTCGCTTCCTCGACCTGTACGACACCCACTTTGCCGTCGACACCGTGCTGTTCGACGGCATCAACGACATGATCTGCGACCTCGACGCGGCCGGTCTGACCTGGGGCATCATCACCAACAAGCCGTCGCGCTTCACCGACCGGCTGGTGCCCGAACTGGGCTTTGCCGTGCCGCCGGCGGTGGTGGTCAGCGGGGATACCGCCGGCGTCGCCAAACCCGATCCGGCGCCGATGCACTGGGCGACCCGCGCCATCGACATCGTGCCGACCCGCTGCCTGTACGTCGGCGATGCCGAACGCGACATCCAGGCGGGCAGGGCGGTCGGCATGCGCACCGTGCTGGTCAACTGGGGCTATATCGATGCCGCGGAAATGCCGGAAAAATGGGGCGCAGACCACGCCATCGACGTGCCGGACGAACTGGTCTCGCTTTGCCGCCAGTACCGTGTATAATCACTGTAACTTAAGCCGCACAGGCTGCACTCTTCGGGGACGACATGGCTTCGACGGGGGTTGCAAAGCGGATGAGGGCATACCGGGATCTCAGTCACCCCGTTAAACACTGAATTTATATAGTCGCAAACGACGAATCTTACGCTCTGGCTGCTTAATTGCACCAGACTCTACACTGTCTCGCCCATCGGGCAGGCCGGGTCAAACCGGCAGTAGAGTCATTTAGATGGGATCGTGTCGGACCGGGTCACTTGATCCGGCACTAAATCCAAGGTGACTCGCCAATGTGCAGCCTGTCGGTCGGCGGTACAACGGTTAAAACCAAATGGCCAGACTAAGTATGTAGAACTCACCGTAGAGGACTTCCGGACGCGGGTTCGATCCCCGCCGTCTCCACCAATTCTACGTGTCACAGTGTGGCACAACAGTTCAAAACCCCCGTCGCTACTGGCTTCGGGGGTTTTTGTTTGTGTCATGACATGCCATGATGTGTGCCTACATACCGGCCCATCTGTTGGTTTTTTTGCTGGTATTTCGACCATGTGCAAATCGTCGTACCAACATTGAGCCATCAACATGCCGCTAACCGATACAGCCTGCCGTAACGCCAAGCCTAGAGAGGATGGAAAGCCGGCCAAGCTGTCGGACGGGGCGGGGCTGTTCCTGCTGGTCAACGCCGTGGGCAAATACTGGCGGCTGGCCTACCGCTTTGGGGGCAAGCAAAAGACCTTGGCGCTGGGAGTGTACCCGGGAGTCAGTCTGAAAGAAGTCCGCGAACGCCGCGACGAGGCTCGCAAGTTGCTGGACGGGGGCGTTGATCCGGGAGAGGCGCGCAAGGCGCAGAAGGCGGCCGGCACGCTCAATGCAGCAAACTCGTTTGAGGCCATCGCCCGTGAGTGGCACGCCAAGTACCTGCCGACGTGGACAGACGGACACGCGGACCGGATCATGCGCCGCTTTGAGGTAGACGTTTTCCCGTGGATGGGAGGCCGCCCGGTCGCCAACATTGACGCCCCGTCACTTCTGGCCGTCCTGCGCCGCATCGAGGGCAGGGGGGCCGTAGACACCGCGCACCGGGCCATGCAGAGCGTCGGCCAAGTATTCCGCTATGCCATCGCTACCGGGCGCGCGGAACGCAACCCCGCCGCCGATTTGGTCGGAGCGCTGGCCCCAGTTATCAAGCAATCGTTCGCCACCATTACCGACCCGCGCGGCGTGGCCGAACTACTGCGCGCCATCGACGGCTATCAGGGCACATTTCCGGTGCAGTGTGCGCTAAAACTGGCCCCGCTGGTATTTGTGCGCCCTGGCGAACTGAGGCAAGCCGAGTGGGCAGAAATCGACCTGGACGCGGCGACATGGGTCATTCCCGCCGAGCGGATGAAAATGCGCGAAAAGCACATTGTTCCGCTGTCGGATCAGGCTGCCGCCATCCTGCGCGAGCTGCACCCGCTGACAGGGCGCGGCCGCTACGTGTTCCCCGGCGCACGCACCAACGGGCGGCCGATGAGCGAGAACACCGTTAATGCCGCCTTGCGCCGGCTCGGCTTCGACAAGGACACCATGACCGGCCACGGCTTCCGACACATGGCGTCAACGCTGTTGAACGAACAAGGGTGGAACCGCGATGCGATAGAACGGCAAATGGCGCACGGAGAGCGTAACCAGATCAGAGCGACGTACAACTATGCCGAGTACCTGCCCGAGCGCCGCCGCATGATGCAAGCGTGGGCGGATTACCTAGGTACGCTGAAAGAGGGTGGCAAGGTAATCCCGTTCCGACGGTCTGCCTGACCCCCTCTTTGGGGCACCTTTAGCCGCGCCTACTCCGACGAGAGGAAAACCGGGATACCCTGCCCGGCTGGCGCGGCATCTGATTCAAGGGTGATGCGTGAAAGGGGTGTTATGAACGAAGTTACAGAAAGTATGCCGCGTGAGATGCGCACACCAATAACTGAGGCTGGTTCCGCTTTGAGCTGCGCTAATGATTTTTGGGTTGAACTAAGCCGCGACCTGATGACCGATCATCCTGGGCTTGACTTTGGGGAGTTTGAAAGCCCGGAGTCATTCTTTGACAGCAATATATTTGGGGATGCATGGATTGATCCAGCTACAAATGGGGACAAGTCAGTAGATGAAATTGGGCTGTCGCTTGATGGTGAACGCGATCCAGAAAACGCCCCTTTTGCATTGCTGCAAGTGATGAGTACCATTGTCGCTTATGCCGTTCAGGCAATGAAAGCCGAGAAAAATAATAAGCGTGATGAGGCATGGACATATGCATCTGATGCCCGCTACTGGGCTGGAATTCTGCAGGCTGCATGGGGCGGAAAAAAACACGGCACAAATCCGGCTGCTGAACTAGCGAGGAGGCGGCATGCTGGGAATTACGCTTTGGTCGCTGATGCCCTGAAATACTGGCGTGAGGAAATTGACCCGACCATTTCAGCTTCTAAGGCTGCGGATAAGTTGGTGCGAGTGGTTCCTCTGTCGCACAAGAAGCTTGCCGAAGTGATCGCTGCAGAAAAGAAAAAACTACCTTGATTTTTCCCGTCTGCGCATGGCGGAACCCATGCGTAAAGCGGGGTTTCTGCGCAGAGCGGTAGCTTTGCGGGCACTGGTGGCTATCCTGCTGGAAACGTAAAGAATAGTGAGCCATGCCGGTATGTTCCGGCGAATGCTACGGAGTTACTAGCATGGCCGCACAAATCCAAACCGCACTATCTATTCTTCGCCGCAAGCAACTGGAGTCCCGCATAGGGCTTTCCCGTTCTACCATCTACGACAAAATCAACCCGAAGTCGCCGTGCTATGACGCCACCTTTCCGAAGCCGATCAGTCTAGGCGCGGAGGCCGTCGGCTGGATCGAGTCCGAGGTTAATGCCTGGATCGAATCGCGTATTTCGGTCAGTCGGGCGGCATAAGGAGACGGTGATGAAAATCTATGTTATTACCTTGCCGCAGACTGGTTACGTCCGCCTGCCGTTACTGGTGGGCGACACCAAATCCGGTACCCCCGGAGTCCTGCCCTTTTCCGCTTCAACCCTATGGCGGCGCGTACGCGAAGGTACCTTCCCGGCCCCGGTCAAGCTCTCTGAGCGTGTGACCTGCTGGCGCGCAGAGGCAGTGCGCCAATGGCTGGATGAACAAGGCCAGACGGCATAAGGGGGCGGAGATGAAAAAGAAAAACGCCCGCTTCCCCAACGGAAAAACGAGCGCTAACACCAGCGCGAATCATAGCACCGCGACGCCGCCCGACGTGACCGGCCAATGCGCCGAAGTCCTCTCCATCCTGCGAGCGCGACGTGGCGTATTGAGTTTTGAACTGACCGCTGATTGCGCCATTCCCGAAGCCGCTGCGCGCATTCACGACCTGCGCGGCAAGGGCTTCAATATCCACACTACCATCGAGCCGGAAATCACCTTCCGGGGCCGAGTGCGGCGCAATGTGGCGCGCTACTCGCTGGGTGTGCCCGCATGGCCGCGTCCCGGCTTTATTGCGACCAGCGGAAGGGGGCAGGCATGACACCGACCACACATGAGACCGGCCTGGCGCTGGTGCTGGCCAAGGACGGCCCGCGTATTGACTCGCGCATCGTGGCCGATGAGCTTGGCATTCAGCACGACAACCTGATACAGAACTTGGAGCGCTACCGGGACAAGCTCGGGCTGCTGGGGGTTTTCCGGTTTCAAACAGAGAAACCCCTCGCGGGCTCCAAAGGCGGCCGCCCGGTGCGCTTCGCCCTGCTGAATGAGGACCAAGCCTATTTTGCCGTCACCCTCTCGCGGAACACCGAACAGGCGGTCGAGGTGAAGTTCCGGCTAGTGCGGGCCTTTGGCGAGGCGCGCAAGCAGCAGGACGCCCGCCAGACCCAATACCTGCCGTTCTACCACCTGGCCCATGATGCCGCCCGCAGCATGGCGCAGACGGCCCAGCAGCGCGGCAGCGAGGCACCGGAACAGGTGTTCCATACCAACGTCGAGCGGCTGATTAATCGCGTGTTCGGCATCGAGACCGGCCAACGAGCCAGCCTGTCGCCGGCTATGCGGAACGCCGTCAGCACGGCTTACCAACTGGTGAGCGCAGCGGTGGCCGATACATTGGCTGACGGTGGCGACCACAAGGCTGCTTACCGTGAAGCCGAACGCCGTGTAACTGACTTCGCCCGCCTATTCGGACCGGCGCAACCGGGGAGGCTGGCCGCATGACCCTTGCTCACTCCCTCACATCGCGCTACATTGCCCCCGTACCGTTCAATAGCGGTACCGGGTTTGGCGACCCGAGCAACAAGGCGGATACCCGCCACCCCGGCGGCTTTTTTACGTCCGTACACCGCTGCACGTGCGTCCAGTTTATGGCGGGCAGTAGTGGGGAGACCTTCGGGTCTGCCGGTCCCTTGTTCCGGTTCGCCAACCCCGCTATTTGCCTGCCACCTCCGTTTGGCGACGGGTGGCAGGCTTCCAAAAACAAGGAGGCCACCATGCCTAGCATCGCCTTGCGCGCTGTCCACGTCCTGTTTCCACTCTCCGCCGTTCCTGTATCCACTGTCCCGACCCATGCCGAAGCGTGCGCCGTGGCGCGCCTGCTGGTGCAGCAAGGCAAGCGAATTGCTATCGCCCCGGCCGACCGTGGTTACACCGTGTCGGAGGTGCGAGCATGAACACCATCAAGCCCTTGGGCATCCGCTGCGACCAGAACGGCTTTGAACTGCTGGCTATCGCGCGCGAACATCTGCAAGAGTCTGACAAGTTCATTGAGAGCGCTGGTTGCTACGCGCCGAATGTCACCATGGAGGATGCCGCGCTGGCTGAATCGGTGGCGGAAGTGATGTTGGTAGACAGCATCGCCGGATTACAGGCCATCGGCCACCTAATCCGTCACCACGATGGGCATGACATCGGGGGCACTGACAAGGTGCTCTCGCAAGTCGGCTGCTTGGCATCCCTGCTGGCCGACATGCAGCAATACGCGCTGGACGCGCTTGGCGCGGCTCAAGCCCGTTGCTGGGCGCACGAACGCATTGCGGCAAGCCGCAACCGCTCCAATCCCATTCCTCAAAACTGAGGGCAGCACAATGAATGCAAATTTTCCGGGAAGTTACGCACCGGGGGGCAAGTCACGTCTGGGCGTCGACACAGTGCGTGCCGCCGCGTCCGGGCGCTGGCCGTCGATCCTGGCTGATCTGGGTATTGCAGCCGCCGTGCTGGGCAAGCGTGGCAACCAGCCTTGCCCGGCCTGCGGTGGGCGTGACCGTTTCCAGTTCATTGACAAAGACGCCGGCCGTTTCGTCTGCCGCGCACTGGACCGCCAAGGCGGCGACGGCTTTGCGCTGGTCGAGCACTGGCTTGATTGCGGTTTTGCCGACGCGCTACGGGCCGTCGCCGGCGTACTGGGGCTGGCGTACTGGGGCTGGCGGGCGACGCAGAGCTGTCGCACCCCTCGCTGCCGCACCGCGAGGCTGTCAACCCGACACCCTGCGCCAGCGCCGACCGTACCGACCGTCTGAGCGCGCTATGGGACGCCGCCCGCTCCGTCTCCCCCTCCGATCCGGTCGGGCGCTACTTGGCCAGGCGCGGGCTAGGGGCGGTGGCCGACACTTGCCCGGCTGCGCTGCGCTATCACCCGGCGCTGCCGTACTGGCACCCAGACAGCAACGGGCGCGCGGTGGAGCTGGGACGCTTCCCGGCCCTGCTGGCGCGGCTGACGGCCCCGGACGGCACGCTTGCCGGCCTGCACCGCATCTACCTGAGCGCCAGCAGCGACAAGCTGACGCAGTGTCTCGCCGGCGAACTGCTGCCGGCCAAGAAGCTGGCCACCGTGCGCGAGGGAGCGAGCAAGGGCGCGGCGGCACGGCTGTACCCACCTGAGGCGGGCCGGCTGGCGCTGGCCGAGGGCATCGAAACCGCGCTGGCTGTCGCACAGGGTTCCGGCTTGCCGGCATGGGCGTGCGTATCAGCCGGTGGGCTGGCGCGGGTGATCCTGCCGCCTGAGGCGACCGACGTATGGGTTTTTGCCGACCACGATGCCAGCGGCACCGGTCAGCGGGTGGCCGAGCGACTGGCGCGACGCCTTCGAGGTGAGAGCCGGCGCGTGCGGGTGCTGCTGCCAGAACTGCCGGGGGTGGATTGGCTGGATGTGTGGGGCGAACAACAAAAAAGGAACGCCACATGAGCGCGAATGCAAGGAAAGCCGAAGCGGCCGTCTATGGGGTGCTGGATATGCTGGCGGACAGCGGCGGCGCTCTCGACGCTAACGGTATTGCCGAAGTGCTGTTTTCACACTTCGCGGCCAACTGGGCTGCCCTGTCGCTGGATGACAAGGTGGTCATGGCCCATGCCGTTGCTGCCCTGAGTCTTGCCGGCCCCTGCATCGGGCCGATTGGGCGTGCCAGCCTGGACGACATACGGCAAGCTGCCGCGCGTGGTGAGCGTATCGACGCCTTGCCAGTGGGAGGGCGGTGCCATGAGCGCGAATGACCTGCAAACCCTCAAAGACGCGGCAACCCTGCCGCCCGATCCGCTTAAACCGCGCTTTGACGTGACCCGCGACGGTGTGTTCTACGTCGGCACCAAGACCGACCGAGACAGCGGTGAGGTGGTGGAACTGCCTCCGCTGTGGCTGTGCGACCGTCTGGAGATTGTCGGCAGCGGCATCGACGACGGCGGCGACGCTTACCGTCTGGTGAAGTGGATCAGCCGCATCGACAAAGAGCCGCGCCTCATTGCCATGGCAAATGCCTGCATCGGAGAGCGGGATTGCTGGGCGCAGTTGCGCGCGGGCGGGCTGGCACATTCGCCGCGCCGCGCCGCACTGGAACATTTGGCGCTGTACCTGCAACGGGAAGGGGCGACCACGCTGCACCACGTTACTGAGCGCGGCGGCTGGCGCAATGGCGCATACATTCTGCCGTCCGGGGAGGTAATCGGAGAGGCCCGTCCGCCCGTGTTCTATCACGGCGATACCAGTAGCGCCGCCGCCTACCAGCCGTGCGGCACGGCCGAGGGCTGGCGGGACAGCGTGGCGAAGCTGGCGCGGGGTAATACCCGGCCCATGCTGGCCATCGGCGCGGCGCTGGCCGCTCCGTTGCTGCATCTGGTTGAGCTGGAATCGGGTGGCATTCACTTGTTCGGCCCGTCCGGCTGCGGCAAGACCACCAGCGCCAAGGCCGGTGCGAGCATATGGGGTGAGCCGCGCGGCCAGGTATTGAACTGGGACAGTACCGCGCTGGCACTAGCCAATGCTGCTGCCGCGCGCAATGACGGTCTGATGCTGCTGGACGAGATGGGCCAGGGCGATCCACGCGCCGTCAGCATGGCGGCTTACCGACTGTTCAACGGCACCGGCAAGATGCAAGGGGCCAAGGACGGCGGCAACCGTGAGCAAGCCCGTTGGCGTGTGCTGGTGCTGTCCACTGGGGAAATCGACTTGTCCGCTTTCATGAGCAGCGGCGGCCACCGCACCCATGCCGGGCAGGAAGTGCGGCTGGCCAGCCTGCCGGCCGACGCCGGCAAGGGGCTAGGGGTGTTCGATACGCTCAATGGCTACGCCAGTTCGGGCGATCTGGCCGAAGCGCTGGAACAGGCCGCCACGGCCCAGCACGGCACCGTCGGCCGCGCCTTTACTGCCCACGTCGCCGGCCAGCCCGACACCATCACCCGCCGCCTGCGTCGTGCCATTGAGGACTTGCGGGGCGTGTTGCCTGCCTCTGTTAGCGGTCAGGTACGCCGGGTGGCCGCCCGCTTTGCCGTGATTGCCGAAGCGCTGGAACTGGCAACCGATGCCGGCCTGACCGGCTGGGCACCTGGAGAGGGCCGCGCTGCCGTGATTGGCTGCATGGCTGACTGGCTCGACCGCTACGGCATTGGCAATCGGGAAGATGTGTTGATTCTTGAGCAGATAGAGGGCTGGTTTGCCCTGCACGGGAATAGCCGCTTCATCCTCTGGGACAGTGCCAGCGGCGACAGCGAGCCAATGACGCGGGATTGCGCCGGTTATTTCCGCCGCGCGGTCGATAGCCTGAACTGGCTGGTGCATCCGTCCGTATTCGTGGATGAAATTGCCAATGGCTTTGACCGGGCGGTTGCTGCTGCTGTGGCAGCCAAGGCCGGCATGTTGACTCGTGGCAGTGACGGCAAGGCGACCAGCAAGCACCGCACGCCGGACTACCCGACGCCGAGGCGCTTTTATCACTTCACCGCCACCGTGCGCCGGCAGGACGACAGCGGCGACTAGCAAAACGTACACGCGCGAAAAAAACAGGTGGAACAGGTGGAACGGTGGAACAACTCTCTGAAAGCCTTATCTGTGGCGGGTTTGGCTGTTCCACCTGTGTTCCACCTGACCGAATCAAGGTGGAACAAAACCGGCCATTTCGTACTTGTTCCACCTGACACGCTGACAAGGTGGCACAGCGGTGGAACAGCTAGATCGGCCATGGTGGCGGGTTTGCGGGGTTTGTTCCACCGTTTCACCTGTTCCACCACGTTTTGTGCACATATAGAGAAAAGCCGTCATATGTGAGGCTGCAAGTGATGACAAAAGAATCAATCACCCTCGCCACGCTGGACGAAGCCGACCGTGAGCTGTTCGAGGAACGCGCCGCCGTCCGCCAGTTCGACGGCGGCATGGGGCAGCTGGCGGCCGAAGCTGCCGCGCAGGGCGACGTGTGGGAGTACCGGCGCTGGCGCATCGAGCGGGCCAATGGCGACGCCTTCGCCCTGTCCGTGCCGCAGGGAGCGACTCGACAGGAAGTTCAGCAGCAGTTCGCCGGCTGTGTGGCAGCGCTGCCGGAATCGGAGGCTGCATGACCAAGGCCGGGGCGAGGGTGCCGTGAGGGCTAGCCGGGGAGATTGTGGCGCTACTGTCCGACGCCGGCCGGGAGCTGACCCTGAGCCAGATACAAACGCACCTGGACGGATTCCGCGAGCTGCCCGAGCTGTCAGCGGCGATGGTCCGTTTGCATCGCAAGGGGCTGGTGATCGCCGAACTGGTGGAGCGACCGACTGACCAGGGTAGCCGTGTGGTGAAGTGCCATCAGCCTGCCCGGACGAACGATCAATACCGTATCGCGGCGTAGCGATACATTAAGGAAACAGACATGAGGGACACCGCCAGAAAGCGCGCAATCCTGAAAATGCTGGAAGTGCAAACCGAACGCGACCGGCTGGAATACGGGATACCACCTTACACCGCAACCACCATAGCCGAAGAGATCGGCGGAAGCGTTCAGTCCGTCGCCCGTACCCTGCGCGGCATGGCGAAGGATGGGCAACTGATTGCCGTGCGGGATCGGCAAGAGGTCTGGAACGCCATAGCAGACGGCCATATCGAAATGACCGTCACCGCCTACTACAGCGCCCGCACGATGGAGCACGACATGGCGGCCGCCAAACTGTGGGCTGATGGCGCAGACGGGCGGCAGAGACTTGCGCTGGAAGGATTCTCCCAAGCGTTCGGCATGGTGCGGCAATGACCTGCTGACCGATTCCGGCTGCCCTGTATGGGGGCGGGGGGCGGTCGAAAGTCTGGCCGGGATCAGGCCATAGACCGCCCGTTCCCTCACGCGCAGAAAATTTTCCCCCGTGGCGATTTTGTTAAAGGGCCATTCCTGTCCTGTTTCCTTGACTGGCGCGGGTTTGCGCCGCATTCACGCTCAGTCGGATGTTAAAGCGGTGTTAAAGCTGGCGGGCCGTCCGCCGGCCGGTGAACACGCTCGCACCCGTCCGAATGGCTGATTTTCAAAATCAACCCCATGAATGGGCTGTGAGAGGGGGCGCAGGATTATTTGAGTCCCTAAAAGGACGTGTGCCCTTCGGGCTTGGTCGCACGGCACGGCCATACCGGGATTTCCCGGTTTCGCCCGTCGGCAAGCAGGGGGCTGGCAGCCAAGCTGTAGACCCGGCATCCTGCACGCATTGCAAAAGCCAAAACTGGCTTTTGTTGCCAGTGTGCCCACGAGCGCCCCGTGCAAGTTGCTGGACCCAAGCGAGGGGCTTGGGCGAGCACGGGTTACTACCGCCCCGAACTGAGGCACCGAATTTCCGCAGTCATTGAGCGGGGCAGGCTGACTTGAAGTGAGGCAACCACACAGTGCCGGCCAAGTAGCCGGTACGCATCAGGTACGCAGGGAATCCCCGTACACCGGGGTTACGCGACCAGTACGCGCGCGTACAGCAAGACTCCGGACCATAACATTTGATAACAACCGGCTAGCGACCAGCGCCCGCGCGAATAGCCGGCTGACAAACCTGGCACCTGAGAAAGCGGCTCTATGCCGGCCCGTCGAAGGCGTGACGGATGGCCTCAAGGCTGGGCAAGGAAGTGAATGTGTTGGTATTTTTGTTGGTACTTGGCAAAGTAGGCATCATTGAAACCTAGCATTGGCGGCACTTTTGAGGCGTTTTGTGATTGCCGCCGTCCCACCAATTCTGAAACCCCAGCCACCCTTGGTTGGGGTTTTTTCTTGTCTGATCGTGCTGCAAGGTGCAGCTCCGCCTGGCCTCCTCCCGAAAAACCGTAGCGGAGAGAAGTAGAGATTTCTGGCAAATTTGAGCCCATCCAGGCAGGAGATTTGTCATGAAAAAATCGAAGTTCACGGAAGAGCAGATTGCCTTCGCGCTGCGCCAGGCGGCATGTTGTGCCGAACTGTTCGCTGCAGTTTTTGCGGTGATTGCTGCCGTTGTTCTCCGCAAAGCGGATGTAGTGGCGCAGTTCGGGCATGCGACGGGCGAGTCGCGCCACAGTGGGTGTGTATGGGTGTCAATCTGGAATTGAGATCTGCCTTTTATTTCCCGATCGGGAAATAAATAACCGGGCCATGCCCTAATCACACTGAAATTTCCCGATCGGGAAATTTCGCTTGCACATAGTCCGATTGTGGCTAATAATTTCCCGATCGGGAAACTGAGCAAGCCATGACATCCATTCGATCACCTCAACAACTCGGCGATGCACTACGTGCCGCCCGCAAGCAGCTCGGGCTGACCCAGCCCCGGTTGGCTCTGGCGGCCGGGGTGGGGGTGCGCTTCATTGTCGATCTTGAAGCAGGCAAACCCACCTTACGACTAGAGAACGTACTGCGGGTCATTGATGCCCTGGGGGGAGAGATCCAGTTGAGCGGGTTGCCATCATCCATGGACAACGATCACCGCGAGGGTGGCAACCATGGCGCATGAGCTGGAAGTCTGGCTTTTCGCCGATCGTGTCGGCACGTTGGCACTGGTCGATGGGCGGCTACGCTTTTGCTACGTATCCGATTGGCTGTCACACAAAGACACCGTTGCCTTGTCAGCCTCGCTGCCCCTGCAAGCGGCACCGTTCGATGATCGCAAAACGCGTCCCTTCTTTGCCGGTCTTCTACCCGAAGGGCAGATGCGCCGCCTGATTGCGCAGCAGTTTCAGGTGTCTGGCCAGAACGACTTTGCGCTGCTGGACCACATCGGCGGCGAATGCGCCGGGGCCGTGACGTTCCTTGAGCCGGGGCAGGCTTTGCCTGTGCCAACCCGCAGCGATGACGTTCAATGGCTGAGCGACGACGAAGTCGTTGCCATCCTGGATGAATTGCCGCGTCGACCCATGCTGGCGGGCAAAGACGGCTTGCGTCTTTCCCTGGCTGGTGCCCAGGACAAGTTGCCAGTGGTTTTCGATGGTGCGCGCATCGGGCTGCCCCTCAACGGCACGCCTAGCTCCCACATCCTGAAACCGGCCATCCACGGCGTTGACGACAGCGTGATCAACGAAAGATTTTGCATGGCTCTGGCAGAGGCCATGCAGCTCAAGCCAGCGAAATCAAAAGTCCACCGGGTATTGGATCGCTCGTTTCTGCTGGTTGAACGCTACGACCGACTGATCGATATGCAGGGGTACCGACAACGCCTCCATCAAGAGGACTTCTGCCAGGCACTTGGCGTGGTGCCCGAACTGAAGTACCAGAATGAAGGTGGTCCGGATCTGGTCCAGTGCTTTGACCTGGTACGCAGTGCGACGCGTCCCAGTGCGCCACAGGTACTGCGACTGCTCGACTACGTGATCTTCAATGCGCTGATCGGCAATCATGATGCGCATGCCAAGAATTTCTCTCTGCTTTACTCAGGCAAAGCCCCCGTTCTGGCACCGTTTTACCACACACTCTCGACGGCGGTGTATCCAGCACTGACGCAGAAGATGGCGATGAAAATTGGCAGCAAGTACAAGTTCAGCGAAGTTCAGGTGCGGCACTGGGAGCAGTTCGCCGAAGGCGTAGGTTTTACCAGGGCACAGGCCAAACGGCGCATTCTGGAGTTGGCAAAGTTACTGCCAGCGACGGCGCGCAAGCTCCAGTCTGACCCTGGACACAGTTTTGCTGGCAATCCAGTTGTTGAGCAAATCAATACCTTGATTGATCAACGCTGCACCCTGACGATTCGACGGCTCACCGACCCCGCAGCCGAAAATGACGCGGCCGCCGAACCCTCCGTCTGAGCTACCGTGCGGACGCGGGTTCGATTCCCGGATTCGGGAATTGAACTGGCACTGAAAGGTTGACTGGGTTGATGCACGTTCACGGCGACCAGCATGGCAAGAAAACCTGCTTGCCGGCCTGCAGTCCGGCAGGCTTTTCGATTGAGTTCGCAATGGTTCGCAGCAGCCCGCAGCGCTTCGATTGCGTACTTTCAATAGTCGCTTGATGCGGGGGGCCATCCCACACTTGTTTGCAGGATTCTGCGAACAGCAAGGACAAGCCATGAACGGTCGGTTCCTGCACACTTCAGTCAATCAGCATGATGCTCGCCTGAACGAAGTGGTCGCCAGGCAGGGCAAGGCGTGGGCTCAAGGTGAATTGCTACCCAGCTGCGGCGCACTGATGGCTTCTATGAAGCTTCTTGCCGCACCTTCCATGCTCTCGTCGGTGGTCTTTCCGCGGTGGGAATAGGCAACACCGAAGCCCAGATTTTTCTGCACCGGGTGGCGGCAATAGCGGGACGTCACCTGCAATTTGAGCGCTTGCCTGCCTGTTGGCGTAAGGGCTGCCGTGTCATCAAAAGTGATATGAACATTGACGCATGGACAAGTGCGATCTTCGTCATATTGGTAGTCAGAAGCCGTTTCAACAAACCGTGGCGGAGGATTCATTGAGGCAATGCGCTTTTTGACGAAGTCAACGAAGCTGCCGCTGTCGGGGGTCGGAGGCATTTCAAATACAAATGCTTGTGCCCCATAGGTCTCCGTACTTTCAGCCCCTCATTTTCCGAAAGAAAGGCCATTGCTTGCCACGCCTGTCACGATCCACCCCTCAGAGTCCGGTGCGTATACCGGCAATATGCGGCTGGGGAAAAATTGCTTCGGGCTTACCGGTTGGCCAGGCGACAGAGCCCAGGTGGTACCGGCAACCAGGCAACCGAGCACAAGGACGGCAATTTTTTCAGGAATGGTCATTTTTCATGAAATGAATGGAGACAGGGAAGGCAGGTCAATCATCAGTATGGGCCCGCAAGCAAGAGAAAGGGGTCAATCCCTTCCGCCTGCCGGACAAGTCCTTGCAGCATCAGGCATGATCTGCTCAAGTTTTCGGCGAGCCTGTATTCTTCAAGGCGGGATGCCGCCATGGATGGGTATGCGGCCGGCGCAAAAGTATTGCCCGTCGGGGCCGGAATGCTATCAGGTTCAATGCCTGCTCGCGATAAATCCTGACAACGCGCGAATGTGCCCTCCTGCTTGCGCAGGAGGGCATTTGAACGACTGGCAGAGAGAAACTAGAACCGATAGTTGCTGCTCAGCAGAAACGCGCGCGGGGCGCCGGGCTGGATCTGTGCGGCGCTGGTGGCGCTGGCGTAATAGCGGTGGTCGGTCAGGTTGGTGACGGCGGCTTCCACATCCCAGCTTCTGGTGCGATAGCCGGCGCGCGCATCCCAGCGGCCATAGCCGGGCAGCAGCACGCTGTTGGCGGTGTCGGCGTAGCGCTGGCCGACGGCGGTTACGCCGGTTTCGGCATACCAGCCGTTCTCGGGGGCGAAGCCGACGAACAGGCTGCCGTTATGGCGCGACACATTGGCCGGGCGCTTGCCCTGGCGGTTGGCCTCGGCACGGACGACCTCCGGGTTCTGCAGGGCAAGGCCGCCGCGTGCATACCAGTCGCCGACCAGACGGCCGGTCAGCGTCAGTTCCATGCCGCGCGTGCGCTGCAGGCCGGTCAGTTCCACCCGGGACGGATCATTCGGGTCGGTGGTGCGGCGGTTGTACAGCTCCAGCGAGTACAGCGACAGCGTGCTCGACAGCTTGCCGTCCAGCCAGTCGCTTTTTACCCCGGTCTCATACTGGCGTGTGTACTCCGGATCGAGTGCATTGCTTGTCACCCCCGGCGTGATGCCGATGGTGCCGCCGCCAGCCGGAGCGAACGTCTTGCTGTACGACGCATAGAACGAGTGGTCGCGCAGCGGTGTCCATACCAGCCCGATGCGCGGGCTCAGCGAATGGCTGGAGCGGCTTTCCGATTTGCCGTTCAGCTGGTTGCTGCTGTCGATGTCGAAGCGGTCGTAGCGCAGCCCGGCCAGCAGCTTCCACAGGCCGAGGCTCAACTGGTCCTGCAGGTACAGTGCCCGGGTATCGACCCGGTGCTGGTTGTCGCTGTTGATTTTCATCGCCCCGTTGTACTGCAATCGGGTATCGGGGTCGGTGATCGACAGTGACGGCACCGGGCTGGCGTTCTGGTACAGCTTCGGATCACGCTTCTGCTTGCCGATTTCAATCCCGGCCAGCAACTGGTGGGCCAGCGGGCCTGTGGTGAACTGGCCCTCGGCCTCGAAGTTGCTGGTGATGTTCAGGGCGTTCAGATCCTGGATCCAGCGCTGACGCGTGACCCGGTTGCCGCTGACGCCGGTCTGGTAAGTGTTGTCGAAATCGCTGTCCAGCCTGATGACGCCGAGCAGGTGGCGCAACTGCCAGTGCTCGTTCAGGTCGTAGCTGAGGCGCGAACGCAGCGACTGCGTTTCATCGCGGATGTAGTCGCGTGCCGCATTGCCGTACACGGTATCCAGCGCCACATCGGCCGGACGGCCGTTGATGCCGGGAATCCCGCGGTCCGGCGTGCGGTCGTACAGCCCGTACTCGTATTGCACCAGCCAGTTGAGCGCCGGGGTCAGGCGCCAGTTCAGCGACGGAGCAAACAACTGGCGGCGGCTGTGCAACGCGTCACCCCGGAAGCTGTCGGACTCTTCCTGCGCGGCGTTCAGGCGTACGGTGATGTCATCGGACAGGCTGCCATTGAGGTCAGCCTGCAGGCGCCACAACCCTTCGCTGCCGACCCGGGCCGAGACGCTGGACGGCAGACCCGGCTGCGGCTTTTTGCTGACCCGGTTGACGATGCCGCCACTGCTGCCCCGGCCATAGAGCACGGCGGCCGGGCCTTTCAGCACCTCGACCCGCTCGATATTGCCGAGGTCGCGGCTGTACTGCATGTCATCGCGAAAGCCGTCCAGATACAGATCGTTGGCCGCGCTGAAGCCGCGGATCGAGACGCTGTCGAAACGGGTGTCGCCACTGGCGTCCACCCCCGGCACTCCCGTCAGTGCCTGGCTGAGGTCGGTCTGGCCATAGGCATCGAGGTTTTTGACCGCGACGGCATCGATCGCCTGCGGCACGTAGCGCGCCGGTGTGCGGGTGCGGGTGGCGGTGGTGACCTCGGGCAGGCGCGGATCGGCCAGCGGCTGTTCGCTGCTGACGGTGACCGTTTCCAGGACAGTGTCGCTGTCGGCGTGGACGAAGGAGGGCAGCAACATCAGGCCCAGGGCCAGCGGTGACAGGGTAAAGGCGGGGAACGGTCCGGAAGATGCCATTTGCAGTTTTTTGTATGGTAAAAACGCGAATGGTAATGATTATCAATAAATGCTGTCAATTCCCGTCTTGCCATCTGAACTCACTACGGTATGCAGTGCTACGCCCGGCGGGCAATCAGGCGCTCATGGCTTTCGGTGACCAGAATCAGCGCCCCGTCGGCGTCGAACTCGAACCAGCGAACCTGCCGCAGCAGGCTGAGGAAGTGCTCTTCCTGCTGCATCAGTGCCGGGGCACAGTGCATCATGGTCGTCATTGCCAGCGGGATGCGCAGGGTTTCGCCACCGATCTGGTAACCGCCGACATAGCTGTTGCAGGAAGCCTGGCCGGACAGGCGGCCGTCTTCGCCGAAGTCGATCGTGACATGTGAGGCATCGATCAGCCCGCGACCGGCGATATCCTCGACCAGCCATTCCCCGCCCTGCAGCAGCGAGGCCGGATCGCCGCCGCAGCCGATAAAGCGCTGGTCACCATGGCGGACCTGTACCGTGTCCGGATACGGCATGCCGCTCATGCTGTCGAGGCAGCGCTGCTCGCTGATATCCACGATCAGCGGTGTGCCGTCGGCATGGCCGGCATAGCGGGTGCGGGTGCCGCTGCGCACCGCTTCGGGTGTCGGCAGCTTTACCCGGATATCTCCCCGGGCGGTCGAAAAACGCAGACCGGGGCCGTCGAAGTGCAGATCCAGCAACCAGCCCGGTTCGTTGCCACTGGCACGATACGGCTTCGGCCTGTCCATCCGGCAGGTTGCATAATGCTTGCCGCGCACCATGACCAGCGCGCTGCCATCCTCGCTCCAGAACGAGGTGTGCGGGTCATCCTCGGCCACAAACAGCATGCCGTGCGCCGTGGGCGTTTCGTGCAGCGTGTAATGGCGCGAGGCCGTCGTCATCCGCATGCGGTCGCCGGCAAAACCGATAGTGACTGTGCCGGGGGCGCAATCCGGCGTGGTCACGAAGGTGAGTGCCTCATCGGCGACCGGGGTGGCACGAGGTGACGGGGGAGCGGCACAGGCAGACAGCATGAGGATGGCGACGAGGGAAAGGCCGGCGCGCAGTATCATCGGATTCTCCGGGCAAGGGCAGGCGGCAGGGTACCGGAGCGGTGCCCGAGCGCCAGCGCTACCCGGGTCAGGTCGCGGAAACATAAATCCTTGTCCTTGTCATGGACGAGTAAGCGACTGATTTTTGAGATAATTCGCCGCAGGAGGTAGGAAATCATGGCGACCGTTATCGCTTATATCGTTTTGGGTTATTTCTTCTTGATGCCGCTGTGGGTCTGGTTTGCGTACAAGGCCATGGACCGACTGGAAAAGCGCGTGCCGCGCCGACAGGGCAAGCGTCGTTTCGATGCGCTTGATCCGTTCTATGTGCGTTCGCCGTTCAGCTTTGGGCACTGATGCACAGTAAATCCGGTTCTAAAGAACATTTTTGTTATAAACATCTGTTATATTTGAATTTGACAATATAGAAGCGACGCGGCACGATAGCCGCATTCTTCTACGCCGATTTGATCACAGCTTGCGGGCGTAAAAACTGCTAAAGCGTCAGGGGTGCCTATTGCGCCCCCAGTGCCAGCCGTTCTTGAAGCCCGCCATGATCGTCATCGGCGGGCTTTTGTATTTCAGGCCGTGCCGGACCGGCACGGAAAGTGTGAGCATGATTGAACTAATCGAGGTCGAAAAGACCTACACCCGGCCTGACGGCGGCACGTTCCAGGCAGTAGCCCGGACCACGCTGTCGATCGAGGACGGGGAGATTTACGGCATCATCGGCCGTTCCGGTGCGGGCAAATCCACCCTGGTCCGGCTGATCAATCTGCTGGAGCGTCCGACTGCCGGCCGGGTCGTTATCGACGGCGAGGACGTGACCGCACTCGATGCGGCAGGACTGCGCCGGCTGCGTCAGCGTGTCGGCATGATCTTCCAGCATTTCAACCTGCTGTCGTCAAAGACGGTGGCCGACAACGTGGCCTTTCCGCTGAAGATCAGCGGCACCCGGTCCCGGGACGAGATCCGCAAGCGGGTCCTGGAACTGCTCGACCGGGTCGGACTGCGCGAACAGGCCGACAAGTATCCGAACCAGCTGTCCGGCGGGCAGAAGCAGCGCGTCGGCATCGCCCGCGCGCTGGCAACCGACCCGAAAATCCTGCTGTGTGACGAAGCGACCAGCGCGCTGGACCCGGAAACCACCCAGTCGGTGCTGCAACTGCTGGCGGAGATCAACCGCGAACTCGGGCTGACCATCGTGCTGATTACGCATGAAATGGACGTGATCCGCCGCATCTGCGACAAGGTCGCGGTGCTGGATCGTGGTCAGGTGGTCGAGAGCGGCAATGCCGCCGACGTGTTCCTGCACCCGCAGCACACGACCACGCGGCGTTTCGTGCAGGAAACCGAGCATGTCGACGAGAACGAACAGTACGCCGACTTCGCCCAGGTGCCGGGCCGCATCGTGCGCATGACCTTCCGTGGTGAAAGCACCTATGACCCGGTGCTGGTCCAGGTCGCGCGCAGTACCGGGATGGACTTCAGCATCCTGTCCGGCCGCATCGACCGCATCAAGGACACCCCGTATGGCCAGATGATTCTGGCGCTGTCGGGGGGGGACCAGGATGCCGCGTTGCGTCAGATTGCCGAATTCGGCGTGATTGTGGAGGAACTGCGCGCATGAACGCGATGTTTGCCGATCTGTTTACCAATGTCGACTGGATGGATATCTGGCTGGCGACCGAGGACACGTCAATCATGGTGGCCGTGTCGCTGGTGTTTACCGTGGTGTTCGGGCTGCCGCTGGGCGTGCTGCTGTTCCTGACCAGCAAGCAGCAACTGCTCGACAGCCCGCGGCTGTATTCGATGCTGTCGTTCATCACCAACCTGCTGCGTTCGCTGCCGTTCGTGATTCTGCTGATTGCGATGATTCCGCTGACAGTGCTGCTGACCGGCACCTCGATCGGCGTGGCCGGCGTCATTCCGCCGCTGGTGGTCGGTGCCACGCCGTTCTTCGGCCGGCTGGTGGAAACGGCGCTGCGCGAAGTCGACCGCGGCATTATCGAGGCGTCGCAGGCCATGGGCGCGACCACCCGGCAGATCGTGGTCAACGCTCTGCTGCCAGAAGCGCTGCCGGGCATTCTGGCCAGCGTGATCGTGACTGCCATCACCCTGGTGTCGTACTCGGCCATGTCCGGCCTGGTTGGCGGCGGTGGCCTCGGCGATCTGGCTGTGCGCAATGGCTACCAGCGCTTCCAGACTGACGTGATGATCGTCACCGTGGTCCTGCTGCTGATCATGGTGCAGGTGCTGCAGATGATCGGCGACCGCCTGGTCCAGCATTTCTCCCGCAAATAACCGTTTTTCTGTCCCCCGGTCCGTGGGACCGGGTGTCCTCTCTCGTCCCAAAAAGGCTTGTCATGAAAAAACTGCTCGCTGTACTCGCTACCGTCGCCGCGTTCCAGGTTCACGCCGCTGACAAACTGACCGTGGCTGCCACCGCCGTGCCGCACGCGGAAATCCTCGAATTCGTCAAGCCGGTCCTGGCCAAGGAAGGCGTCGATCTGGAAGTCAAGGTGTTCACCGACTACGTGCAACCGAACGTGCAGGTCGCCGAGAAGCGCCTGGATGCCAACTTCTTCCAGCACAAGCCGTACCTGGACGAGTTCAACAAGGGCAAGGGCACCAATCTGGTGTCGGTGGTCGGCGTGCACGTCGAACCGTTCGGCGCCTACTCGACCAGGATCAAGAAGCTGGCCGACCTGAAGTCCGGCGCCGTGGTCGCAATCCCGAACGACCCGACCAATGGTGGCCGCGCGCTGCTGCTGCTGGACAAGGCCAAGGTCATCAAGCTGAAGAACCCGAGCAACATCCTGGCCACCCCCAAGGACATCGCCAGCAACCCGAAGAACCTGAAGTTCAAGGAACTGGAAGCCGCCACGCTGCCGCGCGTGCTGGATCAGGTCGATCTGGCGCTGATCAACACCAACTACGCGCTGGCCGCCAAGCTGAACCCGACCAAGGATGCGCTGGCGATCGAAGGCAAGCAGTCGCCGTACGTGAACATCCTGGTTGCCCGCCCGGACAATGCCAAGTCGCCGGCAATGAAGAAGCTGGCTGCTGCCCTGACCAGCCCGGCCGTGAAGAAATTCCTGCAGGAAAAGTACCAGGGCGCGATCGTTCCGGCCTTCTGAGCGCCTGAACGCTGATCTGCCCGACGCCGGCGTCTTTGCCGGCGATGGGCAGGTCGGTTAGAATCTGCCCCCTGCCAGCCCGAGTGGTGAAACTGGTAGACACAAGGGACTTGAAAATTTGAGCCCTCCGGGGGAAACCCCGAAGGTGACGCCCGTCAAATTCGGTGAACGCCCTGGCTGTCATGCAGCCGAGCCAACGCCGAGCCAAGCCCCGGATCATCCGATTCGCGGGAAGGTGTAGAGAGCAGACGGCGGGCACCTGTGGCCGCAAGGCTATGGTGAAGGCGTGCTCCAGACCACGAACAGCGCTTGCGCTGGCGGCGAAAGCCGAAGTGGCAAGAAAATCCCTCGACTTCGGTCGTGCCGGTTCGACCCCGGCCTCGGGCACCAATACGAAAAACCGCCTCCTGTCTCAACCGGGGGCGGTTTTTTCATGCCGCCCTGACACCACTCTTTTCACCCACAAAGCGGGATAGCCAGCTTCGGGCGGGGTGATGTCAGTCGTGCGCGGGAGCGGGCGCGACAGACAGTCGCATTCCCACTGCGTGCAGTACAGCCAGCAGGGTTTTCAGCGTCGGGTTGCCATTGGGCGACAAGGCGCGGTACAGCGCCTCACGGGTAATACCAGCTTCCTGTGCAATGGCGGCCAGTCCGCCATGCGCTTCCGCTACATCGCGCAGTGCCAGCAGGCCGGCCGCGCGGTGGCCCGGATCATCCAGTTCTTCCAGTGCCAGTCTCAGGTACTCGACAGCAAAAGCGCGGTCTGTGCGCAGTTCAGCGAGTGTTGCTTCATGGTGAGGTACCGAAGCGACATGCTTTTTTGTACTCATGTATTCCTCTGCTTCCAGTCTCGCCAGTATTCTCTGGCCTGCCTGATATCTGCATCCTGGGTGCGCTTGTCGCCTCCACACAGCAGGACGACAAGCTGCGTGCCATGTCGGCCCAGGTAGACGCGGTAACCGGCACCCCAATTCTCACGGAGTTCCAGCACCCCTTCGCCAACAGGCTTGATGTCACCCAGCAACCCTGTACTTAGCCTGCGGAAACGGATTTCCAGCTTCGCTCTTAGTCGTGCATCCCGTAGTCCGTCCAGCCAGTTTGTCAGCGGGATGGTGCCATCGGGACATTGATAACGATGGAGTTCCATGGCCATGCACACCTTATTGTAACTTATAAATTACAAAATGAATGAGTGAGCGCATGCAGCGGGAAAGGGAAGCAATCCGGGGAGGAGGGGGCGCCGACAGCCGCCGTGCCGCATGCCCGGTAGAGACTGGGACAAGTGCCGGCAGCGACGCCAGCGCAGGGGGCTGGCGAGGGTCGATCTGTGGCTTGGCCGAGACAGATCGCAGCCGGTAATCAATACACCGTCAGGCCCCGGTCCGCGAACTGGCGCTGGACGCGGGCCAGCAGCGCCGGTGACGGCGGACAGGTGTCCGCCAGCCGGTAGTCGAGGCCGAGTTCGGCCCACTTGTGTGCGCCGAGCTGGTGGAACGGCAGGATGTCGACGCGCTCGACCGCATCGCCGAGCGTGGCGACAAAGTCGGCCAGCCGCTCGACATCGGCGACGTCATCGGTACAGCCCGGCACCAGCACGTAGCGGATCCACATCTTCTTGCCGAGCCGGACCAGCCGGCGGGCGAAGTCCAGTGTCGGTTGCAGCGGCTGGCCGGTCAGCGCCTGGTAGCGGGCCGGGTCGCTGTGCTTGATGTCGAGCAGCACCAGATCGACCGGATCGAACCAGTCGTCGCTGACGTCGGCATGCAGAAAACCCTGGGTATCCAGTGCCGTATGCAGGCCGAGCGCCCGGCAGCGCCGGAACAGCGCGCCGGCGAACGCCGCTTGCATCAGCGGTTCGCCGCCGGAGATGGTGACGCCGCCGGTCAGGCGCAGAAAGCCGGCCAGCGGTTCGACCTCGGCCATGGCCTGGTCGACCGTGACCGGTCGGCCGTGATGCAGCTTCCAGGTATCCGGGTTGTGACAGTACAGGCAGCGGAACTGGCAGCCGGACAGGAAGAAAACCAGCCGGACGCCCGGCCCGTCAGCCGCCGCGCCGCTTTCTACCGAATGCAGGTAGCCACAGTCGTTCACATCGCACCGTGGAAAGTCCGGTTGATCACGTCCAGCTGCTGCTCGCGGGTCAGCTTGATGAAATTCACCGCATAACCGGACACGCGGATGGTCAGCTGCGGATAGCGTTCCGGGTGCTGCATGGCATCGACCAGCGTCTCGCGCCTGAACACGTTGACGTTGACATGGAAGCCGCCGGCGGCAGCGAAACCGTCCAGGCAGTTGCCCAGATTGCGGATGCGCTCGGCATCGCTGCGACCCAGTGCGTCCGGCGTTGCCGACGCGGTCCAGCTGATGCCGTCCAGCGCCGCGTCATACGGGATCTTGGCTACCGAGGCGCCGGCGGCGACAAAGCCTTTGACGTCGCGGCCGTTCATCGGATTGGCGCCCGGTGCAAACGGTTCGCCATCGCGGCGGCCGTCCGGCGTATTGCCGGTCTTCTTGCCGTACACCACATTCGAGGTGATGGTCAGCACTGACTGGGTCGGTTTTGCATGGCGATAGAAATACGGCTGCGCGGCGATCTTGCGCATGAAGCTTTCCGTCAGTGCCACGGCGATGCGGTCGGCACGGTCGTCATTGTTGCCGTAGGCCGGGTAGTCGCCATCGATGCGGAAGTCGACGGCAAGGCCGGCCTCGTTGCGGATCACGTGGACGGTGGCATGGCGGATGGCCGACAGCGAATCGGCCGCGACCGACAGCCCGGCGATGCCGCAGGCCATGGTGCGGACGATGTCGCGGTCGTGCAGCGCCATCTCGATGCGTTCGTACGCGTACTTGTCGTGCATGTAGTGGATGCTGTTCAGCGCCTTGACGTAGGTTGCGGCCAGCCAGTCCATCATCGGGTCGAACTTTGCCATTACCTCGTCGTAGTCGAGGACGTCGCTGCGGATCGGCTCGAAACCGGTGGCGACGGTGACGCCACTCTTTTCATCGACGCCGCCGTTGATTGCATACAGCAGGGCCTTGGCCAGATTGGCGCGCGCGCCGAAGAACTGCATCTGCTTGCCAATGCGCATGGCCGACACGCAGCAGGCGATACCGTAGTCGTCGCCCCATTTCGGCCGCATCAGGTCATCGTTTTCGTACTGGATCGAACTGGTTTCGATCGACACCCGGGCCGCGAAGTCCTTGAAGCCGCGCGGCAGCTGCACGCTCCACAGCACGGTCAGGTTCGGTTCCGGCGCCGGGCCGAGGTTGTACAGGGTGTTGAGGAAACGGAAACTGTTGCGGGTTACCAGCGGACGGCCATCCTCGCCGATGCCACCGACGCATTCGGTTACCCAGGTCGGGTCGCCGGAAAACAGCTGGTCGTATTCCGGCGTGCGCAGGAAGCGGACTATGCGCAGCTTGATGACCAGATCGTCGACCAGCTCCTGCGCGCCGGCTTCGTCGAGCAGGCCGGCGTCGAGATCACGCTGCAGGTAGATGTCGAGGAAGGTCGAGATGCGGCCGATCGACATTGCGGCCCCGTTCTGCTCCTTGACGGCGGCCAGATAGGCGAAATAAGTCCATTGCACCGCTTCGCGGGCAGTGGCTGCCGGGCGGCTGATATCGAAACCATAGCTGGCGGCCATCTGCCGCAATTCGTCCAGCGCGCGCCACTGCTCGCTGAGTTCCTCGCGCAGGCGCATGACGTCATCGGTAAACACGCTGTTGTCCAGCGCATGGAATTCGTGCTGTTTGTGCTCGCGCAGCACGTCTGTCCCATACAGCGCGACGCGCCGGTAATCGCCGATGATGCGGCCGCGACCATAGGCGTCCGGCAGCCCGGTGATGATGGCCGACTTGCGCGCGGCCAGCACGTCAGGGCTGTAGATGTCGAACACGCCCTGGTTATGGCTCTTGCGATGGCGGGTCCAGATGTCGCGGATGGCCGGATCGAGCTCGAAGCCATAGGCCTTCAGCCCGCTTTCGACCATGCGCAGGCCGCCATTCGGCATGATGGCGCGTTTCAGTGGCGCATCGGTCTGCAGGCCGACAATCAGTTCCTGCCCGCGGTCGATATACCCCACCGCATGAGCGGTGATGCCGGCCGGCCTGTCGGTCGATACATCGAGCACGCCGCGTTCGCGTTCCTGTGCCAGCAAGCTGCCGAGTGCCTGCCACAGTGCCCGGGTCCGCTCGGTGGCCGGCGCCAGAAAGCGCTCGTCGCCGTCGTAGGGTGTGTAGTTGCGCTGAATGAAGTCGCGGACGTCCACTTGCTGCTGCCAGACGCCGGGAGCGAAACCCGTCCAGGGATCAATGGAGGGAGAGAGCATCGTGTCGCGCGCGTTCATGGCAGGCTCCGTTTCGGAAACGAATACATATGAAGAGAATCTGATTCATTATCGCGCCTGTCCGGGGCAATTTTTTGCGTTTTATCAAATTATTGCCCGCGATTTTGTTCGTTGCGGGTTCGTTTGCGCAAATCAGCGGCTGGCAAGCACGGCGTCGCAGACGGCCCGGGTCACCTGCTCGCAGCTGGCGTCGCCGCCAAGGTCCGGTGTGCGGATTCCCTGTGCCAGCACGCGGTCGATGGCGGCATCCAGCCGGGACGCGCTGTCCGCATCGCGCCAGTGGTGGCGCAGCAGCAGGGCCAGCGAGGCGAAGGTGGCGGCGGGGTTGGCGATGCCGCGTCCGGCGATATCGGGGGCCGAGCCATGCACCGGTTCGGCGATGGCGCACTGTTCGCCGAGATTCAGCGATGCGGCAAGGCCGAGGCCGCCGGCATGGGCAGCGGCCAGGTCGGACAGAATGTCGCCGTACAGATTCGGCGCGACCAGCACGTCGAAGTGTTCCGGGTGCTGGACCAGGCGCAGCGCGGCGGTGTCGACCAGGCATTCGTCGAGCGTCAGCGCCGGCCAGCCACTGGCTGCGGCGCGGACGCTGTCGCGGAACAGGCCGTCGGTCAGCGGCAGGATATTGGCCTTGTGGACGATGGTCAGTCTGCCGCCGCGCCCGGCGGCAAGCCGGGCGGCCACGCGGCCGACCCGCTCGCTGGCATGGCGGGTAATGCGCTTGATGGCCTCGGCAGTGTCGCCATCGCTGCGCTCCTCGCCGATATACAGGTCTTCGGTGTTCTCGCGCACGATCAGCAGATCGACATCCGGACGCCCGATGCCGCCCAGCGGCCTGACCGGTCGCAGATTGGCATGGGTATCCAGCGCACGGCGCAGCGCGACGATCGGCGAGCGATAGCCGTCGACCCTGTGTGATGGCGACGATACGGCGCCGAACAGCACGGCGCCACAGGCGCGCGCCGTGGCCAGGGTGGCGTCGGGCAGGGCCTGGCCGACGCGCTGAAACGTGTCCCAGCCGGCCTCGGCCTCGATCATGCCGATATCGGGACGCAGGCGTGCCAGCACCCGGCAGGCCGCCGGCACGACTTCACGACCAATGCCGTCGCCGGCGATCACGCAAAGGGAGAGGGGAGACACGGCGGAACCATCCGTTGCTTATGCGATACGGATGATTGTAGCGTCTGCCTGTCCGCTCAGCCGGCCAGTTTCGGGAACAGGCTGTACAGGCCGTTGACGATCACTTCGACCGAAACCGCTGCCAGCACCATGCCCATGACCCGGTTGACGATATTGATGCCGGTCTGGCCGAGCATGCGGCTGATCGGCGTGGCGGCGCGCAGGGCGGCAAAGCAGGTGGCGGCGCACAGCAGGCAGGCGATCATCAGCTGGCCGAGGTGCATCCAGTTCTTGGCCGTGCTGGCGTAGATGATGATGGTCGAGATCGTGCCCGGGCCGGTCATCAGCGGAATGGCGAGCGGGACCACGGCGACATTGGTCTTGAACTCGGCCTCTTCCTGCTCCTGCTTGGTGGTCTTGGTCGGCGCCGACTTGGCATTCATCATGGCGATGGCGATCAGCATCATCAGGATGCCGCCGCCGACCTGGAACGAGCCGACGCTGATGTTGAGGAATTTCAGCATGCCGTCGCCGATCAGGACGAACAGCACCATGACGATGGCCACCGCCTTGGAGGCGGTGAGGGCGATCTTGTTGCGCTCGTCCAGCGACGCGTTCGGCGTCAGGCCGATAAAGATCGGGATGGCGCCGAGCGGGTTGACCAGCACCAGCAGCGCAATGAATATTTTCAGGACTTCCATGTTCGTATTATGGTTCGACGGTAAGAGAAATACCGGGGCCGCCGGCTCCCGGTGCAATGACGACGCCCCGCTGACGGCGGCAGCGGGGCTCGCCCTTCGCGGCGGCGAAAGGCGTGGTGAAACAGTGGAGGGCCGGCGCCTTCAGGCGCTGCTCAGTCGGCCAGCAGGGCGACCAGGGTGCGTCGGTAGACCTCGGACAGGCGGGCAACATCGTCGACCGCCACGCATTCATTGAGTTTGTGGATTGTGGCGTTCAGCGGGCCGAATTCAATCACTTCGGGGCAGATATCCTTGATGAAACGGCCATCCGACGTGCCGCCGGTGGTGTTCAGCGCCGGGCGCTGGCCGGTCGTGGCCTCGATGGCGGCACTGACCGCCTCGATCAGCCGGCCGGTGCGGGCCAGGAACGGGTTGCCGGACAGGGTCCAGTCCAGATCATAGTCCAGACCGTGCCGGTCCAGAATCGCATGCACGCGTTCCTTCAGACTGTCGGCACTGTGCTCGGTCGAGAAGCGGAAATTGAACATCAGCTCGGCGGTGCCGGGAATGATGTTGGTCGCGCCGGTACCGGCATGCAGGTTCGATACCTGCCAGCTGGTTGGCGGAAAATCGGCGTTGCCGTCATCCCATCTGACGGCGGCCAGTTCGGCCAGTGCCGGCGCCAGCAGGTGCACCGGGTTGCGCGCCAGATGCGGGTAGGCGATATGGCCCTGGATGCCCTTGACCACCAGCTTGCCGGACAGCGATCCGCGCCGGCCGTTCTTGACCGTATCGCCAAAGGTTTTCGCCGATGTCGGTTCGCCGACCACGCACCAGTCGATCCGTTCATTGCGTGCCGCCAGGGTTTCGACTACCTGCCGTGTGCCGTGGGTGGCGATGCCTTCTTCGTCCGAGGTGATCAGCAGCGCGATCGAACCGCGATGGTCCGGATGGGCGGCAACGAAGTCCTCGATTGCGGTGATGAAGGCGGCCAGCGAGGCTTTCATGTCTGCGGCGCCGCGACCGAACAGGTGGCCGTCGCGGATCGTCGGCGTGAACGGTGCCGAATGCCAGGCGTCCAGCGGGCCGGTCGGCACCACGTCGGTATGGCCGGCAAAGCACAGCAGCGGACCGTCGCTGCCGCGGCGGGCCCAGAAATTGTCCACATCGGCGAAACGCATGCGCTCGATGGTGAATCCGGCGCGGGCCAGTCGCTCGATCATCAGTTCCTGGCAGCCGGCATCGGCCGGCGTGGTCGAATCGCGCGCGATCAGGTCGCAGGCAAGAGAGAGCGTCGGATTCATCAGGCGAATACCCCGGCGTAAACCGTTTCGTCAAAACCGACCAGCACGCGGCCGCCATGTTCCAGTACCGGGCGCTTGATCAGCGACGGCCGGGCCAGCATCAGTTCGATGGCACTGTCCCGCTCGTCTGCGGCCGCCTTTTGCGCTTCGTCCAGTGCACGCCAGGTGGTGCCCTTGCGGTTGATCAGCACCGAAAGCGGCTGCTGTTCGAGCCAGCGCTCGACGTCCGCGCGCGTCAGGCCCGCTTTCTTGAAATCATGAAAGGTGACCGGCTGCGCGTGGCTGTCGAGCCAGGCGCGGGCCTTTTTGACCGTGCTGCAATTGGGGATGCCGTAAAGGGTGCTCATTGAAATCGGTTTCGTCTTCGGGATCGGGGGCAGTGCCGGGAAATCAGGCGCGGCGACTATAGCACGCCGGACAACATAAAAAAGCGGCCGCGCGGGGCGCGGGCGACAGACTGTCCACAAGCGTCGCGACGAAGAACGGACGAGCGCAGCGAGGTTTCCCCGCGGCGGCGGGGACGGAAGAGGCAGGGCTCAATCAGGCAGACTGCCGTGCTCACAATATTTTCTGTCAGTCGGGCATGCACCGACGCCACTGAGGCAGATGGTGCCCGCCCTGGGAGCAGTCCCGCCCGCGCGGGGCGCGGGCGGCAGACTGTCCACAAGCGTCGCGGCCGTACATTACGCCCTAGCGGTTTCCTCGTCACGCAGTGCGCGGCGCAGGATCTTGCCGACGTTGGTCTTCGGCAGTTCGTCGCGGAACTCGACCTGCTTCGGAACCTTGTAGGCCGTCAGGTTTTCGCGGCAGTAGTCGAGCACGTCCTTTTCGGTCAGGGCCGGGTCCTTGCGCACCACGAAAATCTTGACGATTTCACCGGACTTCTCGCTCGGCACCCCGATGCAGGCGACTTCCAGCACCCTCGGCATCGATGCGACGACATCCTCGATCTCGTTCGGATAGACGTTGAAACCGGACACCAGGATCATGTCCTTCTTGCGGTCGACCAGCTTGATGAAACCGTCCTCGCTGATCACGGCCATGTCGCCGGTGGCCAGGAAACCGTCGGCGCCGAGCACCTTGGCGGTCTCGTCCGGACGCCGCCAGTAACCCTTCATGACCTGCGGGCCCTTGATGAACAGCTCGCCCGGCTCGTTGAAGCCCAGCGGCTGACCATCCGGCGAGCGGATTTCGATGTCGGTCGACGGGACCGGCAGGCCGATATTGCCGTTGTACTCGGACAGGTTCAGCGGGTTCATGCACGCGGCCGGGCTGGTTTCAGTCAGACCGTAGGCCTCGATCAGCGGCACGCCGGTGACCTCCTTCCAGCGTTCGGCAACCGCGCGCTGCACTGCCATCCCGCCGCCCAGCGCCATGCGCCAGGTGCTGAAATCGATCGTCTTGAAGTCCGGATGGTGCAGCAGGGCATTGAACAGCGTGTTGACGCCGGTGATCGACGTGACCGGGTACTTCTTGATGTCCTTGATAAAGCCGGCAATGTCGCGCGGATTGGTGATCAGGACGTTCAGTGCGCCCAGTTCGGTGAACACCATCAGGTTCGCCGTCAGCGAGAAGATGTGATACAGCGGCAGCGCAGTGATGATGATTTCCTGGCCTTCGCGCACGACCGGTTTCACCCATGCGCCGGCCTGCAGCATGTTGGCGACGATATTGCCGTGCGTCAGCATTGCGCCCTTGGCCACGCCGGTGGTGCCGCCGGTGTACTGAAGGAAGGCGATGTCGTCATGGCCGAGCGCGACCGGGTCCGGCGCCTGCCGGCTGCCGATGGACAGCGCATCGAGGAAGCGGATGTGGCCGGTCAGCCGGTACGGCGGTACCATCTTCTTGACGTTGCGGATGACGAAGTTGACCAGCGCGCGCTTCGGGAAGCCGAGCATGTCGCCGATGCCGGTGACGATCACGTGCTTCAGCGGCGTGCGGGCCAGCACCTGGTCCAGTACATGGGCGAAGTTCTCGACGATGACGATGGCGGCGACATCGGCATCGTGCAGCTGGTGCTCGAGTTCACGCGGCGTATACAGCGGGTTGACGTTCACCACCGTGTAGCCGGCACGCAGGATGCCGAATACGCAGATCGGGTACTGCAGCAGGTTGGGCATCATGATCGCCACGCGGCTGCCGCGCGGCAGCTTCAGCGTGTGCTGCAGGTAGGACGCGAAATGGCGGGTGTTCGCATCCAGTTCTGCATAGCTGAGTATCTTGCCCATATTGGCCATGGCAGGGCGGTCGCTGAATTTTCCGACCGCGCGCGCGAACACTTCGGAGATCGACTGGAACGTATTCATGTCGATGTCGGTGGCGACGCCGCTTTGATAGTTCTTGAGCCAGGGTTTGTCCATGGATGCATCCTCCTCTTGTCCGCGTGGCCTGCCGGATGGCGGCAGCGGATCGTATTTAGTATGGGTCGTGTATGACCATGCTGCAGTGTACCAAACGATCGTTTGACATCGAGACTATAGCCGTGGAGTTTCCTGCGCGTCAAAGCGCGTTGCGCGCCCGGGCCGGTGGTCGGCGACGCGTAAGCGCTTGTGGGGACAGTGTTTCCTTTGACGCGGATAGCTGTTATGATCCGATCGTTTAGGGATGGGCGTTTCGCCCATTTTTTATTTCCGGAAACTATTGGATGGATGTTCGTACGCTGTTGGAAAATACCCTGCCTGGCCTGGGGTATGAACTAGTCGATTTCGAGCTGGCCCGAGGGGGCGGCATGCGCGTGTTCATCGATTGCCCGGCGGGAATCACGCTGGACGATTGCGTTTCGGTGAGCAATCACCTGACACGCCTGTTCAGCGTCGAAAACGTGGACTATGAGCGACTGGAAGTCAGTTCGCCAGGGCTGGATCGCCCATTGAAGAAAGAGGCGGACTATATCCGCTTCGCCGGCGAGCGGGTCAAGATCAAGACGCGTGTGCTGGTCGGGCAACGCAAGAATTTTGCCGGCGTGCTGATCGGACTCGTCGACGGGAATGTGGATATCGATATCGATGGCGAGCGTGTGTCCATTCCGTTCGCCAGCATCGACAAGGCGCGGCTCGACCCCGAGTTCTGATCGGGGAGAACGGGCGAAGCGGCCGTCGGCCGATGTGGGCCGGGATGCGGTGACAAGAATTCGGAGGAATGCATGAGTCGCGAAATTTTGCTGCTGGTAGATGCGCTGGCGCGTGAAAAGAACGTCAGCAAGGATATTGTGTTCAGCGCGCTGGAAATGGCGCTGGCCTCAGCAACCAAAAAGAAAATCAGCCAGGACAAGATCAGTCAGGACGAGATCGATGTGCGCGTGCACATCGATCGCGTGTCTGGCGAATATGAAACCTATCGCCGCTGGACGGTGGTCGAAGACAACGACCACGAATTCCCCAGCCGGCAGATCGCCATGTCCGACGCCGAGGAATTCGGCGTCGAACCGGTTGTGGGCACTGTAAAGGAAGAACCGGTCGAGCCGGTCGAATTTGGCCGCATCGGCGCGCAGACCGCGAAGCAGGTCATCCTGCAACGCATCCGCGATGCCGAACGCGAGCAGATCCTGACCGATTTCCTCGACCGTAACGAGATGCTGGTTTCCGGCACGATCAAGCGCATCGAGCGTGGCAACGTGATCGTCGACCTGGGCAAGCTCGAAGCCCTGCTGCCGCGCGAGCAGCAGATCCCGAAGGAAAACCTGCGCGTGGGCGACCGCGTCAAGGCCTATCTGCTGCGCGTCGACCGTACCGGTCGCGGGCCGCAGATCATCCTGTCGCGTACGGCTTCGCAGTTCGTGGTCGAACTGTTCAAGCAGGAAGTGCCGGAGATCGAGGACGAACTGCTGGAAATCCGTGGCTGCGCCCGTGATCCGGGCAGCCGCGCCAAGATCGCCGTCAAGGCGAACGACCCGCGCATCGACCCGCAGGGCACGTGTATCGGCATGCGGGGTTCCCGCGTCCAGGCCGTCACCGGCGAGCTGGCCGGCGAACGCGTCGACATCGTGCTGTGGGCCGGCGACATCATCCAGTATGTGATCAACGCGCTGTCCCCGGCAGAAGTCGAACGCATCCTGGTCGACGAAGACAACCACTCGATGGATGTCGTGGTCGACGAGGGCCAGCTGGCGCTGGCGATCGGCCGTGGCGGCCAGAACGTGCGTCTGGCGTCCGAGCTGACCGGCTGGGTGCTGAACATCATGACCGTCGCCGAAGCCGAGGAAAAGACCGAGGTCGAGTACGCCGCGATGCGCCAGTTGTTCATGGACAATCTCGACGTCGACGCCGATGTGGCCGAAGTGCTGGTGGCCGAGGGCTTTACCTCCCTGGAGGAAATCGCCTATGTGCCGGTCGAGGAAATGCTGGGCATTGCCGCTTTCGATGAGGACACGGTCAACGAGTTGCGCAGCCGTGCTCGCGAAGCCTTGCTGACGCAGGCCATTGCGTCGGAAGAAAAGGTCAACAGCGTCGAAGAGGAACTTCGCAAGCTGGAAGGCCTCAACCAGGAAATCCTGGTCAAGCTGGTGGACAACGGCATCGTCACCCGCGATGACCTGGCCGACCTGGCTGTCGACGAACTCGCCGACATGACCAACATCACCGAAGAAGAAGCGCGTGCCCTGATCATGAAGGCGCGTGAGCACTGGTTCGAACAGAATTGACGCCCGGCGGACCGGACGACCGGATACGAAGGATTGAACAGGAAACCGCATGCTTGAGACGAATGTGAAACAGTTCGCCGGCGAGCTGAAAATGCAGCCCGAGCAGTTGCTCGAGCAGCTGAGATCAGCCGGCGTTGCAAAAAGCTCGATTGATGACACGCTGTCGCGTGAGGACAAGGCACGTCTGCTGGAATTTCTGCGCGGTGGGCGCGGCGACAAGGGTCGCGTGATGCTGAAGCGCAAGGAAACCAGCGAGATTCGCGCCAATGACGCCGCTGGCCGCTCGCGCACCATCCAGGTGGAAGTGAAGAAGAAACGCACGCTGGTTCGCCCGGAAGACGCTGCTGCGGAAACCGCCGCAGCCGAAGCCGCGCCGGTCGCCGACGTGACGCCGGCCCCGGTGGTTGAAGCCCGCCCGGAACCGGTCGTCGAAACGCGCCCGGAACCGGTGGTCGAGGCCCGGCCGGAAGCGGCTGCCGCCAAGCCGGAAGCTGCCCCGGCCGAGGCGCCTGCCGCCCCGGCGCCGGTTGCCGCTGCCCCGGTGGCCGACAGCAAGCCGGCACCGGCCAGGGCCGAAGCGAAGAAGGAAGCCGCTGCCGAGCCGGCAAAGGAAGCGCCGGCTGAAGCCGCTCCGGCTCGCCCGATCTCCATCCTCAGCGATGAGGAAATCGCGCTGCGCGCGGCTGACGAACGTCGTCAGGCCGAACTGCGCTCGCGCCAGGAAGCACTGATCCGCGAACGCCAGGAACGCGAATCCCGCCGCATGGCAGCCAAACTGGCCGCCCAGCAGAAGGCGGAAGAAGCCGCACGTCCGAAGCCGGTCGAAGCCCCGCGTGCCGCAGCCCCGGCTGCCGCACCCGCGGCGCGTCCGGCTGCAGGCGCCCGTCCGGCGGCCGGGGCTCGCCCCGCCGCAGCGGGTGGCGCGCGTCCGGCTCCGGGTGGTGCACGTCCTGCGCCGGGTGCGGCAGGCGGCGCGGCCCGTCCGGCTCCGGCTGGTGAAGACCGGCGTCCGGCCGGCGGTGCCAAGAAGGGTGCCGCAGGTGGTCATCGTGACAGCCGTGACGACAACAAGAAGCGTGGTGGTCTGAAGACCCGCGGCGGCGACGCCGGCGGTGGCTGGAAGACCGGCCGCAAGGGTGGTCGTCGCCAGCAGCAGTCCGGCCAGCATGCCTTCCAGGCACCGACCGATCCGGTCGTGCATGAAGTGCTGGTGCCGGAAACCATCACCGTTGGTGATCTTGCCCACAAGATGGCGGTGAAAGCTGCCGAAGTGATCAAGACGCTGATGAAGATGGGCATGATGGTGACCATCAACCAGGTGCTGGACCAGGAAACGGCGATGATCATCGTCGAGGACATGGGCCATATCGCCAAGGCTGCCAAGACCGACGATCCGGAAGCTTATCTGGAAAAGCCGGAAGGCCAGGAAGAAGCCCGCCAGGAATCGCGTGCACCGGTCGTGACCGTCATGGGTCACGTCGACCACGGCAAGACCTCGCTGCTCGACTTCATCCGTCGCGCCAAGGTGGCGGCAGGCGAAGCCGGCGGCATTACCCAGCACATCGGTGCCTACCACGTGGAAACCCCGCGCGGCATGATCACCTTCCTCGACACCCCGGGTCACGAAGCCTTTACGGCCATGCGTGCCCGTGGTGCGAAGGCGACCGACATCGTCGTGCTGGTGGTGGCGGCTGACGACGGCGTGATGCCGCAGACCATCGAAGCGGTGAACCACGCCAAGGCGGCCGGTGTGCCGATCGTGGTCGCGGTGAACAAGATCGACAAGGCAGGTGCCAATCCCGAGCGTATCCGCCAGGAACTGGTCAGCTACGAAGTCGTGCCGGAAGACTGGGGTGGTGATACCCAGTTCATCGAAGTGTCGGCAAAGCAGGGCACCAATATCGATGCGCTGCTGGAAGCGATCCTGCTGCAGGCCGAAGTGCTTGAGCTGACGGCGCCGATCGACGCCCCGGCCAAGGGCATCATCGTCGAAGCGCGTCTGGACAAGGGCCGCGGCCCGGTGGCCACGCTGCTGGTGCAGTCGGGTACCCTGCGCAAGGGTGACATCGTGCTGGCCGGTACCGCATTCGGTCGTGTCCGTGCCATGCTCGACGAGAACGGCAAGCAGATCGACCAGGCCGGTCCGGCCATTCCGGTCGAAATTCTTGGCCTGTCCGACGTGCCCGCTGCCGGTGAAGACGCCATGGTGCTGACCGACGAAAAGAAAGCGCGCGAAATCGCGATGTTCCGCGCCGGCAAGTTCCGCGACGTGCGTCTGGCCAAGCAGCAGGCCGCCAAGCTGGAAAACATGTTTGCGCAGATGGCCGAAGGCGAAGTCCGTTCGCTGCCGCTCATCATCAAGGCCGACATGCAGGGTTCGTACGAAGCGCTGGCCGGCAGCCTGCAAAAGCTGTCGACCGACGAAGTCCGCGTGCAGATCCTGCACTCGGGCGTCGGTGGCATCACCGAGTCGGACGTCAACCTGGCCGCTGCCTCGAACGCCGTCATCATTGGCTTCAACACCCGCGCCGATGCGGCTGCCCGCAAGGCTGCCGAGTCCAGCGGTGTCGACATCCGCTACTACAACATCATCTATGATGCGATCGACGAGGTGAAATCCGCCCTGTCCGGCATGCTGGCGCCGGAGAAGAAGGAAGAAATCACCGGTATGGTCGAAGTGCGGCAGCTGTTCGTCGTGTCCAAGGTCGGCACCATCGCCGGTTGTATGGTCATCGACGGCGTGGTCAAGAAGACGTCGCGCATCCGCATCATCCGCAACAACGTGGTGGTGCACGATGGCGAACTCGACTCGCTCAAGCGCTTCAAGGACGACGCGAAGGAAGTCAAGCAGGGCTTCGAGTGCGGTCTGATGATGAAGCACTACAACGATCTGGTCGAAGGCGATCATCTGGAAGCCTACGAGATCGTCGAAGTCGCCCGTACGCTGTAATGGCAATGGATGGCGGGACGTGCCGGCAACGGCACTTCCGGCCCGCGGCGGGCGAAAGCCCGCCGCTTTTGTTTTAGGAGGCAGAACATGCCGAAGAAAAAAGGCTTTTCCCGGGCCGACCGGATTGCCGACCAGATGCAGCGCGAGCTGGCGGAACTGATCCGTTCCGAGCTGAAGGATCCGCGTGTCGGCTTCATCACGCTGACCGGTGTCGAGGTCACGCGCGACTATTCGCACGCCAAGGTGTTCTACACGGTGATGAATGCCGAAGACCCGAGCGAAACCCAGGACACGCTGGACCGCGCCGCCGGCTGGCTGCGCAGCGAAATTGCGCGCACGATCAAGATCTTCACCGTGCCGCAGCTGCATTTCGTCTACGACCATTCGATCGAGCACGGCCTGTACATGGACGCGCTGCTGAACCGGGTCGCGCAGGAAGACGCCGAGCTTCGTCCCGAAGACGAAGACGCCGGCGAAGGCGAAGCGAAGTCCTGACGGGCCGCGCCACTTTCATCCGAACCCCTTTTCCGGCCGGTGTCCGCACCGGCCGGTGACACCGGACCCATGACCCAAGTTCGCATTCCCCGCCGTCCCGTGGACGGCGTTTTTCTGCTCGACAAACCGCTGCACCTGTCGAGCAACACCGCCCTGCAACGGGTGCGCTGGCTGTACCGTGCGCAGAAAGCCGGTCATACCGGCGTGCTCGATCCGCTGGCCACCGGCCTGCTGCCGGTCTGCCTTGGCGAAGCGACCAAGTTCTCCGCCTTTCTGCTCGACGCCGACAAGGGCTATTGTGCGACCGTCCGCTTCGGCGCGGTCAGCACCACGCTGGATGCCGAGGGGGAGATTACCCCGGTCGGGCCGGTGAACTTTGACGCCGACCGGCTGCGCGAGGTGCTCGACGGCTTCCTCGGCGAGATTGAACAGGTGCCGCCGATGCACTCGGCGCTGAAGTTCCAGGGCAAGGCGCTGTACGAGTACGCGCGCGAGGGGATCGAGATTGAGCGCAAGGTGCGCCGCATCACCATCCACTCGATCGAGCTGGTCGGGTTTGACGGCGACACCGCCGTGATCAATGTCCAGTGCAGCAAGGGTACTTATGTGCGCACGCTGGCCGCCGACATTGGCGCCGTGCTGGGCTGCGGTGCCTATCTGACCGGACTGCGCCGTACGCGGACGGCGGGTTTTGAAGTTGCCGACGCGCTGACGCTGGACGCACTGGAAGCGGTGGCGGAAGACGCGCGCGACGGGCTGCTGATGCCGCCCGACGTGCTGGTGGCCCATCTGCCGCGCACGGTGCTCGATGATGCCGACATTCACCGCCTCTGCCATGGTCAGCCTGCGCTGGCCGCACAAAATACCGTGCGGGCGGGGGAGAATGATGCAATAATCCGGGACTTCCGCCTGTACACAGAAGACGGGCGGTTTATCGGTCTGGGTGAAATCCGCAAGGATGACCTGTTGTGGCCGAACCGGATGCTGGCCAACAAGCCCGTGTCCGCTTAGGGAGTACGGATGGGTCAAGGCTCGCCGTACTTGACCGGGGTTTCAAACCCCTTGTTTATCTGGAGTTTTACATGTCGATCTCCGTCGATCAAAAAGCCGTCATCGTCAAGGATTTCCAACGCGCTGAAGGCGATACCGGTTCCCCGGAAGTGCAAGTTGCGCTGCTGACCGCTCGCATCAACGACCTGACCCCGCACTTCAAGGCCAACACCAAGGATCACCACAGCCGTCGTGGTCTGCTGAAGATGGTCAGCCGCCGTCGCAAGCTGCTGGACTACCTGAAGCGCAACGACGCTGAAGCCTACCGTGCGCTGATCACCCGTCTGGGCCTGCGCAAGTAAGCGTGTAGATACGGAAAGGTCGCAGACTCTGGTTTGCGGCCTTTTTGTTTTGTCCGGTGGCAACAGCGCTGCCGGCACTGTTCTTTCGGAGCGCGCCCAGGCGCGACGCTCCCGTCTCCGCAGCGGGGTGAGCCTCTACATTTCGGCGTGGTCAGCACTGAAATGTAGGGGTTCCCGTTGCATCTCCCAACCGCGTTAAGGAATCCGCAACGTGTTCAAGAAATTCAGCAAGACCTTCCAGTACGGTCGTCATACCGTCACTCTGGAAACCGGCGAAATCGCCCGCCAGGCCCAGGGCTCGGTGCTCGTCACCATGGACGACACCGTCGTCCTCGTCGCCGTGACCGTGAACAAGAATGTCAAGCCGGGTCAGGACTTTTTCCCGCTGACCGTCGACTACTACGAACGCACCTACGCCGCCGGCAAGATCCCGGGCGGCTTCTTCAAGCGTGAAGGCAAGCAGAGCGAAAAGGAAATCCTGACCTGCCGCCTGATCGACCGTCCGATCCGCCCGCTGTTCCCGGCCGGCTTCTACCATGACGTGCAGATCGTTGCGACCGTCATGTCGCTGAACCCGGAAGTCGATGCCGACATCCCGGCCATGCTCGGCGCTTCCGCCGCGCTGATCCTGACCGGCGCCCCGTTCCAGGGCCCGATCGCCGCTGCCCGCGTCGGTTACGCCAATGGCGAATACATCCTGAACCCGACCCGCACCGAACTGGCCACCAGCGAGCTGGACCTGGTCGTTGCCGGTACCGAATCCGCCGTGCTGATGGTGGAATCGGAAGCCAAGGAACTGCCGGAAACCGTGATGCTTGGCTCGGTCGTGTTCGGCCATGAGCAGATGCAGGCTGCGATCCGCGCCATCAACGAACTGGCCGACGAAGTGAACCCGGTGCTGTTCGACTGGGCCCCGGCCGCCGAAGACGCCGAACTGGTCAACCAGATCAAGGCCATTGCCGAAGCCGACATCGGCGCCGCGTTCCAGATCCGTCAGAAGCAGGCCCGCAGCCAGGCGCTGAACGAAGCATGGAACAACGTCAAGACCGCGCTGATCAACGAAGACACCGACACGCTGCGCGCCAACCAGATCAAGGGCATCTTCAAGGATCTGGAAGCCGAAGTCGTGCGTGGCCAGATTCTCGCCGGCGAACCGCGCATCGACGGTCGCGATACCCGCACCGTGCGTCCGATCTCGATCCGCACCGGCGTGCTGCCGCGCGCCCACGGTTCGGTGCTGTTCACCCGTGGTGAAACCCAGGCCATGGCCGTGACCACGCTGGGCACCAAGCAGGACGAGCAGATCATCGACGCGCTGGCCGGTGAATACACCGAACGCTTCATGCTGCATTACAACTTCCCGCCGTACTCGACCGGTGAAACCGGCCGCATGGGCCCGCCGAAGCGCCGCGAAATCGGCCACGGCCGTCTGGCCAAGCGCGCACTGATCGCCGTGCTGCCGAAGCAGGAAGACTTCAGCTACTCGATGCGCGTGGTCAGCGAGATCACCGAATCGAACGGCTCGTCGTCGATGGCCTCGGTCTGCGGTGGCTGCCTGAGCCTGATGAACGCCGGTGTGCCGCTGAAGGCGCACGTGGCCGGCATCGCCATGGGCCTGATCCTGGAAGGCAGCCGCTTCGCGGTGCTGACCGACATCCTCGGCGACGAAGATCACCTCGGCGACATGGACTTCAAGGTTGCGGGTACCGACGCCGGCGTGACCGCCCTGCAGATGGATATCAAGATCCAGGGCATCACCAAGGAAATCATGCGCGTGGCGCTGGACCAGGCCAAGGAAGGCCGTCTGCACATCCTCGGTCTGATGAAGCAGGCCATCGACGAACCGCAGGAACTGTCGGAACACGCACCGCGCCTGTACACCATGAAGATCAATCCGGACAAGATCCGCGACGTGATCGGCAAGGGTGGCTCGGTGATCCGTGCACTGACCGAAGAAACCGGCACCAGCATCGACATCTCCGACGACGGCCTGATCACCATCGCCTCGATCTCGGGCGAAGGTGCTGAAGAAGCCAAGCGCCGCATCGAGGAAATCACCGCCGAAGTCGAAGTGGGCAAGGTCTACGACGGCACCGTGGTCAAGATCCTCGACAAGAACGTCGGCGCCATCGTGCAGATCATGCCGGGCCGCGACGGTCTGGTGCATATCAGCCAGATCGCCAACGAACGCATCGCCAACGTCGCCGACCATCTGAAGGAAGGTCAGCCGGTACGCGTCAAGGTACTGGAAACCGACGAACGCGGTCGTATCCGCCTGTCGATCAAGGCAGTGCTGAACGAAGAAGCCGGCGTCCAGCAATAACCGCTTCCCCCGCAAGCAAACCCGGCCATCAGGCCGGGTTTTTTGTGTCTGTCATATATGCTGTACACCGGCAATTGTTCTGCAAGTTGCGAAGCGAACAATTTGCGCGCTTACTATGGGTTTTTATGAACCACATGTCACAAAACTGCCATGTGTCGTGTAATTGCACGTCGCAAAGCGGAATTGCGTGTCATGGTGGTTTGATTAGAATCAAACCCGACTCGAACGCAGGCTTGCGTTCATCACCGAACCAAGGAATCAGAACATGTCGTTTCCCGTGACCCGCGCCACCTTCGATGAAGTGATGGTCCCCAACTATTCCCCGGCCGGTTTTGTGCCGGTCCGCGGTGCCGGTTCGCGCCTGTGGGACCAGCAGGGCCGTGAATTCATCGATTTCGGCGGCGGCATTGCGGTAAACGGGCTGGGCCACTGCCACCCGGAACTGGTGGCGGCGCTGACCGAGCAGGCCGGCAAGCTGTGGCACGTCAGCAACGGGCTGACCAACGAACCGGCACTGCGGCTGGCAAAGACCCTGGTCGACAATACCTTTGCCGAGCGCGTGTTCTTCTGCAACTCCGGCGCTGAAGCCAACGAGGCCTGTTTCAAGCTGGCACGCAAGTATGCGGCCGACCATTACGGTCCGCAGAAGAACGTCATCGTCTCGACCCGCAACAGCTTCCATGGCCGCACCCTGTTCACGGTGTCGGTCGGCGGCCAGCCGAAATACGTCGAAGGTTTTCTGCCTGCACCGAGCGGCATCCGTCATTGCACCTTCAACGACATTGACTCGCTGAAGGAAGCGATGGGTGATGACGTGGCCGCCATCGTGCTGGAACCGGTGCAGGGTGAGGGCGGCGTGCTGCCGGCCACCCGTGCTTTCCTCAAGGCTGCCCGCGAACTGGCTGACCAGTTCAACGCGCTGCTGGTGTTCGACGAAGTGCAGACCGGCGTCGGCCGGACCGGCGCGCTGTATGCCTATATGAAATACGGCGTGACCCCGGATCTGCTGTCGTCGGCCAAGGCGCTGGGTGGCGGCTTCCCGATCGGGGCGATGCTGGCCACGGCCAGGGCAGCGGCCAGCTTTGTCGTCGGCACCCATGGTTCGACCTATGGCGGCAACCCGCTGGCGACCGCCGTCGGCCTGCGTGCGGTCGAAGTGATCAACACCCCGGCGGTGCTGGGCGGCGTGCGCGCCAAGGGCCAGCGCTTTATCGATGGCCTCAATGCGATCAATGCCGAGTACAAGGTGTTCCGCGAAGTGCGCGGCATGGGCCTGCTGCTCGGCGCCGTGCTGGCCGAGGAATACGCCGGCCGGGCCAAGGATTTCGTCAAGGCGGCCGAGAAGCAGGGCCTGATGGTGCTGGTCGCCGGCACCAATGTCGTGCGTTTCGCGCCCAGCCTGGTCATCCCGGAGCAGGACATCGATGAAGGTCTGGCGCGGTTCAAGGCCGCCGTGGCCAGCATCGCGGCCAAATAGGTCCCGCACAAGCATTCCAGACGGCGCTTCCAGGGGCGCCGCTTTTTTGGCCGCAAGAAGTCGTTGCCGGCCCGCGCGATAAAGAAATACAAGGAGAAGCATCATGCTGCTGGTCAGACCCATTCGGGTATCGGACCTGCCTGCGCTCGAGCACTTTGCCGAAGCAAGCGGTGTCGGCGTTACCAGTCTTCCCAACGACCGCGAACGGCTGTACGAGCGCATCCAGCGGTCGAATTCGTCCTTTGCCAGCGATATCGCCAGCCAGGGCGAGGAAATCTATGTCTTTGTGCTTGAGCGGGACGGCGAGGTGCTGGGCACCGCGTCCATCGTCGCCAGCGCCGGCTTCGACGAGCCGTTCTACAACTACCGCAATGAAACGCTGGTGCATGCCAGCCCGAGTCTCAAGGTCAACAACAAGATCCATGCGCTGACCATGTGTCATGACCTGACCGGGCAGACCCAGCTTGGCGGTTTCCACGTGCTGCCCGAGGTGATGGCCGGCGACGGTGCCCGACTGCTGTCGCGCGCCCGACTGATGTTCATCGCCAGCCACCGTGCCCGTTTCAGCGATCGCCTGATCGCCGAGCTGCTGGGCCAGTGCGACGACAATCTGCAGTCGCCGTTCTGGGACGCGATCGGTCGCCGCTTCTTCAACCTCGACTATGCGGCCGCCGAACACCTGGTGGCGACCAAGTCCAAGACCTTCGTTGCCGAACTGATGCCGACCTATCCGATCTATGTGCCGCTGCTGCCGGATGCGGCGCAGCAGGTGATGGGGCAGGTACATCCGGATGCCGAAGTGCCGTTTGCCATCCTGGCCGACGAAGGCTTCGAGGCCGACAACTATATCGACATCTTCGATGGCGGTGCCGTGCTGACCGCTCGCGCCCGCGACGTGCGCTCGATCTCGAAGAGCCGGGTGTTCAGCGTCGGTATCGACAATGTGCATCCCGAAGGCTCGGCCACCTGGCTGGTCAGCAGCGAGCGCTGTGTCGACTTCCGCTCCGGGCTGCTGCAGGCCGGTATCCGCGACAACACGCTGTGGATCACGCCGGATGCCGCCGAGGCATTGCAGGTCGTGGCCGGCGACAGGGTCCGCGCGATCGAGTTTCAGGGTGAGGGGAGGGACGCAGCATGATGGTGATTCGACCGATCGGACTCAATGACCTGGAAGGACTGATGGCGCTGGCGCAGAAGACCGGTACCGGCCTGACCACGCTGCCCGCCAACGAGGACCGCCTGTCGCGCCGCATCCAGCGCTCTAACCTGTCGTTCGCCGGCATGCTCGACAACGCCGATCAGGGCTATGTGTTCGTGCTGGAGGACAGCGAGACCGGCAGGATCGCCGGCATCTGCGGGCTGGAGGCCGCGCTGGGCCTGAAGGAGCCGTGGTACAACTACCGCGTCGGCACCATGGTCCACGCCTCGCAGGAGCTTGGCATCTACTCGCAGCACGAGACCCTGTTCCTGTCCAACGACCACACCGGCTATTCCGAACTGTGTTCGCTGTTCCTCGACCCCGACTATCGCGGCCACAAGAACGGCCCGCTGCTGTCCAAGTGCCGCTTCATGTTCATGGCGCAGTTCCCGCACCTGTTCTCGAAGATCGTCATTGCCGAAATGCGCGGCTATTCCGATGACGAGGGACGCTCGCCGTTCTGGGAAGCACTGGGCCGCCATTTCTTCAGTCTCGACTTCGGCCATGCCGACTACCTGACCGGTGTCGGAGAAAAAGCCTTTGTCGCCGAGCTGATGCCGAAATACCCGGTCTACATCGACTTCCTGACCCCCGAGGCGCAGGCGGTCATTGCCCGTACCCACGACAACACCCGCCCGGCGCTGGCCATGCTGGAAAGCGAAGGGCTGCGCTACGAGGGTTATGTCGACATTTTCGATGCCGGTCCGACCATTCAGGCCTATGTTGGCGAAGTGCGGGCGGTGAAGGAAAGCCGCGAACTGCCGGCCCGCATCGTCGACCCGATGCCGGACGACGCGCCGCTGGCGACCTGGCTGGTGTCGAACACCGAACTGGAGCATTTCCGCACCATTCTGGTCGATGCTCCGGCTCCCGATCTCGACGGCTTCTACCTGACGCCGGCACAGGCCTCGGCGCTGCGGGTCGAGCCGGGCCAGCACGTGCGCTTCGTCACGCTCAGCGCCAAGGAAGGAAAAGCCGCATGACCACCCTGTTCATTGATGGCGTCTGGCTCGCCGGCAACGGCACCCACATGCATTCGGTCGATCCGGCCCATGGCCGCGTGGTCTGGGAAGGGTCGGCGGCGGACGCCGCCCAGGTCGACGCGGCGGTCGCTGCCGGCCGGCGCGCGTTTCCGGCCTGGGCACGGCTGCCGTTCGCCGAGCGCGAGGCGGTCTGCCGCCGTTTCGCCGAGCTGCTGAAGGCCAGCCAGGCCCGGCTGGCCGACGTGATTGCCCAGGAAACCGGCAAGCCACGCTGGGAGGCGATGACCGAAGTGACCACCATGGTCAACAAGGTCGACATCTCGGTAAAAAGCCATGCCGAGCGCACCGGCGAGCGCACCGGCCCGCTGGGTGACGCGCAGGCCGTGCTGCGCCATCGGCCGCATGGCGTGGTGGCCGTGTTCGGACCGTACAACTTCCCCGGTCATCTGCCGAATGGTCATATCGTGCCGGCGCTGCTGGCCGGCAACGCCGTGGTATTCAAGCCATCCGAGCTGACGCCGTGGACCGCGCAGGAAACCGTGCGCCTGTGGCAGGAGGCCGGCCTGCCGGCCGGCGTGATCGGTCTGCTGCAGGGCGCGCGCGAAACCGGCATCACCCTGGCCGGGCATGCCGGCATCGACGGGCTGTTCTTTACCGGCAGTTCGGCCACCGGCGAGATCCTGCACCGGCAGTTCGCCGGCCGCCCTGACAAGATCCTGGCGCTGGAAATGGGCGGCAACAACCCGCTGATCGTCGGTGATGTCAGTGGCAACGAAGACGCTGCCGTGTACCAGACCGTGTTCTCGGCCTATGTGTCGGCCGGTCAGCGCTGTACCTGCGCCCGCCGCCTGCTGGTGCCGAGCGGTGCCGCTGGCGATGCCTTCGTTGCCCGGCTGGTCGAGGTCACCGGTCGGCTGAAGGTCGGTCACTGGGACGATGCCGAGGCGCCGTTTATCGGCGCGGTGATCTCGCAGCCGGCGGCCGATGCACTGCTCGATGCCCAGGCGCGCCTGCTGTCGCTGGGCGGCCGGGCGCTGCTGACCATGCGCCGCATCGACGAAGAAGCCGCCATCCTCACTCCGGGCCTGATCGACGTGACCGGCGTGGCCGGCCTGCCGGATGAGGAATATTTCGGCCCGCTGCTGCAACTGATCCGCTATGACACGCTGGACCAGGCCATCGCCCTGGCCAACGACACCCGTTTCGGCCTGGCTGCCGGCGTGCTGTCGAATGACCGTGCCAGCTATGACCGCTTCCTGCTGGAAAGTCGTGCCGGGGTGGTGAACTGGAACAAGCCGCTGACCGGGGCTTCCAGCGCTGCACCATTCGGGGGCGTCGGGGCATCAGGCAACCACCGCGCCAGTGCCTTCTATGCCGCCGATTACTGCGCCTACCCGGTGGCTTCGCTGGAAGCCGATGCGCTGACGCTGCCGGCGCAACTGAACCCGGGGATGACGTTCTGATGGCGTTCGAGCTCAATATCGACGGGCTGGTCGGGCCGACGCACAACTATGCCGGCCTGTCGTTCGGCAATGTCGCGTCTACCGGCAATGCCCGCGTCACCGCCAATCCGAAGCTGGCCGCCCTGCAGGGGCTGGCGAAGATGAAGGCGCTGGCCGATCTCGGCTATGCGCAGGCGGTGTTCGCGCCGCACGAGCGGCCGGCGATCGGGGCGCTGCGCGAACTGGGCTTTGCCGGCAGCGATGCGCAAGTGCTTGCCAGGGCGGCGAAAGACGCCCCCGAGCTGCTGTCTGCCTGTTCGTCGGCGTCGTCGATGTGGACCGCGAATGCGGCCACGGTCAGCCCGTCGGCCGATACGGCGGACGGACGCGTGCACTTCACGCCGGCCAATCTGAACAACAAGTTCCACCGTTCGATCGAGCATCCGACCACCCGGCGTCTGCTGCAGGCGATGTTCCCGGATGAGAACCGCTTCGCCATCCATGCCGCCCTGCCGGCGCAGATGCACTTCGGCGACGAGGGTGCGGCCAACCATACCCGTTTTGCTGCCGCCTATGACCGGCCCGGCGTGGCGTTCTTTGTTTACGGCGGCTCGGCATTCGATGCGTCACGGCCGGCGCCGAAACGCTTCCCGGCCCGGCACACGCTGGAAGCCTGTCAGGCGGTCGCCCGTCGCCATGGACTGCGCGACGACGCCGTGGTCTATGCCCAGCAGGACCCGGACGTGATTGACGCCGGCGTATTCCACAACGACGTGATCTCGGTCGGCAACCTGAACGTACTGTTCCACCATCAGCAGAGTTTCGTCGACCAGCCGCGCGTGCTGGCCGAGCTGGCCGACAAGCTGGCTGTACTGGGCGGCGAGTTCGTACCGGTCGAAGTGCCGTCGGCGCAGGTCAGTGTCGGCGATGCGGTCAGAAGCTATCTGTTCAACAGCCAGCTGCTGGCCCTGGCGGACGGTGGCATGCGACTGGTGGTGCCGGAGGAGTGCCACAAGACCCCGGCGGTCTGGGCCTATCTGCAGTCGCTGCTGGCCAGCGGCGGGCCGGTGCGCGAACTCAGCGTGTTCGACCTGCGCGAATCGATGCAGAACGGTGGTGGCCCCGCCTGTCTGCGCCTGCGCGTGGCGCTGAACGATGCCGAACTGGCGGCGGTCAACCCGGCGATCCTGATCAACGACACGCTGTATGCGCGGCTGGTGGGCTGGGTCGAAAAACATTACCGCGACCGGCTGGGCGAGCGCGATTTCGCGGACCCGCAACTGCTGGCGGAGACCCGTGGCGCGCTGGATGAACTGACACGGATCCTGTGCCTGGGATCGGTCTATCCATTCCAGCTGGCGTAATCGGCAGCGGGCCGGCCCGTATCCGGAATGCCCGGGGAGCCTGATGGCGCCCCGGGCATGACTTTTTCCGGCCGGCCTCCGGCGTTGAGCCATACTTTTGTTGTGCGTTTATCCGGTGTAACAAGAAGGTAATGACTATTTACCCAACTTGGCACAGTTCTTGATTGTTGCCTGGCAGGAACGGCCGGATTTTGTGTTCATCACGGCGCAAATCCGGTCGACAGTATAATTGTCTGGCAATTCATGGAACTGCAACATAACCGACAAGTGAAATCAGCAAACCGTAAAGCATAGTGCGCCAAAATCGGGCGGCAGCCTAATTCCTTTGCACGAAAATAGTGCCGTACGTGGCATAAAATTTTACATCCCGGCCATTTTTAACGATTTATCCTCTATTCCAACGGATATAAAGCGGAAAATTTGGCTAAAAACGTCTTTTGCCGCGTTGACAGCCCCATGGGGCCACTACATAATCGCCGCGCATCATCAACTGGATTAAACCAGTTTTTGCTTATAACAAGCGGCCTGCAGAGTACCCATCTGTAATGCCGCAATGACGTTCTGCAAGAGGAGAATCTCCGTGGACATCTTTCTGCAACAAATACTGAACGGCCTCGTGCTGGGCAGCATCTATGCGCTGATCGCGCTGGGCTACACCATGGTGTACGGCATCATGGGGCTCATCAACTTCGCCCACGGCGAAGTGACCATGATCGGCGCCATGGTGACTATCTCCGTGCTGGGTCTGTTCAGCAGCATGGGGCTGGCACTTCCGGGTCCCGTGCTGGTGTTGCTGGCCATCATGGTCGCCATTCCGACCTGCATGCTGCTGGGCTTCGTGATCGAGCGGGTGGCCTACCGGCCGCTGCGCAATGCGCCGCGCCTGGCGCCGCTGATCACCGCCATCGGCCTTTCCATCGTGTTGCAGAACGTGGCGATCCTGATCTGGGGCCGCAACTACATCTCGTTCCCGTCGCTGCTGCCGCACAACCCGCTCGACTTCTTCGGCGCGTCGATCACCGATCTGCAGATCGTGATCATCTTCCTCGCGCTGGCACTGATGGTCGGCCTGCTGATCATGGTCGAGAAGACCAAGCTCGGCCGCGCGATGCGTGCCACCAGCCAGAATCCGGCCGTCGCCGGCCTGATGGGGGTCAACGTCAACACCATCATTTCCACCACCTTCGTGATCGGTGCCGGCCTCGGTGCGATCGCCGGCGTGATGGTTGCCGCCAACTATGACCAGGCCCACTCGCACATGGGCTTCATCATCGGCCTGAAGGCGTTCACCGCCGCGGTGCTGGGGGGGATCGGCAACCTTGGCGGCGCCGTGGTCGGCGGTCTGCTGCTCGGGGTGATCGAATCGCTGGGCGCCGGTTATATCGGCGACCTGACCGGGGGCTTCCTCGGCTCGAATTATCAGGACATCTTCGCCTTCATGGTGCTGATCCTGGTGCTGGTGTTCCGCCCGTCCGGTCTGCTGGGCGAACGCGTCGCCGAACGCGCCTGATACAAGAATTCGAGGAGAAAACCAATGATTCAGCTTTCCAAAGGCAAGCAGTTCGCGCTGTTCGTCGCCTGCGGCATCCTGCTCGCGGTGCTGCCGTTCCTGGTCGGCAACACGCTGGGCAATTCCTGGGTGCGCACGCTCGACTTCGCGCTGCTGTACATCATGCTGGCGCTGGGCCTGAACATCGTGGTGGGCTTCGCCGGCCTGCTCGACCTGGGCTATATCGCGTTCTACGCGGTCGGTGCCTACAGCTACGCGCTGCTGAACTCGCCGCACTTCGACATCTTCTGGCCATGGTGGATCCTGCTGCCGATCGGTGCGATCTGTGCCGCTTTCTTCGGCATCCTGCTCGGCACCCCGGTGCTGAAGCTGCGCGGCGACTATCTGGCGATCGTGACCCTCGGTTTCGGTGAAATCGTGCGGATCTTCATGAACAACCTGAACGCGCCGATCAACATCACCAACGGCCCGCAAGGCGTGAACATGATCCAGCCGGTGACCGTGGCCGGCGTGTCGCTGGGCAAGTCGCACGTGATCTTCGGTTACAGCCTGAACAGCGTGTACCTGTACTACTACCTGTTCCTGGCGCTGACCATCCTCACCGTCATCATCTGCTCGCGGCTGCAGCACTCGCGCATCGGCCGTGCCTGGGTGGCGCTGCGTGAAGACGATATCGCCGCCAGTGCCATGGGCCTGAACATCCGCAACATCAAGCTGCTGGCGTTCGCGCTCGGCGCGACGTTCGGTGGCGTGTCCGGCGGTCTGTTCGCCAGCTTCCAGGGCTTCGTGTCGCCGGAATCGTTCGGTCTGCTCGAATCGATCATGGTGCTGTCGATGGTGGTGCTCGGCGGCATGGGCCACATCCCCGGCGTGATCCTCGGCGCGGTGCTGCTGACCATTACCCCGGAAATCCTGCGTGACGTGATCGGCCCGGTGCAGATGGCCGTGTTCGGCAAGATGCTGGTCGACCCGGAGAACGCCCGCATGCTGCTGTTCGGCCTCGCGCTGATCCTGGTCATGCTGCTGCGCCCGGAAGGCCTGTGGCCGAACAAGCGCCGCAAGGCGGAATTCCACGACGCGCTCGACGAGGGCGTACCGGCTACCGACTCGCAAGCCGCCGACGGACTCAAGGGATAACAACGACATGGCTGACGTACTGCTGAAAATCGAAGGCATCACCAAGCGCTTCGGCGGCCTCGTGGCGCTGAACGAAGTGGGCCTCACCATCAACAAGGGTGAAATCTACGGCCTGATCGGCCCGAACGGCGCCGGCAAGACCACGCTGTTCAACGTGCTGACCGGCCTGTATCAGCCGGACGAAGGGACGTTCACCTTCAACGGCCGCGACCTGTTCCGCAAGAAGCCGCATATCGTGGTCGAGGCCGGCATTGCCCGGACCTTCCAGAACATCCGCCTGTTTGGCGAGATGACGGCGCTGGAAAACGTGATGGTCGGCCGCCACGTGCGGACCAGGACCGGTGCACTCGGCGCCGTGCTGCGCGACAAGCGCACCATGGCAGAAGAGAAGGGCATCCGCATGCGGTCGCGCGAGCTGCTGGACTTTGTCGGCATCAGCAAGGTTGCCGGCGAACGGGCACGCAACCTCAGCTACGGCCACCAGCGCCGGCTGGAGATCGCTCGCGCCCTGGCAACCGACCCGACGCTGCTGGCGCTCGATGAACCGGCCGCCGGCATGAACCCGCGGGAAACCGAGGACCTGCAGGCGCTGATGGAAAAGATCCGCAACAGCGGCGTGACCCTGCTGCTGATCGAACACGACGTCAAGCTGATGATGTCGCTGTGCGACCGTATCGCGGTGCTCGATTACGGCAAGAAGATTGCCGAAGGCCTGCCGGCCGAAGTGAAGAGCAATCCGCGTGTTATCGAAGCCTATCTGGGAGCGGCCCACGCATGAGCCTGTTGGAAGTCAAGAATCTCGAAGTGGCCTATGGCGGCATTCAGGCGGTCAAGGGCATCAACTTTCACATCGACCAGGGAGAGATGGTCACGCTGATCGGGGCGAACGGCGCCGGCAAGACCACCACGCTGAAAACGCTGGTGGGCATGCTGAAGCCGAAGTCCGGCTCGGTGACCTACGACGGACACGATTGCAGCAAGCTGCCGGTCTACGATTTCGTCAAGAAGGGCCTGTCGCTGGTGCCGGAAGGCCGCGGGGTGTTCTCGCGGCTGACGGTGGAGGAAAACCTGCGCATGGGCTCGTTCTATCGCAATGACGAAGCCGAGATCAACAAGGAAATCGACTACGTCTACACGCTGTTCCCGCGCCTGAAAGAGCGCTACAAGCAGCTGGCCGGCACCCTGTCCGGCGGTGAGCAGCAGATGCTGGCCATCGGCCGCGCAATCCTGTCGCGCCCGAAGCTGCTGCTGCTCGACGAGCCGTCGATGGGTCTCGCACCGATCATCGTCCAGCAGATCTTCGACATCATCAAGATGATCTCGTCGCAGGGCGTGACCGTGCTGCTGGTCGAACAGAACGCCAAACTGGCGCTGGAAGCCTCGAACCGCGGCTACGTGATGGAGTCCGGCAAGATCACCATGGCCGGCGATTCGCGCGAGCTGCTCGACAGCGACGCGGTCAAGAAAGCCTACCTGGGCGAATAAGCGCATTACGGCGTTGGATCAGGGTCGTCCGGTCGGGAAGCCGGGTGGCCCTTTTTTTCGCGCTGGCCCCGCCTGCCGCTGTCTCTCCCGCACCACGTTTTCCGGTTGCTGGCCGGATGGTGGAGAAGGGCGTGACATGTCTGCATATCAAGGCCGGCAGGGATGCGGCTTTCCTGCTGCCTGCCGCGCGCAGGACGATCGAGGCACCCATGCGCCAGGTTCTCTGGTGTTGCAGATTACCCGGGTTACCTGCGCAGTTTCTGGTGCTGCTGTTGTTGTGTGTCCAGCGTGGCCGCGCGCGACAGCCGGCCGTTTTCACGCTAGCGTGACGGGGTCCGACGCCATGGTGGCCGTCGGTGCCTGGCCGGGAGCCCCGTACGCATGTTCATTCCGCTGTCGTTCAAGGACGTCATCAACCGCTTCGTCGACAATCTGGTCGACCACTATGGCGACACGCTGCGCGCGCTGAGCGAGTCGGTGCTGAGCGGGGTGCTGCTGCCGCTGGAGAGTGCGCTGCGCGCCTTGCCGCCGTGGCTGGTGCTGCTGGCGATGGGGCTGCTGGGCTGGCATGCGACCCGCCGCCTGCGGCAGGGGGTGCTGCTGGCCGGGCTGCTGTACCTGATCGGCTGTCTCGGCCTGTGGGACCCGCTGATGCAGACCTTTGCGCTGATGCTGGTGGCGATGACCCTGACCGTGCTGCTCGGCGTGCCGGCCGGCATACTGATGGCGCGCTACGAGGGCGTGCGTCGCGTACTGCAGCCGCTGCTCGACATCATGCAGACCCTGCCGACCTTCGTGTACCTGATCCCGGTGCTGATGCTGTTCGGACTCGGCAAGGTGCCGGCGATTTTCGCTACCGTGGTCTACGCGCTGCCGCCGCTGATCCGCCTGACCGACCTCGGCATCCGCCAGGTCGATCATGACGTGGCCGAGGCGGCATGGTCGTTCGGGCCGACGCGGCTGCAACTGCTGCTGGGGGTGCAACTGCCGCTGGCGCTGCCGTCGATCATGGCCGGCATCAACCAGTCGATCATGATGGCGCTGTCGATGGTGGTGATTGCCTCGATGATCGGTGCGCGCGGGCTGGGCGAGGATGTGCTGATTGGCATCCAGACGCTGGACTTCGGCCGCGGGCTGCAGGCCGGTGCAGCCATTGTCATTCTGGCGATCGTGCTCGACCGCATCGGTCAGGGCTACGGCGGGCGGCGGGTGCCGCCGCGCCGCTGAGCGTCGTTCAGTACGCGGCCGGCGTCGGCTGCGCGTCGGCCGGCCAGGCGTTCTCGAACAGTACGCTGTCGAGCGGCAGCCGTTCGCCAAAGCCGGCATCCTCGAACATCGGTCGCGGATAGAACGCCTCGACGTCGCCCAGGCACAGCACGGCGATCGGCCGGGCGCCGGCCGGCAGTGCCAGCCGCTGCGCCAGCTCGTCCGGATCGAAGAATGACACCCAGCCCATGCCGACGCCTTCGGCCCGTGCCGCCAGCCACAGGTTCTGGATTGCACAGGCTGCCGAGGCGAGGTCCATTTCCGGCAGCGTGCGGCGGCCGATGACGTGCGCGCCGGTGTCGGGCATCAGCACGGTGACCAGCAGTTCGCTGCATTCGCGAATGCCTTCGATCTTCAGCGACAGGAATTCGGCCTGCCGCGATGACAGCGTTGCTGCCGTGCGCAGGCGTTCGCGCTCGACCAGGGCAAAGATGTCGGCGCGCAGGGCGGCGTCGGTAATGCGGATAAAGCGCCACGGTTGCATGTAGCCGACCGATGGCGCGAGGTGGGCCGCGCCGACCAGCCGCTCGAGCACGTCGGTCGCCAGCGGCCTGCCATTGAAATGGCGCATGTCGCGTCGTTCGCGCATGGCGCGGTAGATCGCGTCGCGCTGGTCGTCCGGATAGCGGTGGGGCAGGTCGGTGTCGGTCATCGGTACAGTCATCGGTGTCGGAAAAAGCTCAGTTTGCAGCCGTGTACTTCGACGCCAGCAGGCGGAAGGTCGGCAGGAATTCGGCAGGCACATATGGCTTGAACAGTGCCAGCACCTGGCAGACGCCGCGGTTGCCGGCCGCCTCGCTGATCGGTTCCTTCGGCCGTGATGCCTGCTCGAATGCGAACCAGAATTTTGCCACCAGCCAGACATTGGTGACCATCGGCCGGATGTCTTCCTCGTCGATGCGGAACAGGCCGATCTCGGCGAAGCGGTGAAACAGCGCGTTCAGCCGTTCTTCCAGATCGGTATGGATGAAATGGTGGTACTCGGCCTGCATCTGCGGATTGCGGGCCAGCAGGCCGGGCAGGTCGTAGAACATGAAGCGGAACTGCCACATCGCCTGGAACACGGTATCGAAATAGCGTTCCATGTCATCGACCTTGATGTCGCGGTCGGCCGGGGCGGCCAGCCGCTCGGTCAGGAAGTGTTTGTACTGCAGGAAAATCTGGTAAACGATCTCTTCCTTGTTGCGGAAGTGGTAGTACAGATTGCCCGGGCTGATGCCGAGATGAGCCGCGATGTGGTTGGTGGTAATGGTGCGCTCGCCATGTTCATTGAACAGGGCCAGGCTCTCCGAGACGATGCGATCGTAGGTTTTTATGGCCGGTCTTTTGCTCATGACGGCTCCTTGATGAACGGGCCCGCCGGCGGTCGCGGGCAGGGAAGTCAGGATGGCTGCCGCGGCGCATCCTGCTCGCTGTCGCCATGGCCGAAGAAATCGGCGACGAAGCGGTGCAGGATGGCCTGCTCGACGCGTTGCTTCTGGGCGCGTGGCACGGCAATGCGCAGATTCAGGCGCAGGGTTTTCTCATCGGCAATATTGATCGACACGCGCGGATCGACCGAGGGCGTATCGATCAGGCTGAGCGCTTCGATGGCCGCCATGTGACGGTGGGCATCGGCCAGGTACGGCGCGCAGATTTCCTGCGCTGCCGCCAGCAGCAGCTTTTCGGCCTTCAGCACGTCAGCCTGGACATTCAGCGGCACCGTGATCACGTGGACCAGATAGTCGCCGGTGTAGTCTTCGCGGGTGACGGCCTGGGTCAGCAGCAGGCTGTTCGGAAAAGTGATGGCACGGCCGGTCTGCTGGTGGGCATCGTGACGCGGGCCGATCTCCAGAATGGTGGTGCCGAACAGATTGATGTCGATGACCCGGCCGCGGTAGTTGCCGATCTCGATCCGGTCGCCGATGTTGTAGCCCTTGCTCATCGCGCGCAGGAAGCTGCCGGAAAAGCACATGATCAGCTCTTTCAGCGACAGCGCCAGCGCGGCGGCAATCGCCACCATCGACACCGCGAGCGTCTGCAGCTCGGCCGACCAGATCACCACCAGTCCGAGCAGGCCGAAAATGATCAGCCCGTTGCGGATATTGACCGACCAGCGACGGCGCCATTCCAGGCTCAGGTGCGGCCGGCCGGCCAGCGTGCGCGCGGCAATCACGCGCAGCATCACCAGCACGGCCACCAGCAGTGCCGAACGGATCAGGTCGAAGGCCCAGACCTGCGGCAGGTTCCTGAGCCAGTCCAGCGCTGTCTCCAGCATCAGGACAACTTGACCGCGTGTTCGCGGGTTTCGTGGAACACGATGTCAGGCCAGCGTTCGCGGGTCAGTTCCAGGTTCACGCGGTTCGGCGCCAGGTAGCTGAGGCTGCCGGCGGCGTCGATGGCCAGGTTGTGGACCGTGGCCTTCTGGAACTCGGCGAACTTGGCCCGGTCGTCGCAGCTGACCCAGCGGGCAGTCCAGATCGCGCAGTTCTCGAAGATGGCTTCGACACCGTATTCGGTCAGCAGGCGATGGGCGACCACCTCGAACTGCAGCACGCCGACCGCGCCCAGGATCAGGTCGGCGCCGTTTTCCGGCTTGAACACCTGGACCGCGCCTTCCTCGCCAAGCTGCTGCAGGCCTTTCTGCAACTGCTTGATCTTCAGCGGGTTGCGGATGCGGACCGCCTTGAAGATTTCCGGGGCGAAGAACGGAATGCCGGTGAAGGCGAGCTGTTCGCCTTCGCTGAACGAGTCGCCGATCTGGATATTGCCGTGGTTCGGAATGCCGATGATGTCGCCGGCAAAGGCCTCCTCGACGATTTCGCGGTCGTGGGCCATGAAGGTCACCACCGACGTTGCCGCCACATCGCGGCCCAGACGCAGGTGCTTCATTTTCATGCCGCGCTCGTACTTGCCCGAGCACACGCGCAGGAAGGCGATGCGGTCGCGGTGCTTCGGATCCATATTGGCCTGGATCTTGAACACGAAACCGGAGAACTTGTCCTCGCCCGGCTCGACGTCACGCACGGTGGCGTGGCGCGGACGCGGCGACGGTGCCCAGTCAATCAGCGCATCGAGGATTTCCTTGACGCCGAAGTTGTTGATGGCCGAGCCGAAGAACACCGGCGTGAGTTCGCCGGAGAGGAAGGCGTCGAGGTCGAACTCGTTGCTGGCGGCCTTGACCAGTTCGATCTCGTTGCGCAGCTGTTCGATCTCGAGCGGGAACAGGGCGTCGAGGCGCGGATTGTCGATGCCGTCGATGATGTCGAATTCGTGCGGCAGGCGGGTGCCGCCGGCATCGAACAGCAACACCTGGTCGTTCAGCAGGTGGTAGACGCCACGGAAGGTCTTGCCCATGCCGATCGGCCAGGTAATTGGCGCACAGCGGATCTCGAGCACGTTCTCCACTTCATCGAGCAGTTCGAGCGAGTCGCGGACTTCCCGGTCGTACTTGTTCATGAAGGTGACGATCGGCGTCGCGCGCAGGCGGCAGACGTTCAGCAGCTTGATGGTTTGCGCTTCCACACCCTTGGCGGCATCAATGACCATCAGCGCGCTGTCGACGGCAGTCAGCACCCGGTAGGTATCTTCGGAGAAGTCCTGGTGGCCCGGGGTGTCGAGCAGGTTGACGACATTGTCGAAGTAGTCGAACTGCATGACCGAGCTGGCGACGGAAATGCCGCGCTGCTTTTCGATTTCCATCCAGTCCGACGTGGCGAACTTGCCGCCCTTCTTGCCCTTGACGGTGCCGGCCTGCTGAATGGCGCCCGAGAACAGCAACAGCTTCTCGGTCAACGTCGTTTTACCGGCGTCGGGGTGGGAGATGATGGCGAAGGTGCGGCGGCGCGCGGCTTCGCGAACGGTTATGTCTGACATGGAATGAGGAAAATGGCCGAAAAAACAGTGAATTCTAGCGGAAATCGACCCCGACAAGTAGCCCGCTGTCCGGCCATCCGGCTTTGATGCCGGCTGCGGGTCGGCATCCCCGCTGCGGACGGGTAGAATCGGAGCGTCCGGATGTCCCGTGCCTGTGAACACGGGCGTCGTTTTCCTCTCTCCAGAATGGTCCCGCCATGTTTACCGGAATCGTACAAGGGGTCGCCGAAATCGTGCGCATCGAGCGCCGGGCGGCCTTTCAGACCCGCGTCGTCCGCCTGCCTGCGGACTTGCTGCCGGGCCTCGCCATCGGCGCCTCGGTCGCGCACAACGGCTGCTGTCTGACCGTCACCGCGATCGACGGCGATCTGGTGTCGTTCGACCTGATGCAGGAAACCCTGCGCGTCACCAACCTCGGTGATCTCGGTGAAGGCGACCGGGTGAATGTCGAGCGCGCCGCGCGCTTCGGCGACGAAATCGGCGGCCACGCGATGAGCGGTCACGTGATGTGTACCGCCGAGGTCGTCGACGTGATCGATACCCCGGACAACCGCACCGTCTGGTTCCGGCTGCCGGCGACCTGGATGCGCTTCATCCTCAACAAGGGTTATGTCGGCGTCGACGGTTGCAGCCTGACCGTTGGTGACGTGCGCGAAGACGGCTTCTGCGTGCACCTGATTCCGGAAACGCTGACGCGAACCAACCTCGGCTGGCGCCGGGTCGGCGAGCGGATCAACATCGAGGTCGACCCGCAGACCCAGGCCATTGTGGAAACGGTCGAACGGGTACTGGCGCAGCGCGGTCTGGCGGCATGATCGTTGCCGCGTCGTGGAGCGGTGGCAAGGATTCTGCTCTGGCGCTGTGGCGTGCCATCGCCGCCGGCGCCCGCCCGCTGGCGCTGCTGAACATGTCCGACGAGAGCGGGCAGCGCAGCCGCTCGCATGGCCTGCGCCCCGAAGTGCTGGCGGCACAGGCCGACAGCCTCGGCATCGAGCTGCTGACCGGCCAGGCCAGCTGGGCCGACTACGAACAGGTGTTTGTCGGTGCACTGCACGGCCTGCGCGCACGCGGCGTCGAGCAGGTGGTATTTGGTGACATCGATCTTGACGCGCACCGTTTCTGGGAGGAAAAGGTCTGTGTCCGCGCCGGCCTGCAGGCCTGGTTGCCGCTGTGGCAGGCGTCGCGCCGTTCGCTGGTCGACGAGATGATCGGTGCGGGCTTTGTCGCCCGGCTGAGTACCGTGCGCGAGGATGCCTTGCCGGCATCGTTCCTCGGCCGTACCCTCGATGCCGACTGCGTGACCGAACTGGAAGCGCTGGGCGTCGACCCGTGCGGCGAGGGCGGCGAGTTCCATACCGTAGTGGTCGACGGCCCGTTGTTCCGGCAGCCGCTGACCTTGCAAACCGGCGACATCCACCGCCATGGTGGCTGCGCCTTCATCGATTTTTATCCACGCTGACGGCCTGCGCCGTCGGCGGAGCCGACTTCCATGACCATTTCCCCGATTCAAGACATCATCGCCGACATCAAGGCCGGCAAGCAGGTCATCGTCATCGATGACGAAGACCGCGAAAACGAGGGCGACCTGATCCTTGCCGCCGATTTCGTCAACGCCGAGCAGATCAACTTCATGGCCAAGCACGCGCGCGGCCTGATCTGCCTGACGCTGACCGAAGACCGTTGCGCGCAGCTGAACCTGCCGCTGATGGTCGCCAACAACGGCTCGTCGCACGGCACCAACTTCACGCTGTCGATCGAGGCGGCCGACGGCGTGACCACCGGCATTTCCGCCGCCGACCGTGCCCGCACCGTGCAGGCTGCCGTCGCGCGTGACGCCAGGCCGGCCGATATCGTCCAGCCGGGCCACATCTTCCCGCTGAAGGCCAAGAACGGCGGCGTGCTGGTGCGCGCCGGCCATACCGAGGCCGGTTGCGACCTCGCCGCGCTGGCCGGACTGACGCCGGCCGCCGTGATCTGCGAAGTCATGAATGACGACGGCACCATGGCCCGCCTGCCGGAACTGCTCGAGTTCGCCGAGAAGCACGGACTGAAGGTCGGCACCATTGCCGACCTGATCGCCCACCGCAGCCAGACCGAAAGCCTGATCGAACATGTGGCCGAGCGCGACCTGGACACGCCGTACGGCCAGGTCCGGCTGCATGCGTTCCGCGATGCGACCAGCGGCGCGACCCATCTGGCGCTGGTCAAGGGCCGGATCGATGCCAGCCGCGACACGCCGGTGCGCGTGCACGAACCGCTGTCGGTCATCGACTGGATGGATTCGGCATGCGATTCGCACAGCTGGCCGATTCCGCGCGTGATGCGCGCTTTCGACGAGGCCGGCTCCGGCGTGCTGATCCTGCTGCATCGCGACGAGGACGGGCAGACGCTGCTGGCGCGTGCCTTCCCCGGTGTCGTCGATGCACCGGAACGCAAGTGGGACCCGAAAATCTACGGCATCGGCGCACAGATCCTGCGTCGCCTCGGTGTCGGCAAGATGAAGCTGATGTCCAAGCCGGCCAAGCTGCCGAGCATGACCGGCTTCTCGCTGGAAGTGACCGGTTATCTGCTGCCGGACGACGACACCCGGGGCTGAAACCGGCCGGGCGGCATCAGCCATTTTGGATCACGGCTCGCCAAGGCCGGGTATCCGCTTTAAAATGCCGCCCTTTCCCAGGTGTGTTTCCTTCCGCCTTTTCATCCATCACGGGGAGTCGCCATGCGCGCTGACGTTGTGAATATCGAACCGAATCTGAACGGTGAAGGGCTGCGAGTCGGTGTGGTCATGGCCCGCTTCAATCTGCCGGTCTGCGAAGGCCTGCGCGATGCCTGCCTGGAAGAGCTGGGCATCCTGGGGGTGCAAGCGGATGACATCACCTTCGTCACCGTGCCCGGCGCGCTGGAAATTCCGCTGGCCCTGCAGGCGATGGCACAGAACGAAGACGACGCCTACGACGCGCTGATTGCGCTCGGCGCAGTCATTCGCGGCGAGACCTATCACTTCGAGCTGGTGTCCAACGAAGCAGGCTCGGCATTGACCCGGGTCGGGCTGGATTTCGACATTCCGGTCGCCAACGGCGTACTGACCTGCGATACCGATGAACAGGCCGAGGCGCGCATGGATGAAAAGGGCCGCGACTGCGCACGTTGCGCGGTGGAAATGGCCAATCTCCAGAAAGCGTTTTACGACTGATGAAAACTGCACGACGACGTGCCCGCGAATTCGCGGTGCAAGGGATTTACCAGTGGCAACTGAACCAGTTGACCGCTGCATCCATCGAAAAGAACCTGCGCGAGAACGAATACTTCGTCAAGGCTGACGAGAACCTGTTCCGCGCACTGCTGTTCGGTGTGCTGAACGAGGCCCCGGTGCTGGACGAGGCGCTGTCGAAGCATTTCGAACGCGCCCCGGAGGAAGTCAATCCGGTCGAGCGCGCGGTGCTGCTGGTGGCGGCGCTGGAACTGCTGCGCCATCCGGATACCCCGCTGGCCGTCATCATCAATGAAGCCATCGAGCTGGCGAAGACCTTCGGCGGCGCCGAAGGCCATCGCTTCGTCAATGGCGTGCTGGACAAGTTCGCTGCCGAAGCGCGTCCTGACGAATGTGCCGCCGTGCGTGCCAACCGTCGCGGCAAGCGCCCGGCACCGGCACCGGCCGATGACGAGCCGTCGACCGACGCCGAGTAAGCGTTCCGGCCGATTCGCCATGCACCCGCCTCGCGCGGGTGTTTTTTCGTTTTCATGCTGTTGACGTAGGCGCTTCGATGAACGAATTCGCGATGATTCGCCGTTATTTCACCCGACCGGCCCGGCGGGCGCGGCTGGGGGTGGGCGACGATGCCGCCGTGCTGGTGCCGACGCCGGGTGCCGAGTTGCTGGTTTCGACCGATCTGCTGGTCTCTGGTCGTCACTTCTTTGCCGATGTCGATCCGGCCGCACTGGGTCACAAGACGCTGGCGGTCAATCTGTCGGACATCGCCGCCATGGGCGGCGAACCGGTGTGGGCTGTGCTCGGTGCGGCCTTGCCGACGCTGGACGAGGCGTGGATCGCGGCATTCTGCGACGGGCTGTTCGCGCTGGCCGAGCGGACCGGTGTCGATATCGTCGGCGGTGACACCACCCGCGGCCCGCTGACCCTGTCGGTGACCATCGGTGGTGAAGTGCCTGCCGGGCAGGCGATCCGCCGTGACGGCGCCCGACCAGGGGACGAAATCTGGGTCAGTGGACAACTGGGGCTGGCGGCTGCCGCCCTGGCCCATCTGTCGGGCGAGGCCAGGCTGTCCGCGCCGTTGCTGGCCGAATGCCGCAAGCGGCTGGAATGGCCGGAGCCGCGGATCGGGCTCGGCATGGCGCTGCGCGGCATCGCCAGTGCCATGCTCGACATTTCTGATGGCTTTGCCGGCGACCTTGGTCATATTCTCGAACGCTCTGCAGTCGGGGCGACGGTCGATATCGATGCACTGCCGACCGATGACCGGCTTGAGCGGGCCATCTGGCGCGATGCCATCGCCGCTGGCGGCGACGACTACGAACTGTGTTTTACTGCGCCGTCGGCGCAGGCTGCTGCCGTGCGTGCCGCCGCCGCACGCGCCGGCGTTGATGTGACCCGGGTCGGGGTGATCGACGCGGCCCCGGGCCTGCGCCTGCTTGATGCGCAACAGCGACCGGTCCACTTGAAAAGGAATGGCTTTGACCACTTCGCATAGCGCCAGCTGGCGCTTTATCCGCCAGCGCAGCTACCGCTTCATTGCCTTTGGCTTCGGTGCCGGTCTCGCGCGCCGCGCGCCGGGTACCTGGGGGACGCTGGTCGCCTGTCCGATCATGGCCGTGCTGCTGGTGGCGGGGCTGTCCGACCTGCTGATCGCCTGGCTGTGCGTGCCGCTGTTTGCCTATGGCTGCTATGCCTGCGGCCGCACCTGCCGCGATCTGGGGGTCGACGATTATGGCGGCGTGGTCTGGGATGAAATCGTGTCGATGATGCTGGTGCTGGCCTTTGCCCCGAATACGGCGGGAGGCTGGATTGCGGCGTTTCTGCTGTTCCGCCTGTTCGATATTTTCAAACCCTGGCCGATCCGCTGGATCGATTCGCGGGTGGGCGGTGGCCTGGGGGTGATGCTGGACGACGTGCTGGCCGCGGTCTTTGCCATTGTCGGGCTGGAAATGCTGGCCTGGCTCGGTGTACTGACCCAGCCGGCCGGCATGCTGCGGCTGATTTAAACGGGCGTATGAAAACGGGCGGTGGCGTGTTACATTTCAGTGTCATGACCACCGAAATCGCAGGAGAAGCGCCGATGTCGACCGAACTGAGCACCCGTTTCCAGCAGGCGCAAGCCGACGTGCAATCGCTGTCCGAACGCCCGGACAATGCGACGATGCTGGAACTGTACGCCCTGTACAAGCAGGCATCGGCCGGCGATGCCACCGGTGAGCGGCCGGGCATGATGGACTTCATCAACCGGATGAAATTCGACGCCTGGGACAAGCTGAAGGGCACGCCGACTGACGGCGCGATGGCGCAGTACATTGCGCTGGTCGATCGTCTGCTGGGCCGCTGAGCCGTTTTTGCGGCTGCATGCTGTCACCTGAGCCGCCTGAATGGCGGCTTTGTCATGCGTGCGGCAAGCCGGGAAGGGCAGAAACAACAAAACCGCCATTCGGCGGTTTTTTGGGTGTTGGCGGAGTGGACGGGACTCGAACCCGCGACCCCCGGCGTGACAGGCCGGTATTCTAACCAACTGAACTACCACTCCATAAACTGTGGTGGGCGGTACTGGACTCGAACCAGTGACCCCTGCCGTGTGAAGGCAGTGCTCTACCAACTGAGACTAACCGCCCGGGCAAGCAGGTACTGCGTACAACGTGTTGGCGGAGTGGACGGGACTCGAACCCGCGACCCCCGGCGTGACAGGCCGGTATTCTAACCAACTGAACTACCACTCCATAAACCATGGTGGGCGGTACTGGACTCGAACCAGTGACCCCTGCCGTGTGAAGGCAGTGCTCTACCAACTGAGACTAACCGCCCGAATTCTTTGCAAAGCGCGCTGGCGGAGCGGACGGGACTCGAACCCGCGACCCCCGGCGTGACAGGCCGGTATTCTAACCAACTGAACTACCGCTCCAGAGCGTTGGCGGAGTGGACGGGACTCGAACCCGCGACCCCCGGCGTGACAGGCCGGTATTCTAACCAACTGAACTACCACTCCACTACTGGTGGGTGATGACGGATTCGAACCGCCGACCCTCTCCTTGTAAGGGAGACGCTCTACCAACTGAGCTAATCACCCTCCGTCGACCGCGTTTCCGCAGCGACGAGAGGCGCGCATTTAAGCACAGTAAATTGCCGCCGGCAAGGGTTTTGGAAAAAGAACCCGGTTTTCGACTGTTTTGAACAAGATTGACCTGGATGCGTCGCACGAATTGTCCGACATGGCAAAGGGCACGGCGCTCCGGTATGATTGCCCGATTCTGAAAGTGGAACGCCGAGAAGCATGAAAACCACCTTCCTCGATTTTGAGCAACCGATCGCGGAGCTCGAGAACAAGATCGAAGAGCTGCGCTATGTACAGGACGACTCGGTCCTGGACATCTCCGAAGAGATCTCCCGGCTGCAGAAAAAAAGCCTGGATCTGACCAAGGTCATCTACAGCAAGCTCACCCCCTGGCAAATCTCCCAGGTGGCGCGGCACCCGCAACGCCCGTACACCCTCGATTACGTGAAGTCGATCTTCACCGATTTCGAGGAACTGCACGGCGACCGGAGCTATGCCGATGATGCTGCCATTGTCGGCGGCATGGGCCGCTTCAATGGCCAGCCGGTCATGATCATCGGTCACCAGAAGGGACGCGACACCAAGGAGAAGATCCTCCGCAATTTCGGCATGCCCCGTCCCGAGGGTTACCGCAAGGCGCTGCGCCTGATGAAGCTGGCCGACAAGTTCGGCCTGCCGATCTTCACCTTTATCGACACACCCGGCGCCTATCCGGGCATTGGCGCGGAAGAACGCGGACAGAGCGAGGCCATCGGCCGCAATCTGTACGAAATGACCCGCCTGCGCGTGCCGGTCGTGTGCACGGTCATCGGCGAGGGCGGTTCCGGCGGGGCGCTGGCCATCGCGGTCGGCGATCAGCTCAACATGCTGCAGTATTCGACCTATTCGGTGATCTCGCCGGAAGGCTGTGCATCCATCCTGTGGAAGACCGCCGAGCGCGCGTCGGATGCCGCCGAAGCGCTGGGCATTACCGCCAGCCGGCTGAAGACGCTGGGTCTGGTCGACAAGGTGATCGCCGAGCCGGTTGGTGGCGCGCACCGCAATCATGCACAGATGATGCAGACCATGAAGCGCAGCCTGCACGAGGCGCTGAAAGGCCTGAGCAGCCATCCGCAGGATGAACTGCTGCAACATCGCTTCGATCGCCTGATGAGTTATGGACGCTTCAAGGAAGAAGACGCCGCCTGACGCACCGGACGCACCGCTGGCGGCAGTAGCCGCCGCGATCGCCACCCACTGGCCGGAAACGCTGTTGCGTTCCGGCCAGTCGCACGTGGAGGTGGCGTTGTCCGGTGGAGTGGATTCGGTCGTATTGCTGTGCGCGCTGTCCTCGCTGGCGACGGCGCGCGGCGTGCGGCTGACTGCCGTGCATGTTCACCACGGCCTGAGCCCCAATGCCGACCACTGGGCTGCGTTCTGCACGGCGCTGTGCGCGCGGCTGCAGGTGCCGTTGCGCATCGAGCGGGTCCGCGTCGATCGCGGCGGCGGGAGCCTGGAGGCGGCGGCTCGACATGCCCGTTACCGGGCCATCGCCGCCGGTGGTGCCGACGTGGTGGCACTGGCGCACCATGCCGATGACCTGGCTGAAACCGTGCTGCTGCAGGCGCTGCGCGGCGGCGGAGCGCGCGCGCTGGCCGCCATGCCGGTGCTGCGCCAGTCCGGACACGGTGGCTGGCTGTGGCGGCCGCTGCTGCAACTTGCCCGTGCCGACATCGAGCAGGCCGCCCGCCGGGCCGGCCTGGACTGGATCGAGGACGAAAGCAACGCCGATCCGCGCTATCGCCGCAATGCCATCCGCCACCAGCTGGTGCCGGTTCTGGCAAACCATTTTCCTGATTACCGGCGTCAACTGGCCCGCACGGCCGCCCGGGCCGCCGATGAGGCTGCGGTGCTGGCCGATGTCGCCGCCAGTACCTTGCCCGGACTGACTGGCGCCGACGGGGCGCTGGCATTGACGCCGCTGCTGCAGCGCTCGCCGCCCTGGCAGCGCCTGCTGCTGGCGGCCTATCTGGAACGACAGGCGGTGTCCGTATCGCCGGCACTGCTGGAAACATTGCTGGCCCAGGCGGCGCACGGTTTCGAGCTGCGGGTCGGTGACCGGGTGCTGCTCGGTTATCGCGGCACGCTGCTGGTGCGCCCGGACGGGCCGCTGCCGTCCGTCACGCTCATCCTGCCGCTGGTCGAGGGAGAGGTGCCGCTGCCCGGCTGGCCGGGCACGCTGCGCCTGTCACGGCAGGCGGTGGGCGGCGTGGCGCTGGCCGATGGAAGCAGGGTCGAGGTTCGGCCGCCGGCCGATGGCGAGACCCTGGCGCAGGGCGTGGGGCACAAGGCCTGCCGCAAACTGTGGCAGGAGGCCGGCCTGGCGCCATGGCGCCGTCAGCGCTGGCCGCGACTGTGGGCCGATGGCGCGCTGCTGGCGCTGCCCGGCATTGCCGTGGCGAGCGACCGGCTGGCCCGGCCCGGCGAGACGGGCTGGGCGTTCGGGTGGGTCGAAAGCGGCCAATAAAAAAGGCGGCGCTGGGGGCGCCGCCAGGGGTGGGGTGACTTGATCAATCAGTCGCGGCTCTGGCCGGATACGGCGAGCAGGATCTGCAGCAGGCTGGTGAAGATGTTGTAGATACCCATGTAAAGCGTCAGCGTGGCCGACACATAATTGGTTTCACCACCTTCAATGATCTGTTTCAGCTGGAACAGGATCATGGCCGAACTGAACAGGATGAAGCCTGCGCAGATGGTCAGTTGCAGTGCCGGGATCTGCATGAAGATGTTCGCGACCACGGCGACCATCAGCACGATGCCGCCGACGACCATGAACTTGTTCAGGAAGCCGAGGTCGCGCTTGATGACGGTCGACAGCGTGGCCATGGCGAAGAACACCACGGCGGTACCGCCGGCAGCCAGCGTGATCAGCTGTCCGCCGTTGCGCAGGCTCAGCGCGACCTGCAGCAGCGGGCCGAGCAGCACGCCGAGCATGAAGGTCAGGGCGAGCAGCAGGGCGACGCCAAGGCCGCTGTCACGGTTTTTCTCGATCAGGAAGAACATGCCGTAGATCGCGGCGAGCATGACCACGCTGGACACGATCGGGCTGGCACGCATGAAGCCGAAGCTCATGTTGATGCCCATCAGGGCGCCGACAATGGTCGGAATCATCGTGAGCGCAAGCAGCAGATACGTGTTGCGCAACACTTTGTTCCGGCTCGCGGACAGCGCCGAAGTCTGATACGAAGTGTTGAGGTATTTGTCCATTTTGAATGCGTCTCCGCTGGGTAGGCCCGACTCGGGCATGCTTGAAGACTAGACGCCAAGACTTAAGGTCGGGTTATGAAATGCTTGCGACAGCATTGTTTGTGCATGACGGACAGGCAGAATGATGGCCGGCAAGGTTTTTTTGGCCGCAGCCCTTGTCGATGTCGGGTCTGCGCCCGATATGGTGTCCAATCGTCCCCTTCGTGCGCCCTTGTCTTGCCTCGGCTTCCGCTATTCGGGTAAATTTCGCCTTTTGCTGGCCGGCAAAGGCTCGACGCACGGCCGCAACGGATTCTGCGAGGGTGGCGGAATTGGTAGACGCACTGGATTTAGGTTCCAGCGCCGAAAGGCGTGAGAGTTCGACTCTCTTCCCTCGCACCACAAGAATACTGACCGGCGGGACCTCCCGTCGCGTTCCCGCACATCACCGGACATTGTACCGGTACCCCTTTTACCTCTAAGGATTCGACATGCAAGTGCAACTGGAAACGCTGGGCGCCCTCGAGCGTCGCCTCGACATCGCCCTGCCGCTGGCTGACATTGACGCCGAAGTCAAAAAGCGTCTCGGCCGCGTGGCTCGCACCGCCAAGGTGGCAGGTTTCCGTCCGGGCAAGGCCCCGCTGAAGATCGTCGAACAGAACTATGGCGCCTCGGTGCGCGAAGAAGTGCTGGGCGAACAGGTCCAGATCGGCTTCTCCAGGGCCGTGGCCGAGCAGTCGCTGCGCGTGGCCGGCTATCCGCGCTTCGAGCCGGTGGCTGCCGAAGGCGCCAGCGCCGACCATTTCAAGTTCAGCGCGCTGTTCGAAGTCTATCCGGAAGTGAAGATCGGTGACGTTGCCGGCCAGGAACTCGAAAAAGCGGTCTGCGAAGTGACCGAAGCCGAGATCGACAAGACCATCGACATCCTGCGCAAGCAGCGCACCCGCTTCAACCGCGTTGAACGCGCCGCCGCCGATGGCGACCGCGTGATCATCGACTTCAAGGGCGTGATCGACGGCGAAGCCTTCGCCGGCGGTTCCAGCGAGAACTTCCCGTTCGTGCTCGGCCAGGGCCAGATGCTGCCGGAATTCGAAACCGGCGTGATCGGCCTGAAGGAAGGCGAATCGCGCGACGTCGAAGTCAGCTTCCCGGACGACTATCATGGCAAGGAAGTGGCCGGCAAGAAGGCCGTGTTCACCATCAGCGTGAAGAATGTTGCCGAAGCCGTGCTGCCGGAACTGGACGACGCGTTCGCCAAGGCACTGGGCATCGTTGACGGCGACGTCGCCAAGATGCGCGCCGAGATCGAAAAGAACGTCAAGCGCGAAGTGGTTCGCCGCCTGGCCGCCCGCAACAAGGAAGCGGTCATGGAAGCGCTGATCAGCGTCAGCGAACTCGACCTGCCGCAGTCGCTGGTGCAGGTGGAAATCGGCCGTCTGATGCAACAGGCGCAAGAAGACTTCGCCCGTCGCGGTCTGGACACCAAGAGCATGCCGCAACTGCCGCCGGAACTGTTCAAGGACCAGGCTGAACGTCGCGTCAAGCTGGGCCTGATCCTGTCGGAACTGGTCAAGGCCAACGAACTGAAGGCCACCGCCGAACAGGTCAAGGCCCGCGTTGAAGAATTCGCCGACAGCTACGAACATCCGGCTGAAGTGGTCAAGTGGTACTACGAAAGCCCGGAACGCCTCGATGGTCCGGAAAGCATGGTGCTGGAAGACAACGTGGTTGAATTCGTGTTCGGCAAGGCCAAAGTGACTGAGAAAGCGGTTTCGTTCGACGAACTGATGGGGAACGCCTAAGCATGCATAACCTACGGGATTGGCAACTGTCTCAATCCGCACCTCAGGCCCTCGGCCTGGTGCCGATGGTGGTCGAACAGAGTGGCCGTGGCGAACGTGCCTACGACATCTACTCGCGACTTCTGAAGGAACGCATCGTATTCCTGGTCGGTCCGGTGACGGATGAAACGGCCAATCTCGTGGTGGCGCAGCTGTTGTTCCTGGAATCGGAAAATCCTGACAAGGACATCAACCTGTACATCAACTCGCCGGGCGGGGTGGTGACGGCCGGGCTGTCGATCTACGACACGATGAACTTCATCAAGCCCGACGTTTCCACGTTGTGCATTGGCCAGGCAGCCAGCATGGGCGCGTTCCTGCTGTCGGCCGGCGCCAAGGGCAAGCGTCTCGCGCTGCCGAACTCGCGGATGATGATTCACCAGCCGCTGGGCGGTTTCCAGGGGCAGGCATCCGACATCGAGATTCACGCGAAGGAAATCCTGTCGTTGAAGCGCAAGCTCAACGAGTTGATGGCACAGCATTGCGGTCGTCCGGTCGAGGACCTCGAACGCGATACCGACCGCGACAATTTCATGAGCGCTGCAAAATCGGTCGAGTACGGTCTGATCGACCGTGTCATCGAGCCGCAATCGCGCACATAGGTGGTAAGCAGTCATGACGGATAAACAGGACAGCCAGCAACTGGCATGCTCGTTTTGCGGGCGCAAGAAGCAGGAAGTCAAACACCTGATCGCCGGGCCGCAGGTCTTCATCTGCGACGAATGCATTCGCGATTGCGAAGGCATCATCGCCGACCTGAGCGCGGCCGGGCAGGGGGCTGACAAGGCGTCCGAAGGCGAGGCTGAGGCACGTCTGCCCAGCCCGCGCGAACTGCGCGAATCGCTGGACCAGTTCGTGATCGGGCAGGACCAGGCCAAGAAGACGCTGTCGGTGGCGGTGTACAACCACTACAAGCGCCTGAACGCCACCGAGGCCGATGCCGAAGTCGAGCTGTCGAAGAGCAACATCCTGCTGATCGGCCCGACCGGTTCCGGCAAGACCCTGCTGGCGCAGACGCTGGCGCGGGTGCTTGACGTGCCGTTCGCCATTGCCGATGCGACGACACTGACCGAAGCCGGCTATGTCGGCGAGGACGTCGAGTCCATCGTGACCAAGCTGCTGCAGAAGTGCGACTACGACGCGCAGAAGGCGCAGCGCGGCATCATCTACATCGACGAAATCGACAAGATCTCGCGCAAGTCCGACAACCCGTCGATCACGCGCGACGTGTCCGGCGAGGGCGTCCAGCAGGCGCTGCTGAAACTGATCGAAGGCAGTGTGGCGAATGTGCCGCCGCAAGGCGGTCGCAAGAACCCGAATGCCGAGTTCATCCAGGTGGATACGACCAATATCCTGTTCATCTGCGGTGGCGCGTTTGACGGGCTGGAGAAGGTCATTCGCCAGCGGACGGAAAAGGGCGGCATCGGCTTTGGCGCCACGGTGACGTCGAAGGACGATCAGCGTGCCATCGGCGAACTGCTGCGCGAAACCGAGCCCGAGGATCTGATCAAGTTCGGTCTGATCCCCGAGTTCATCGGCCGTCTGCCGGTCGTCGCGCTGCTGGAGCCGCTCGATGAAGAAGCGCTGATGACCATCCTCACCGAACCGAAGAACGCGCTGGCCAAGCAGTATCGCAAGCTGTTCTCGATGGAAGGTGTCGAACTGGAAATCCGTCCGTCGGCCATGCGCTCCATCGCCCGCCAGGCGCTGGCGCGCAAGACCGGTGCCCGTGGTCTGCGTTCGATCGTCGAGCGTGCACTGCTCGATACCATGTACGACCTGCCGTCGCTGGAAGGCGTGGCACGCGTGGTGGTCGACGAAACCGTGATCGAACAGGGCGCGAAACCGAAGCTGGTGTATCAGGAAAACGTGCTCAAGCACAGTGCCTGATACACGGGGCGACCTCGCTTCGCTCGCTGGCTCTTCGCGACAAAAGGTCGATGTGATTCAAGGCCGTCCGGTAACGGACGGCTTTTTTATTTTGCCGTGCACCGGGCTGCCGGTGTGCGGAGTAGACTGCATTCGACGCGGGCGAGCTTGAATTCTCGCTCTTTGCGCCCATTTGCAGCGCAGCATGACAACACCAGACAAAGAGATTCCAGCCATGTCGCAAAGCGAAATGACTACCCCGGTGACCCACCTGCCGCTGCTGCCCCTGCGCGACGTTGTGGTGTTCCCGCATATGGTGATCCCGCTGTTCGTCGGCCGTCCGAAGTCCATCAAGGCTCTCGAACGCGCGATGGCGGAAGACAAGCAGATCCTGCTGGTCGCGCAGAAATCCGCCGCCAAGGACGAGCCGTCTATCGAGGATCTGTACGACGTCGGCACGGTTTCGGCCGTGCTGCAGATGCTCAAGCTGCCCGATGGCACGGTAAAGGTGCTGGTCGAGGGCAAGAGCCGCGCGCTGGTCGAGGACGTGCGTGAGGACGACGGCCTGTTCGTCGCCGACATCACGCCGGCGTCGATCGATGCCGGTGCCAACACCGAGACCGAGGCAATGCGCCGCGCGCTGCTGGCCCAGTTCGAGCAGTACGTCAAACTGAGCAAGAAGATCGCGCCGGAAATCCTCGCGTCGCTGTCCGGCATCGACAGCCCGGGACGGCTGGCCGACACCATTGCCGCCCACCTGCCGCTGAAAATCGAACAGCGCCAGGACGTGCTGGAGATGTTCAATGCCGTCGAACGGCTTGAGCACCTGCTGGCGCAGATCGAATCCGAAATCGATATCCTGCAGGTCGAAAAGCGCATCCGTGGCCGGGTCAAACGGCAGATGGAGAAGAGCCAGCGCGAGTACTACCTGAACGAACAGGTCAAGGCGATCCAGAAAGAGCTGGGCGAAGGCGACGAAAACGCCGAGTTCGACGATCTGGAAAAGAAGATCAAGACCGCCGGCATGTCCAAGGAAGGCCGCGACAAGGCAAACAGCGAGCTCAAGAAGCTGCGCATGATGTCGCCGATGTCGGCCGAAGCGACCGTGGTCCGCAACTACATCGAGACCCTGGTCGACCTGCCGTGGAAGAAAAAGACCAAGATCAGCAGCGACATCATCGCCGCCGAGAAGGTGCTGGACGAAGACCACTACGGGCTGGACAAGGTCAAGGAACGCATCCTCGAGTATCTCGCGGTGCAGGGCCGGGTCGACAAGCTGAAGGGACCGATCCTGTGCCTGGTCGGCCCGCCGGGGGTCGGCAAGACCTCGCTGGGCGAGTCGATTGCCCGTGCGACCGGACGCAAGTTCGTGCGCATGGCACTGGGCGGCGTGCGTGACGAAGCCGAGATCCGCGGTCACCGCCGGACCTATATCGGCTCGATGCCGGGCAAGATCCTGCAGAGCATGACCAAGGTCGGCGTCAAGAACCCGCTGTTCCTGCTCGACGAAGTCGACAAGCTCGGCGCGGATTTCCGTGGCGACCCGAGCGCGGCACTGCTGGAAGTGCTCGACCCCGAGCAGAACCATGCCTTCAGCGACCACTATGCCGAAGTCGATTTCGACCTGTCCGACGTGATGTTCGTCGCGACCGCAAACTCGCTGAACATTCCGCAGGCGCTGCTGGACCGGATGGAGATCATCCGCCTGTCCGGCTACACCGAGGACGAGAAGGTCGCCATCGCCGAACGCTATCTGGTGCCGAAGCAGGTCAAGGCGAACGGCCTCAAGGAAGGCGAGCTGCAGGTGCAGGAAAGCGCGGTGCGCGACATCGTGCGCTACTACACCCGCGAGTCCGGTGTCCGCAGCCTCGATCGCGAGATTGCCAAGATCGGCCGCAAGGTGGTCAAGAACAACCTGACCAAGCATCGCGACGACAACGCGCTGGTGCGCACGACGGTATCGTCGCGCAACCTCGACAAGTATCTCGGCGTGCAGAAGTACGAGTACGGCGTGGCCGAGGAGCAGAACCAGGTCGGTCAGGTGACCGGGCTGGCGTGGACCGAGGTCGGCGGCGAACTGCTGACCATCGAGGCGGTGTCGCTGCCGGGCAAGGGCAACATCATCCGGACCGGTCAGCTGGGCGACGTGATGCAGGAATCGATCACGGCAGCCATGAGCGTGGTGCGGCGTCGTGCACGGACATTGGGCATCAAGCCTGATTTCTATGAAAAGCAGGACATTCACATCCACCTGCCCGAAGGGGCGACGCCGAAGGATGGCCCGTCGGCGGGTATCGGCCTGGTCACGGCGATCACGTCGGCGCTGACCGGCATCCCGGTGCGTGCGGATGTCGCCATGACCGGCGAAATCACCCTGCGCGGCGAAGTGCTGCCGATCGGCGGCCTGAAGGAAAAGCTGCTGGCGGCGCATCGCGGCGGGATCAAGCATGTGCTGATTCCGAAGACCAACGTCAAGGATCTGGCGGAAATTCCGGCGAACATCAAGCGCAGCCTGGAAATCCATCCGGTAAAGTGGATTGAACAGGTGTTTGAACTGGCGCTGGAACGGATGCCGGAGGCGTTGCCGGAAAGCGACGAAATCGGCACGATTCCTGCTAAAACCGAGGAGCCCGCCGAAGCGCGCGTGACCAAGCACTGACCCAATTGCCACTGCCTTGACACGCCAAAATTCGGCTTGCTATAAAGCCTTCTGTTTGCCGGAGTCGCGGTTCCGGTGGCCATAACATGGAAAGGGGACGTAAGTGAAAAAATCCGAATTGATCGACGCGATTGCCGCTTCGGCTGACATCTCGAAAGCCGCTGCCGGCAAGGCGCTCGACGGTGCGATCGATGCGCTGACCGCCGCCCTGAGCAAGGGGGAGTCGGTCACGCTGGTCGGTTTCGGCACCTTCTACGTCGGCGAGCGCGCCGAACGCAATGGTCGCAATCCGAAAACCGGCGAGATGATCAAGATTCCTGCTGCCCGTTCGCCGAAGTTCCGCGCTGGCAAGGGCCTCAAAGACGCGCTATAATCCGCGCTCGGTCTCCTAGCGAGAATCGGGCGGTTAGTCTCAGTTGGTAGAGCACTGCCTTCACACGGCAGGGGTCACTGGTTCGAGTCCAGTACCGCCCACCACAGCGGAGTGGTAGTTCAGTTGGTTAGAATACCGGCCTGTCACGCCGGGGGTCGCGGGTTCGAGTCCCGTCCACTCCGCCAGAATCCAAAAAGGTGAACGCGCTGCCGTTCACCTTTTTTGTTGCTATCTTCCGCATCAAGCTGTCCGGGTCGGTTCTGCCGTCCGGCGGCGGCCGCGGCCAGACGGACCCATATCGCCCTCATGTTTGATTTCGTCCAGAAAAACACGCTCCTCATCAAGGTCATTCTCGGTGCCGTGGCGCTGACTTTTGTCGGCTTCGGTGTCGGCAGCTACACCGCCTCGTCGGATGATCCCTACCTTGCCAAGGTCGCTGACCTGAAGATCTACAAGCAGGACGTGGATCGGGTGCTCAATGGCCAGCCGGCCGACAGTGCGGTGCGTCAGCAGGTGCTGGAAAGCCTGGTTCGCCAGAAGCTGCTGCTGGCCGATGCCGGTGCCGCCGGCCTGGTGGTCAGCGATGAAGCACTGCGTCGCGCGATCGCGGCCGTTCCGGCTTTTCAGGACAACGGCAAGTTCAGCCCGAGTCGCTACGAGGCATTCCTGAAAGCGCAGTACCTGACGCCGGTTGCATTCGAACAGCGCCTGCGCGACGAACTGCTGACCGAGAAACAGGTGTCTGCCTTTGTTGACGCGTCCTTTGTCACGCCGGGTGAAATCGAGCGCATGCATCGCCTGCTGGCCGAACAGCGCCAGGTCGATGCGTTCACGCTGACGGCCGCTGACTTTGTCGCTGACGCCAGGGTCGACGACAGCGCGGTCAAGAAGTACTACGACGCCAATCTCGCCCGCTTCCGCCTGCCCGAGCAGGTGCGGCTGCAGTATGTGCTGCTGTCGCTGGACCAGGTCGCCCAGTCGGTGCAGGTCAGCGATGCGGACGCCGAACAGTATTTCAATGAGCACAAGGCCGACCTCGGCAAGGAAGAACGCCAGCTGTCGCACATCCTGCTGACGGTGCCGTCCGGCGCCAGCGCCGCGGACAAGGCCAAGGTCAAGGCGGCGGCCGAAGCGATCGACAAGGAAGTGAAGGCCGATCCGGCCCGCTTTGCCGAGATCGCCAGGCAGCGTTCGCAGGACCCGGGTTCGGCTGCCAACGGCGGCGGGCTTGGCTGGGTGCCGCGCGGCATGATGGTCAAGCCGTTCGAGCAGGCTGCGTTCGCACTCAAGCAGGGCGAGATCAGCAATGTGGTCGAAAGCGAATTCGGCTACCACGTCATCAAGCTCGACGGTGTGCGCTCGACCGAGTTCGCGGCGGTCAAGCAGGACATCAAGCAGCGCATGGCCCGCCAGAAAGCCGGCGCGACCTATCGCCAGCAACTGGAACGCCTGTCCGACGTCACCTATCAGCAAGCCGACAGCCTGAAGCCGGCTGCCGATGCCCTGAAGCTGAAGATCGAGGAAAGCGGCTGGCTGCTGCGCGGCAAGCCGGGCGAAGGCGTGCTGGCCAATCCGAAGCTGATCGACGCGGCCTTCAGCGATGACGTGCTCAACGGCAAGCACAACAGCGAAGTGGTCGATATCGGCAATGACAGCAGTGCCGTGGTACGCATTGCCGAACACAAGCCGGCCGTGCAGCAACCGCTGGTCGAAGTGGCACCGATCATCCGCCAGGAACTGAAGCTGAAGGCGGCCGAAACGATGGCGGTCAAGAAGGGCAAGGAAATGCTGGCCGAACTGAAGGCCGGCAAGAGCGTCAGCGCGAACTGGGGGCCGGGTCAACTGGTCAGCCGTCGCGCACCGGGTGCGCTCAGCCGCGATGCCGTTCGCGCCGTGTTCTCGGCCGATGCCGCCAGGCTGCCGGCCTATGCCGGTGCGGTACAGGGCAATGGCTATGTGCTGTACCGGGTGGAACGGGTGATTCCGGCCGCACCGATCAACCCGACCGACCGCCAGTACCTGGCCGACCTGCTCGGCAAGATGCAGGCCAACGCGGACGCAACCAGCTATCTGAACAGCCTGCGCGAGCACTACAAGGTCATGATCCGGCAAATGCCGAACGCCGAGTAAGCGCCTCCGGCCTGTCCGGAAGCAGAAACACCCCGCCCAGGCGGGGTGTTTCCGTTTATGGGGCTAAGCCTGGTCCAGATGGATGGCGAAGCCGTGCCGGCCCGGCGCCAGTTCCGGGCGCAGGGTCAGGGCCGGGATGTCGTAGGCACCGCCATTCTGCCGGCGGAATGGCAGGGGAGCGGTCGTGGCGAGGGTATCGAGGCGCTGCCCGAGGGCCGCGCAGGCGCGGGCGAACCCGTCCTGGTCGAGACGCCCGGTCCGGTAGATCACATGCGGCGGCAGAACATCAAAGCCCGGGTAGTACAGGATGCCGTGCTGGATGGGGAACAGGATGTCGTCGATCGGGCCGTTGATGCCGCGCGGGCTGTAATGCGATGCCCAGCCGCCTGCCGTGACGACCAGCATGGCGCGTTTGCCTGCCATCGTGCCTTCACCAAAACGGTCGCCCCAGTGGTGGTCGGAATGCTCACCGACGCCATAGGCGAAACCATGGGCGTAGACGCGATCCACCCAGCCTTTCAGGATGGCCGGCATCGAGTACCACCACAGCGGAAACTGCAGGATGAGGGAAGCGCTCGGCGATCCGCTGCTGCTGCCGGGCCCCCGGGGCATGCGTCCGACCGCGCGTGCCGAGGCGTTGCGCGACCCGCTGCGGCAGGCGCTGGATGCCCTGGCGCAGGCGGTGTCGGCGCCTGCGGTGTTCGATCCTGCACGGGCCAGCCAGACCTGGCGCGTCGCCTCGTTCGACTACGGCGAGTCAACCATTCTGCTGCCGGCGCTGGCCGGTTTGCGTGCCGCCGCGCCCGGTACCCGGCTGGCGGTTCTTGAGGTCGCGCCCGCCGACATGGGCCGGCAGCTTGAACAGGGCGGGATAGATCTGGCATTTCATGTCGGGGACGAGGCGCCCGGGGGATTGCGCCGGCGGCTCATGTTTGCCGAGCAGTACGTGCTGGTCGGCCGGGCCGGCCATCCGGGTCTGAGCCGGCGTCCGACCCTCGCCGAATTCAGCCGGTTCGAGCATGCGATCGTCTCGCCGGATGGTGGCGGATTTCGCGGCGTGACTGACTCTGCGTTGTCGGAACGGGGGCTGAGCCGACGGGTCGTGCTCTCCGTCCCGCATTTCCTGTTTCTGAAATCAGTGCTGGCCAGTACCGATCTGGTGGCCATGCTGCCGTCGCGGCTGGTGCAGGACGATCCCCGGCTGCAGCAGGTCGAGCCGCCCGTTGCCGTGGCCGGCTTCGAGATGCACATGCTGTGGCACGAGCGCTCGCACCGTGATCCCGCGCATCAGTGGCTGCGCGAGCATATCGCGGCGTCGGTGTGAGCGCGCGACGGGCTGCCGGACCGGAATCCGGCGGCCCGCATCCCGCTCAGTTTGCGTGCAGGGCGGTCACGAGGTCGACTTCTTCCCTGGCGCCAAGGAAGACGGCGACGCGCTGGTGCAGGCCTTCCGGCTGCAGGTCGAGAATGCGGCCGTGGCCATTGCTGGCGGCACCGCCGGCCTGCTCGATGATGAACGACATCGGGTTGGCTTCGTACATCAGGCGCAGCTTGCCGGGCCTGGACGGGTCACGGCTGTCCTTCGGGTACATGAACACGCCGCCACGGCACAGGATGCGATGCACCTCGGCCACCATCGACGCCACCCAGCGCATATTGAAGTCCTTGCCGCGCGGACCGGTCTTGCCGGCGAGCAGTTCGCCGACATAGCGCTGGACCGGGGCTTCCCAGTGGCGCTGGTTCGACATGTTGATGGCGAATTCCTTGGCGGTTTCCGGCACGCGCATCAGCGGGTGGGTCAGCACGAACTGGCCGGTGCCGTGATCGAGGGTGAAGCCGTTGACGCCATGGCCGCTGGTCAGCACCAGCATGGTCTGCGGGCCATACAGCACATAGCCGGCCGCGGCCTGGGTGGTGCCGCGCTGGAGGAAGTCGGCGACTTCGATGCCGGTCTTGCCTTCCGGGGCGCGCAGCACCGAGAAGATGGTGCCGACGGAAATGTTGACGTCGATATTCGACGAGCCGTCGAGCGGATCGAACAGCAGCAGATACGGGCCTTGCGGGTAGGCGGCCGGGATCGGATACGGATCGTCCATTTCTTCCGAGGCCATGGCCGCCAGCTGACCGGTCCATTCATTGGCTTCGAGCAGCATGTCGTTGGCGATGACGTCCAGTTTCTTCTGGTCCTCGCCCTGCACATTGCCGGTGCCGGCTTCGCCGAGCACGCCGGCCAGCGCGCCGCGATTGACGGCGTCGCCAATGGCAACGCAGGTGTTGGCTACAGTAAGAATGAGTTCGCGCAGCGTGGCGTCGGCCAGTTGGCCCTGACGTTCGGCGTCGAGCAGGAAGCGGGAAAGCGTGATGCGGTTCATGGCGGTCCTGAATGGGAAGCGGGCGCGAACGGCGGAGGCCGGCGCGCGACAATCCCTTATTTTGCCAGACTGACGACCCGGCTGGTATGCGACATGCCACATGTCCGGACGCACAAACGCCAACCTGAGCGGTTGGCGTGTTGTCGTTGGGGGGGAAACGGGGAGTCAGGCAGGCATTGCCGTCCCCGTCCGGGTTATCAGCGTTCGCTGTGGCGCTGGCTGGCAACCGGAAGCGGTGCCCGGCGGTTCGCGGTGATCGCGATCACGCAGCGCTGGATTTCCCGATAACTGGATTGGCGGGGGCGGTGATGGATCGTTGCATACAGGTCCAGCAATTTCATCGCATTGTTCATTTTAGTCTCCAACCAACCGCACATTCGGGGGATGCCCGATGGCGTTCTTGTCAAAGAGCCTGCGTTGACACCCCGGCAGTGTGTCCCGGGGCTAAACCGATTGTTGTTACAGGCCCATACCGTTTTCGGCTTGCAGATAAGACTAGACTATGCTTGCGGTAAATGACAAGCCATTTACCGCATTGTGAACCTGCGATGACTGGCTCAGTTCCGGCGGTCGACAAAACCGGCGATGCGCCGTCCCGCTTCCGCGAGCCGTTCGCTGTCGCAGGTGTAGGCAAGGCGGACATAGCGCTCGGCATCGTGCAGCGAGAAATCCCGCCCCGGCGCAACGGCGACATGGGCCTGTTCCAGCAGGTCGCGGGCGAAGGCAAAGCTGTCGTCGGTCAGTGCCGAGACATCGGCATACAGGTAGAACGCGCCCTCCGGTATGGCCGGGAAACGAAAGCCCAGCGGCGTCAGCGTTGCCAGCAGGGCGTCGCGCCGGCGGGCGAACTCGCTGCGGCGGAGCTCCAGACCGGCGACGGTTTCCGGGGCGAACGCGGCCAGTGCGGCATGTTGCGACAGCGTCGGCGCGGCCAGGAACAGGTTCTGCATCAGCCGTTCCGTCGCGGCAATATAGGCATCCGGCACCACCAGCCAGCCGAGACGCCAGCCGGTCATCTGGAAGTACTTGGAGAAACTGTTGATGACAAAAATGTCGTCGGACTGGGCCAGCGCGGTCGGGGCGTCGCAGCCATAGGTCAGGCCGTGGTAGATCTCGTCAACAATCAGCGTGCCGGCGCGCGCGGCGACGGCACGATGCAGGTCGGCCAGCGCGTCCGGCGTGATCAGGGTGCCGGTCGGGTTGGCCGGGCTGGCGATCATGGCCGCGACGCTGTCTTCGCGCCAGTGCGCGTCGATGTCGGCGGCACTCAGTTGATAGCGGCTGGCGGCATCGACCGGCACGCTGACCGGCTCGGCATCGAGCAGGCTGACCAGGTGGCGATTGCACGGATAGGTCGGATCGGGCAGCAGCACCGAACGGCCCGGCTCGGCCAGCAGCGCCAGCGCAATCAGCAGGGCACCGGAAGCGCCCGGCGTCACGCAGATGCGGGCCGGGTCGACCTCGTGCCGGTAGCGGTCGCGGTACCAGCCGGCAATCGCTTCCCGCAGCGCCGGCAGGCCCATTGCCGCGGTATAGAACGTCTCGCCGCGACTCAGCGCCGACTGCGCGGCGGCAACGATGGGCGCCGGGGTCGGGAAGTCCGGTTCGCCGATTTCAAGGTGAATGACATCGTGGCCGTCCTGTTCCAGGCGCTTGGCGCGCTCAAGGATGGACATGACATGAAACGGCTGGATCTGCGCCAGTCGGGCAGCGAGTTGCATGAGGGAACCTGTTTCGATACGGAAGAGTGGGGGGGCGGGGCTCAAGCCAGCGGGCCGGTCACGGCCTTGGCGTACAGTGCCCGTTCCATTTCGCGGGCATCGACCGTCATTTGCAGGGCACGTCCGGCGCGATTGGCAAGCCGCTGCGTCAGCGTGTCGAGCAACATGGCGGTCAGGGCCCGGCGCTCGTCGGCGCTGCGTCCGGACAGCAGGAACAGCGTGACATGGACGAAGTCGATGTCGGCGTCCTCCCCGATGCAGACCACGTCGGCACGGTAGGCGCGGCTCTTGATGTCGTCGGCGGAGAAATGACCGCTGGCGATCAGCGTGCGGTTCAGTTCCAGCAGCAGCGAGCGGGCGTCGAGGTCGAGATTGTGTTCCAGTGTCAGGTGAGGCATGGGGAGCGGTTTCCGGTAAGGGGCAGGGCACGACAGGGCGTCGGTTGACAGGGCATTATGCCAGCCTGACCGGGGCGGTTGCCGCCCCGGGGGGAATCGTCCAGAATTTCAGACCATAGTCATTTACTTTTGGCGGCTGCCCAGCCGCTATTGAATTTTTGCCAGCCCCGGCCCCGCCGGGTACGCTGTCCTGGAGGCGCCGTTGCAGGTCCTTGGATTCGCCGGATATTCCGGCAGTGGCAAAACCACTTTGCTGGAGAAAGTCGTCGCCAGACTGACGGCGGCCGGTGTGCGGGTGGCAGTGATCAAGCACACCCATCACGATGCCGATTTCGATACCCCCGGTCGCGACAGCTGGCGACACCGGCAGGCCGGCGCCGCACAGGTCATGCTGGTGACACCGGCCCGACGCATGCTGATCGAGACCGTGCCCGATGCCAACGACATGGCACTGGACGAGCATGTGCGCCGACTGGCGCCGTGTGATCTGGTGCTGGTCGAAGGCTTCAAGAACGAAGCGATCGACAAGCTCGAGGTCGTCGACAGCACGGCCGGCCGGCCGCGACTGGCACCTGCCGATCCGCGCGTGCGGGCGGTCGTGACCGACCTGCCGACCGCCATTGGCGATGCGCTGCCCGTGTTTCATCGCGACGACGTCGAGGGTGTCGTCGCCTTCATTACAGAAAGGTATTTGCCGTGACCGCTGCTTCCACCATGCTCGACTTCGAGGCCGCCGCCGACTGGCTGCTGTCCCGTGCGCGTCCGCTCGAAGACACCGAGACCGTGCCGCTGATCCGCGCCCGCAACCGGGTACTGGCGCACGAGGTGGTGTCCGGCATCGACGTGCCGCCACACGACAACAGTGCCATGGACGGCTATGCGCTGCGCGTGGCCGACTGGCGTGACGGCGTCACGTTCGAAGTCAGCCAGCGCGTGCCGGCCGGCAGCCAGCCAGGACCGCTAAAGGCTGGCACCCTGGCGCGCATCTTTACCGGCGCCCCGATTCCCGCCGGCGCCGACGCGGTGGTCATGCAGGAAGACAGCGAGCTCGACGGCGACCGGGTCCGCATCCTGCATGCACCGGGCATCGGACAGAACATCCGCCGCGCCGGCGAGGACATCGGCCATGGCCAGGTGATTGTCGCTGCCGGCAAACGGCTGACGCCGGCCGATATCGGCCTGATTGCGTCGGTCGGCGTACCGGATGTCGACGTGTTCCGGCCGTTGCGCGTCGCGGTGTTCTTTACCGGTGACGAACTGACCGAGCCGGGTGAACGCCTGCAGCCCGGCCGCATCTACAACTCCAACCGCTACTGGCTGCGCGGTCTGCTGGCACAGATCGGCTGCGAGATCCGCGATCTCGGCATCATTCCGGACAGCCTGGCGGCGACCCGGCTGGCGCTGAGCGATGCGGCGGCCAGTGCCGATGTGGTGGTGACCTGCGGCGGCGTGTCGGTGGGCGAAGAAGATCATGTCAAGACCGCCGTCGAGCGCGAGGGCGAGCTGCATCTGTGGAAGATCGCCATCAAGCCCGGCAAGCCGCTGGCCTATGGCCGCATTGGTGCCGCCGACTTTATCGGCCTGCCGGGAAACCCGGTGTCCGGCTACGTGACCCTGCTGACGCTGATCGTGCCCTTCCTGCGCCAGCGCATGGGACGCACCGCCGTGCGCCTGCCACTGCCGCTGCGCCTGCCGGCAGCCTTCGACTGGACGCGGGCGGATGCGCGCCGGACCGAATTCCTGCGCGCCCGGCTGGTCGGGCAGGACGATGGCGGCCTGGCCGTCGAACGTTACCCGCACCAGGGCTCGGGCGTGCTGACCTCGTGCGCGTGGGCGGACGGGCTGGTGCGGCTGGCGCCGGGCCGGACGGTCAAACCCGGTGATCTGGTCGATTTTCTGCCGATGTCGGCACTGGTCTGAGCGTGACGGCCGCGCTGGAACAGGCCCTGAGCAGCCGTGACGGCACGGCCTTGTCCGGACGGATCTGGCCTGCCGCCGCCCCGCGCGCGGTAGTGGCGCTGGTGCACGGGCTGGCCGAACACGGCGGCCGCTATGCAGCCTTTGCCGAGCGGCTGAACCGGGCCGGCATCTCGCTGGTCACGGTCGACCTGCGCGGCCATGGCCGCTCGGCCGGCGCCCGGGCGCGGGTGCGCCATTTTGATGACTACCTGGACGATGCCGAAGCCTTGCTGGCACTGGCCGGCCGCCACTGTCCGGCCGGCGTGCCGCTGTTCCTGATGGGACACAGCATGGGCGGCGCAATTGCCGCGCTATGGGCGATCGAGCGCCTGCCCGCCAGCGGGGTGGCGCTGGCCGGGCTGATCCTGAGCAGCCCGGCGCTGTCGCTCGGTGCCGACGTACCACGCTGGATGATTGCCGTCGCCCAGGTGATCGGCTGCCTTGCGCCGGGCCTGCCGGTGCGGCGCATTGACGCCGCGCTGCTGTCCCGCGATCCGCTTGTGGTTGCCGACAACCGTGCCGACCCGCTGGTCCATCACGGTGGCGTACCGGCGCGAACCGGCGCCGAACTGATCGTGGCCATGCGCCGCATTGCGGCCGGCCGGCAGACGTTGACGCTGCCGGTACGCGTGTTCCATGGCACCGCCGACCGACTGACCGAGCCGGACGGCAGCCGCGAATTTGCTGCCGGCGTGGGCTCGGCCGATGTCGATCTGGCCCTGTATCCGGACAACTACCATGAGACGCTGAATGATCTGGATCGCGACCGGGTTATTGATGAGTTGATTGGGTGGATTGAGGGGTGTTTGTCGGGGGGGCGTTCATGAGGGGATGGGGGGCGGATTTGCAACCGGGCGAGTTTCGCTTGGGGGCCTTGGGAGGCTGCTGTTCGGCCAAAGCTGCCGTTCAGCCCTCCTTGCTTGAGTGGCATATGCAGCGCCAAAAGCAGCCCGCGCGGTCTCAACAAAATCTGGCTCGATTCAATTGATCACCTGGCAATCACTGCATGCTGGACTTATTTGGTGACGGTGCTTGAAGAGCTCAGTCAGCCCGACCAACTGCTGAAGGTCAGACGCAGAAACCGAAGGCAGTTGGCCCCAAGATGACTGAGTGCCTGGTTGCGTTGAGGAGTCATCAAGCGGCAGGTGGTGTTGCCTCAACAAGTGGAAACCAGCCCTTGGCCACCTGAATGACGCCCCACAATTTGTCGGGGATCGTCAGTTGCGGCACGCGGTCGGAATCGAGCGCTGTGGCAATCTCTGTTCCCCGTCCTTCGGTGGCGAGTTCTACCCATTTCGGATTCATCACCAGCCCCTGTCCGATTGCGACCAACTCCAGGCCCGTCGCGAGTGCTTTTTCGGCGTCATCGGGCGTCCGGATAAGACCCGCAGCAATCAAGGGAATGCGGTTGGCAACGTGCTCAACAATCAGCTCGGCAGTGGTTTGCTCGCCGCTGTAGTCCGCAGGTCTGGCATTCGGAATGTCAAAGAGCGACGCATGAAGGTAATCGACACCCGCCTCGATCAGCCGGTCGATCAGCACGTAGCTGTCGCCAATCCGTAGCGCCCCTTCGCCAGGCTCTTCCGGTGAGATGCGGTAGCCCAGCAGGAATGGCCGCTTGGCGTGTTCGGCGATGACCCGTTGTGCTTCGCGTACGACGGCCAGGGGGAAGCGCATACGGTTTTCGAGCGAGCCACCCCATTCATCCTCGCGCTGGTTGAACATGGGCGAGAAGAAGTTCTGGATGAGAAAGCCATGAGCGCCATGCAGCTCGATGCCGTCGAAGCCTGCCTCAATGGCGCGACGAGTCGTTTCGCCGAACGCTCGGATGATCCCTTCGATTTCTTCCTTGCTCAGCGCATGACTGGTCACTTCGGCGCTATTGAACGGGCTGGGCGGTACCTTCAGCGCACTGGCACTGACAACGCGACCATCCGGCACGAGGTGTGGCAAGGCTTTGTTGCCGGCGTGGAATATTTGCAAGATGGCTGGCGCTCCGCCGCTCCTGGCTGCTTCCGACAGGCGACGGAGGCTGGGAATAAAGCGATCATCGTGACTGGCGAATTCGTCAGTGAAGCCGATGCCGTCCGGCGTCACGTGCGTGCAACCCGTCACCACCATGCCAACACCGTTGACGCGAGCGCGGTAGTAGGCCACCTCCTGGTCGGAGATGCTGCCATCCGGATTCGCCGACCATGTCGTCATCGGTGCCATCACAGCGCGGTTGCGCAGGGTCAGGCCGTTCTTGAAAGCCAAAGGCTGAAGCAGTCTCGATATGGTTTGGGTCATTTGAATCGAATCTCCATTGTTGAAAAAGGCGCTCTGCGGTGGTTTGTGCTCCCATGGCAAGCAGTGTGTTCCTGAATGCCTTGGTTCCGTTTGCCAAAACCGTCGCGTTTCTTGCCTGATGTGATGAGCTTCGATCAATGAAGGGCCTGGTCTGCATTCGGCAATGCTAAGCTTCAATCACGAAACACAAAGGAAAACACTAGTTTTCATGGAGGTATCCAGTGACCGTTGAAGCAAAGCCTGACATCGGAGAACTTGTCAGTCTGGTGGGCAACATTGCACAAATCGATGGAGACTACGACACACCGATTGCAGCGCTGAAACTTCGTCGCTGCAGTTCCACCACCGATCCGATGCCCTGCATTTATGGCCTGGGCCTTGCGCTGATCGTGCAGGGCGGCAAGCGGATCACACTGGGCGATGAGGTCTTCGACTACGGGGTCGGGCAATCCCTTATCACCACCGTGGACATGCCCGTGGTGGCGTACGTCACTCGTGCCAGCGCCGCAGAACCTTTCCTCGGGATTTGGCTGGAACTGGATGCTCGTCTTATTGCCCAGATGGCGGCGGAGATGGAGTTTGCGGCCCCGCTCCAGGCCTCGACGGCACGAGGAGTATCCCTTGTGGCACTGGAGCCAGGTCTGCAGGATGCGCTGACCCGCTTGCTCCGGCTGCTCGCCGAGCCATCACTGATCCCTCTCCTCGCACCCCTGATCCAGCAGGAGATCGTCGTTCGCTTGCTGCATGGGGGGCATGGCTCCAACCTGCGCCGTCTCGTTGCGATAGGCTCGCCGAGCCAGCAAATTGCCAAGGTGGTCACATGGCTGAAACAGCACTACACAGAGAGCGTGCTGATAGATGATCTCGCGGCCAAAGCTCACATGAGCCCTTCAACTTTTCGGCAGCATTTTCGTGCAGTGGTCGGCGTGAGTCCCTTGCAGTACCTGAAGAACCTGCGGCTACTCGATGCCCGGCAACTGATGCTCAATGAGAATCTGGATGCGGGCAGTGCGGCGACACGTGTCGGGTACGAGAGCGCATCACAGTTCAGTCGGGAGTACAGCCGATTATTCGGAGATCCTCCGAATCGCGATATCAAGCGGATGCGGGAATCCAGTTGGGCGAGAGACGGACAAAGCCACTAAGAGCGGCCACCTGTGCCAGAGTGCCTTCGGCATGGAAACCACCACGTGCCACACAATGCAAAGACCGACGCCGCCGCCGCCGAAGCCGTGATGCCTGAAAGCCTATTTAAACCTCAGTGCCCGGATATCGGCCAGAGCGAGGGTAATCATTCCCCTGCAGCCTGGACGATGGAGTGGCCTCATTGAAAGCCGGGATCTCCGAAAACACATCGGCGATGAAGTCCATGAACGCGATTGCCCGGGTTGGCAGAAGCCGGTTGGCGACATAGACGATCTGCACAGGGACAGCCGGTGCTGAATATCCCGTCAGGATGTACTTCAGGCGCCCGCTCTTCAAGCCTTCGTCAAACAGCCATGCCGGTCCGTGCCCAACCCCCAGTCCCGCGGTGACTGCTGCGCGGACGGCGTCGGGCGAGTTCACTCTCAGCCTGCCGGAAACCGGAATTTCGGTATTGCGGAAGCGCCATGTCGCACCAGACGCCAGCAAGGTGTAGACCACGCAGTCGTGCTCGTGCAGATCATCAGGTGTCCGGGGAATCCCGCGTTTGGCCAGGTAATCCTCACTGGCCACGAAGACGCGTTCGTACGACCCGATGCGCCGGGCGCGGAGTGCGCTGTCCTCCAGTTGTCCGATGCGAATCGCGAGTTCGGTCCCCTCATTGACGAGGTCCACGTAGCGATCGTTGATCTGCAGATCCAGCGTCAGTCTGGGATAACGCTCCAGGAATGCCGGCACGTGTGGCAACACGAAGGCATGGGCGAGCGCGGTGGGACAGGCGACGCGCAAGAGCCCTGACGGATCGGCATTGCTCCTGAATGAGGATTCGGACTCCTCCACCGCGTCGAGGATTCGCCGGATGTCGGCGTAGTAGCGTTCGCCCTCCGGCGTCAGAGACAGCTTGCGCGTGGATCGGTGCAGCAGCCGCGTTTGCAGGTGGTCTTCCAGCGCTGCCACGTAGCGACTGACGTTGGGTTGCCCCAGGCCCAGATCGCGTCCTGCCGCAGAAAAGCTGCCGGTCTCCACGGCGCGCGCGAAGCAGGTCATCAAGAGAAATCGGTCCACGCAGCCTCCGTATTCATGCACTCAGGGCATTAAATATATTCAATACGACCATCTTATCCAGATTGAAGCATAGGTGCACATTTCTCCCTGCCGACCACCGTGGTCGTTACTGAATGGAGAACACAATGTCACGCTTGCAAGGTAAACGTACGCTCATCACCGGTGGCACCAGCGGCATCGGTCTGGAAACCGCAAAACAGTTCCTGGCCGAAGGCGCTCGCGTCATCGTCACGGGCGTCAATCCCGATTCAATCGCAAAGGCCCGGGCTGAACTCGGGCCCGAGGTTCCGGTGCTGCGCGCAGACTCGGCCAGCGTCGCTGCGCAAAGGGAACTGGCGCAGGCCGTCAAGGACCACTACGGCCAGCTCGATGTCGCCTTCCTCAATGCCGGCGTATCCATGTGGCTGCCGATCGAGGAATGGACGGAAGAGATGTTCGACCGTTCCTTCGATATCAACGTCAAGGGGCCGTATTTCTTGCTTCAGGCACTGCTGCCGGTGTTTGCGAATCCCGCCTCCGTCATCCTGACAACCTCGGTCAGCGCGCATGCCGGCGCGGATCGCTCTTCCGTCTATGCCGCCACCAAGGCCGCATTCCTGAACATGTCGAAGACGCTGTCGACGGAATTGCTGGGGCGCGGGATTCGCGTCAACGCGGTCAGTCCCGGCCCGGTCGAAACGCCGCTGTACGACAAGCTCGGCATCCCCGATGCCTATCGCGCGCAGGTGAACAAGGACATCGCCGCTACTATCCCGCTCGGCCGCTTCGGTACCGCCGACGAGGTAGCCAAGGCGGTGCTGTATCTGGCCTCCGACGAGTCCCGCTGGACGCTCGGTTCGGAAATCGTCGTGGATGGCGGCCGCCTGCTCAACCGCTGACCACGCAAGGCTGGCGTCCAGGTCGCCGCATTCGGTAACAAGCCCTCGGCTTCAAGACCGCAGCCAACAGGCAGGAGGGGCGTGGCGAATATCCCCGCGCCCCTTCCTCGATCCCACCCTTCAAAACCCGACCTGACAATGCCCACGCTTACCCTGATCAGCCACCCGCTGTGCCCCTTCGTTCAGCGAGCCGCCATCGTGTTGCTCGAAAAACAGGTTCCGTTTCATCGCATCAATGTGGATCTTGGTGACAAACCCGCCTGGTTTCTGGCGATTTCACCGACCGGCAAAGTCCCCCTGCTTCAGGTGCAGGATGCATATGGCGCGGAGGAAATACTGTTCGAGAGTGTGGCTATCTGCGAATACCTGCAGGAAACCCGGCCCGGTCCCGGCCTCTATCCGGATGATCCTCTGATGCGAGCGAAGCACCGAGCATGGATTGAATTTGGCTCCGCAACCCTGGAAGAGGCCTGGGGGTATCTGAACGCCAGGGATCAAGCTAGCGCCGATCTGAAAGCCGCTTCGCTCAAGGACAAACTGGCTCAACTCGAAAAGATTCTCGGGTCTGGCCCGTACTTTGCGGGTGAGGCCTTTGGCATGGTGGATGCGGTTTTTGCGCCCGTTTTCCGCTATTTCGATGTGCTGGAAACCGATAGCACCGAATCGCTGTTCACAGACTTTCCCGGGGTCAATGCCTGGCGCAAAGCGCTCAGTGCGAGAGCGAGCGTGAGCGCTGCAGTTTCCGCAGCTTATCCGGCGCTTTTTCAGGCGCACTTGCAGCGTCAGCAAGCCTTGCTGATGAAGGAGATTTAAGACGCCTCCAGCCGTATCTGGCCGGGTCGGCATGCTCAGGAACAGACCGGAGTCATACCTCGACGATGGGTTTGGCTTGAGCGAGGATTTCCAATGCGCGAACGCGTCATTTTATTCTGGTATTACGAATGACGCTTGCCAGTCTGAAGCCGCCCCTCAAGCTGATTGAGGTAGACGATGCACTGGAGATCTCAGAGCAAACGGAAATCCAGCCTCGTGCGGCGGCCGTGGCAGAGCCTGTTTTGGGCTCGTCACCACCGCCGTCTTGTATGCTGTATTCGCACTACCGCCCGATAGCCGATTCGGATGAGTTCGACGTATCCGTTATTTGAAACCGGCCGAACAGGCCAGGCGTGCAGCTCGGCCGAAGCGGCCAAGACCGTTATGCAGGCATCAACGTTTTCGTGGTCGCCCAGGTGTTGAGTGCGGGAGTGATCTCAGACAGGGTCGCTTCTGTTCGCGCCCTCACGCTTCGGTCTCGTAGAACAGCCCGTACTCCCCCTTTGTTTGCTTGATTCGCGCGAAGCCGGCCTCTCCCAGATGCATGCCGGCGATCAAAAGCCCTTCGGAACTGACCCTGTCCAGCAGACGTGATCGGGTGGCGGCTGCCAGGGATGGGTCCTGGTCAAATGCAATCGACACGTCCGGTCGCTGAATCTGGATATACGGAAAATGCACGGTATCTCCCCAGACAAGCAGACTCTGGTCACGGGATTCGACGATATATCCGGTATGTCCGTCGGTATGCCCTGGTAATGGTATCGCGCTGATCCCGGAGAGCACCTCTCCTTCATCGAAAGTACGCAGCTTGTCGCTATAGCCGTGGAATACCTGACGCGCGATCAGGAAATTACCGCGCGCCCGCTCACTGGCACGGGCCAGATTTGCGTCGTCCTGCCAGAACTTGACCTCGCGCTGATGCACAACCAGTTCCGCATTCGGAAAAATCACTTGTCCGGCAGCATTCACCAGCCCGCCAACATGGTCGGGGTGGGCATGCGTGAGCAGGATGGTATCGATCATGGATGGCTCGATGCCAGCCAGCAACAAATTGGCCTGCAGCCGCCCGCCCCATTGCTTGATGCCACCAGCGCCACCATCGACAAGAATGGTGCGCCCGGCGCTGCGTATCACGTAGCAGTTGATATGTATCGCAGAGGGCTCATTCTGACCCGCATCGCGCTGGATTCCGGACGCTTCGGACGCGTCGATGTTCGAGAGGCAATCGAGGCTGGCATTGAGGTAGCCATCGCTGATTGCGGTGACCGTGAAATCCCCGACCTGCTGACCGGGAAAGGCAAGGATGGACACAATACGTCTCCAGAGCGGTTAGTTTCGGGCGTAAATGTTCGACGCGGCATAACCAAAACACCGAATGCGCGCGGCAAGACCCGTGTGATGAGCGATGGTGTTGTCCAAAGCGGTCATGAACCGGTTCATGACCGCAGGTGTGCGAAACGCCTCAAGGCGATACCGGATTTCCGCAAAGACGGGATGCCCCTGGCCGGGTTGTACATTGACATAAATGACGTGAACATTTTTGAGTTGCGCCTCAAGGATTCCGGTACAGAGCTTGATGCAGTCGCGGGAAAGCCCGGCAAGGCACTCTTCGGACGGCATCTGGCCCGCGTCAATGTAGAAGGTCAGGTTTGGCATCGCTGGCCTGCCTGTTTTCCCCGGCCGGAAGGGCACCGGCGCGGGTCAATTGCGCCGTCATCGGCTCGTACAGGTCTACGCCCTCCGGGAGCGTCTCGACAAGGTGGAGCTTGCTTCGGGGCAGGATGGCGAGCCACCGCCGTTCCGGATACTTTTCCAGCGCAACGGCCTGCATGCCCAGCGGTTCGAGACCCATCGCAATCAGCGAATCGGGGCCCTTTGCACCCAGAACGAGGAGTTCGTCGGCATGGACTGCCGGCGCCAGACCAATGTCACTGTAGAGATTGCGATGCCAGTCGGTGATCTGTTGCTGCCACCGCGCGAAATTGCCGCCGCCTTTGCGGCGATATTCCTCTCCCGTCAGGACATCAAGGCCGTCCACCGTGTGGATGGCCAGGTAGACGGGACAACCTTCGCTGATCGATTTGAAACGTTGCGAGGAATGAAAGCCGGTTACCGAGATGAGCGCGGGCAGTTTTTCAAGGCTGTAGAAGTCGTTCCATTCGGCTTCGCTGGCAGGATCGGCGAAGCTGCATTCCACGGTATAGATCATCGGATTTTCCTTCGTTACGGTTAAGCATTCTTCCGCGAACACGTGATGCTCATTGCGGTAACATCATGGTAGTCTGATGTTTTCGGCCTATATAACGAAATAAAGTCAGCCTTCAGTGATATTTAATCAAGCTGACTTTGAATCCATTTTGATCGGCGAGACTTCAATGCGACGTAAAATTCCCAGCAGTTCCGCGCTCCAGGCATTTGAGGCTGCGGCCCGGCATGGCAGCTTTGCCCGCGCGGCGGAAGAACTGGCACGAACAGAGGGCGCGGTCAGCCGCCAGATTGCCCGGCTGGAGGCATTTCTGGGGGCGGTACTGTTCGAGCGTGTGGGAAACCGTGTACGGCTTGCCCCCAATGGCGCGCGCTATGCGGCACAGGTGCGTGAGACGCTGGAGCGCCTGGAACGGGACAGCCTGTATCTGATGGGGCAGCCGAGTGAGGGCGCGAGCATTGAGATCGCGGCCATTCCGACTTTCGCCACCCGCTGGCTTATCCCCCGGCTGAAACGCTTTCAGAACAAGCATCCAAATATTACGGTGCATATCGCAGAACGGATGGAGCCCTTCCTGCTGGCAGGTAGCGGTTTCGATGCGGCCATTCATTTTGAACACCCGGCATGGGCGGGCATGCATCTGCATCCTCTGCTGGAAGAGGTGCTTGTACCGGTCTGCAGCCCACAGCTTCTTGAAGATGCCGGTGCCCATGCGCCGCTGGACGCGCTGCCACGCCTTCACCGGCGGCAAAACCCGCATGCCTGGCAGATTTATGCTCAAGAGACAGGTGTAACGCTGACCAATTCGGCAATTGGTGCACGTTACGACCTCCATTCCATGCTGATTGAGGCCGCACTTGCCGGCCTGGGCGTGGCATTGGTACCGCGGCTTTACGTTGGGGCCGAGCTAGAGCAAGGTCGTCTGGTCACGCCCTGGCCTGAGGGCAAGACGATTGCCAAAAATTTCTGCCTCGTTCTGCCTGAGCGGATCGAATTGAGTGAAGGGCCAGTACGGGCATTTGCGACGTGGATTCTTGACGAAGCACGGGGCGCAACAACCGGATAGTGAGCACTGGCTTTGGGCGGGGCATCGGCCTTAGCGGCTGTTCGCATTTTGCCAAGACATTGGCTGCTTTCTCTCCGAAAGCAGCCTTATCTTACTGTCCACTGAGACGATGACAGACCACATCGAGCCTTTACGAAGGGATCGTTGGTAAAGCTTTCAGCGCCGCGTTATGCACCCGCTTGAGCAGACGCCGACGAATCAGGCCGCTCGCAGGCCTGATAAGCAGCCAGTAAGGATTGAAGCTACGCCGGGTGGCATCATCGCCACACCAGACGCGCGTGCGGGTCGTCAGCCTCGTGCCGGAACCTTCGGCTTCCGCAGTGAAATTCATAACCAGTTTAGCGATGCCCGACGAATTTACTGCGGAGAAGGCAGCAGCATCGGCTACCGTGACGAGGCCATAGTCGGACTGCCAAAAGCGGCCGGCCAAGCCGTAGGCCAATTCACGGTCGTCATCTCGCCCCAAGAAGGTGAAGTTGGCTATTCCGAACGAAGGGCGATGGTGCAGGTTGGATGCAAAGCCAAGTCGACCTGCTAAGCGATTGGGTATCTCTCGCAAGGCAATCAGAATTCGAGCAACCGGGTCGTCCAGGACATCAGGGTGACCGATGGCATCGAGGACTCGCGCAGGTGGGGCCGGAATGTATCGACTGTGCTCCTCAGCGAATTGGTACTCAGGCAGGTAGCGGTTGATCAGTTTCATCGATTGATTCCAGGAGCCAACATCAATGATGGGATCATCTCAGAAAATGGAATAATTGGTACGCTAAGCGTGAATCGCCCCTCGTTTACTAGATGCATTTACGGCTGCTTCCAACATGAAAGCAGCCGTTTTTCATCTGGCATGCGAAGAGCCGCTACGGCCGATATGCAGCCAGAAAGCCATCATAGAAACAGGTCATCGGTCGCAGCCGACCCTGAGCATCCGGCCTTTGCCAGCTCAGCAGCAGTCGCTCACCTGCAGCTAAGGTATAAATGCATCGAACGGCAGGTTGCCTGCCGGACAGATGAAGGTCCCTGCTGCAGCATCACAAGTGTGATGTAGCGCCTGAAGAGCCCCCCTGTTGAAGAGCGAGGCAGGCGCGGCATTGTGATGCACCCGGTCTTTGACGCATCGTCTGCCACTGTCAGCGCCAGCACTGGAGCCCCCCGAACAGCCGAGAAGCACGGCTTTCCTGCTGGAAAAACCGGATAATGGCGGCCAACTCGTTTTGCACGCTATTTTGGAATTCCCACATGGAAATCAAGGTCAATTTTCTTGACAAGCTTCGCCTTGAAGCCAGGTTCGATGACTTCACGGTCATTGCCGACCAGCCTGTGCGCTACAAGGGCGATGGTTCGGCGCCGGGGCCGTTCGATTACTTTCTGGCCTCATCGGCCCTGTGTGCGGCCTACTTCGTGAAGTTGTACTGCGACACGCGCAACATTCCGACCGAGAACATCCGCCTGTCGCAGAACAACATTGTCGACCCGGAAAATCGCTACCAGCAGATCTTCAAGATCCAGGTCGAGCTGCCGGCGGACATCTCCGCCAAGGACCGGCAGGGCATTTTGCGTTCCATTGACCGCTGCACGGTGAAAAAAGTTGTGCAAACCGGGCCCGAGTTCGTGATCGAGGAAGTCGAGAATCTCGATGCCGATGCGCAGGCCTTGCTGACGCTGAACCCGGATGCGGATGCGAGCACCTATATCATCGGCAAGGACCTGCCGCTGGAGCAGACCATCGCCAACATGTCCGGCATTCTGGCCGGCCTGGGCATGAAGATCGAAATCGCTTCATGGCGCAATCTGGTTCCCAACGTGTGGTCGCTGCATATTCGCGATGCGCATTCGCCAATGTGCTTTACCAATGGCAAGGGTGCGACCAAGGAAAGTGCCCTGGCCTCGGCGCTGGGCGAGTTCATCGAGCGGATGAGTTGCAATCACTTCTACAACGACCAGTTCTGGGGTGAGGACATTGGCAACGCGGCGTTCGTGCATTACCCGAACGAGCGCTGGTTCAAGCCGGGCCACAGGGGGGCGCTGCCGGCCGGGATGCTCGATGAATACTGTCTGGAGATTTACAACCCGGATGGCGAGCTGCGCGGCTCGCATCTGTATGACACCAACTCCGGCAATACCGAACGCGGTATCTGCGCGCTGCCTTATGTGCGCCAGTCGGATGGTGAAGTGGTGTATTTCCCGACCAACCTGATCGACAACCTGTTCCTGAGCAACGGCATGAGCGCCGGCAACACGCTGGTGGAAGCGCAGGTGCAATGTCTGTCGGAGATCTTCGAGCGGGCGGTCAAGCGCGAAATCCTCGAAGGCGAAATCGTGCTGCCGGATGTGCCGCAGGACGTGCTGGCAAAATATCCGGGCATTCTGGCCGGCATTGCCGAGCTGGAAAACCAGGGCTTTCCGGTGCTGGTCAAGGATGCATCGCTGGGCGGCAAGTATCCGGTGATGTGCGTCACCCTGATGAACCCGCGTACCGGCGGTGTGTTTGCCTCTTTCGGGGCGCACCCCTGCATGGAAGTGGCGCTGGAACGCAGTCTGACCGAGCTGCTGCAGGGGCGCAGTTTTGAAGGGCTGAACGATTTGCCCCGGCCGACCTTTGAAAGTCACGCCGTTACCGAGCCGAACAACTTCGTTGAACACTTTATCGATTCCAGCGGCGTGGTGTCGTGGCGCTTTTTCAGCGCCAGAGCGGAGTACGATTTTGTCGAGTGGGACTTCTCCGGTCAGGGCGAAAACGCCAATGCCGACGAAGCCGCTACCTTGTTCGGCATTCTCGAAGGCATGGGCAAGGAAGTGTACGTGGCGGTGTATGACCAGCTCGGTGCGATCGCCTGCCGCATCCTGGTGCCGGGGTATTCGGAAATCTATCCGGTGGAAGACCTGGTCTGGGATAACACCAACAAGGCGCTGGCTTTCCGCGCCGATATCCTGAACCTGCACCGTCTCGACGATGCCGCGCTGGCAGCCTTGCTGAATCGGCTGGAAGACAGCGAGGTGGATGAATACACCGACATCATTACCTTGATCGGCGTCGAGTTTGACGAGAATACCAACTGGGGTCAGCTCACGGTTCTGGAGCTGAAGCTGCTGATTAATCTTGCGCTGAAGCAGTTTGATGAGGCGCACGATCTGGTGGGCGCTTTCCTGCAGTACAACGACAACACGGTCGAGCGCGGACTGTTCTATCAGGCCCTGCATGTGGTGCTGGAGGTGCTGCTGGACGACGACCTGGAACTGGCCGATTACGAGGTCAATTTCCGCCGGATGTTTGGCAACCCGCGGATGGATGCGGTGATGGGGTCCGTGGACGGCAGCGTGCGCTTCTTTGGCCTGACGCCAACGGGGATGAATCTGGACGGACTCGACCGCCATCAGCGCCTGATCGACAGCTACAAAAAGCTGCACATGGCGCGGGCGCGGATGGCTTCTTTGTCCGGCCAAATACCAGAATGAGCAGATGACGCCCTGCGCGCTTCGGCCTCCGCCAGGCGGTGCAGGGCGGGCGGTCGCTGTGCAGAATCCGCCGCCTCGTCAGCCGCCGGCATTGCCGGGGGTCAGGGCGATGGTCTGCGGCGCAGCGGCTCCAGCTTGCTGGCGAGCGAGGCCGCCGACAGCTCGCCCAGATGGGTGGCCACGAGCTTTCCCCGGGCATCGAAGAACAGCGTGGTGGGCAGTGCGACCGAGCGGTACGTTTTTCCCAGCTGGCCGGCGGGGTCCAGCAGCACATTTTCCAGTTGCAGCTTCTCCGTCTGCAGGTATTGCTGCACGGAGGCGGCAGTTTCGCCCTGATTGACGAAGATGAAGCGCACGTCGTTTTCATGCTGTTGGGCTGCCTGCAGCAAGGGCATCTCGCGGCGGCAAGGCGGGCACCAGCTGGCCCACAGGCTGACGACCACTGGCCGGCCATCGGCCAGTGCGGGCAGGGTGGTCTGCGGGCCGGACAGGGTAGCCAGTGCTTGCGCCGATAGCGCCGGTGTTTCATTGCCGGTCAGCCATGCCTTGCCCGCCCCCCAGGTCAGTGTTCCGGCCAGCAGGGCAATGGCAAGTGGCCGGCGCAGGGCCGGCTGACGGCTGCCGTGCCACATCGCCCAGGCCAGGGCGCCGCCGATGCCGGCCCACAGGTTGAATCCCCCGTCGCGTATGTCCAGCATGCCCCATGGCTGTGGCCGGTACTGTTCAAACCAGATCGCGACAAAGCCCAGGCGGGCGGCAACCAGACCCCACAGCAGCATGTCATTCAGGGGCCCGGCCACGCTGATGCGCTGACGGCGCCCCGCCAGATAACCGGCACCCAGGGCCATCAGCCAGGCGCACCCCGACAGCGCGACAGAGAAGGGGATGGCCAGGGGGCCCAGATTGAAGCTCAGCATGGCTTTCCTGTTACTGCGTCCCGCACGGGGCGGCCCGGGGGGCTTTTCGGGCTTCCTGCCGTTCAGGCGGCAAAGCCACCATCGATGCTCAGGCTTGCGCCGGTGACATACCCTGCCTCCGGGCCTGCCAGATAGGCGACGAAGCCGGCAATCTCTTCCGCCTTGCCATAGCGGTGCAGCGCCATCAGCGCTTTCAGCTGCTCGGCAGACTCGCCTGCGTCCGGGTTCATTTCCGTATCCACGGGGCCGGGCTGCACGTTATTGACGGTGATGCCGCGCGGGCCGAGGTCACGCGCCATGCCTTTCACCAGCCCCACCAGCGCCGATTTGCTCATGGCGTAAACCGCACCGCCCGCCACCGGCATGCGGTCGGCGTTGGTGCTGCCGATATTGATGATGCGGCCACCCTCCTGCATATGACGCGCCGCTTCCTGGCTGGCAACGAACACGCTGCGCACGTTGATTGCCAGGGTGCGGTCAAAGTCCTCCAGCGAGAGGTCTTCGGTCGTTCCCCAGGCCAGCACCCCGGCGTTGTTGACCAGGATGTCGAGCCGGCCAAAGTGGCTTGCCGCCTGGCGTACGGCCTGCTGCAAGGCAGCGGCATCCGCACTGTCGGCACGAATGGCAATGGACTGGCCTCCCGCTGCCGTGATGTCGGCGACGACGGCTTCAGCCCGCTCAGCAGAAGCCATGTAGGTGAGGGCTACCGCTGCGCCTTCGCGTGCAAGACGTCTGGCGATGGCAGCGCCGATGCCGCGTGAACCGCCCTGAACGAATGCGACCTTGCCTTGAAGGGGGTGGGTTGCCGACATGTGTTGTCTCCTGACTGGGGTTGAGGGTGAAAGCGGGCTGCCCTCGTGTGGAATCCGGAAGGCATCCCGAAATGCCGGGGGACAGTCTGCTCGATGTTCCCGATTTGATTAATCTGCCGGGACTGGTTCCCCGGACCGCAGCCCGGCCAGATGATGTCAGTGACCGTGCCTGCACGGACTGAGTCAGGCGGTTCCGGCCTGACTCTTCCCGTCAGCGCGACGCATGCTCCCGGCGGAACACCAGCGTAGTGCCGTCGCTGGCCGCAGCGCAATGGCGATAGCCATCGCTGTCGAAATCGCGCAATGCCTCCGGCCGGGTGATCCGGTGTTCGGCAATCCAGCGCACCATCAGGCCGCGGGCGCGCTTGGCCCAGAAGCTGACGATCTTGTACGGCCCGCCATCCTTGCTGTCCTGGAATACCGGCGTCCAGACCGGGGCCGAGAGTTTCTTCGGCCTCACCGATTTGAAATACTCGTCGCTGGCCAGGTTGACCACTACCGGGCTGTCGTCGGCCGCCAGCCGCTCGTTCAGCAGCGAGGTCAGCGTATCGCCCCAGTACGCATACAGGTTGGCTCCTGCCGGATTGGCCAGCCGGGTGCCCATCTCCAGCCGGTAGGGCAGGATCAGGTCGAGCGGGCGCAGGATGCCGTACAGGCCGGACAGGATGTTCAGCCGTGTCTGCAGCCAGTCCAGGGTCGGGTGATCGAGCGAGGCGGCGTCCAGCCCGTCGTAGACGTCCCCGTTGAAGGCGAACACGGCCTGTTTGGCCTCGGGCGCGGCATAGTCGGGATGCCACTGGGCGAAGCGGGCAACGTTCAGGTGCGCCAGCGTGTCGCTGATGCCCATCAGCGCGGACAGGTCTTGCGGACTCTTGCGGCTCAGCAGTCTGACCAGTGTCGACGAACGGTCGAGCAGGGGCGGCATGCTGGCTGTCGCGATGGCGGCAGGCGTGGTGAAATCCAGTGACTTGGCGGGAGAGATGACCATCTGCATCGGGCGGTCCTCGCGATAGGGGAAGGCGCGATTGTAGGAAAATCGGCCCGGCGCGCCAAATCGGTGCGCTATCCCTCACCCAAAAATATTTGTGTTTGCTAATATTCCGACCTTGAATCGGGGAGAGTCATGCGCGTATTGCTGCAACGGGTGGAACAGGCCCGGGTGGAAGTGGAAGAACGGGTCGTCGGCGCCATCGGCGCGGGGCTGCTGCTGCTGGTCGGCATCGAAGGTGACGACAATGCGACAGATATTGACTGGCTGGTGCGAAAACTGGTCGGTTTGCGGATTTTCGAGGACGGCACGGGCAAGATGAACCGCTCGCTGGCCGATATCGACGGACAGGCGCTGGCGGTCAGCCAGTTCACCCTGTTTGCGAGCTGCCGCAAAGGCGCTCGCCCGTCATGGAGCCGCGCGGCGCCGCCGGAGGTGTCGCTGCCGCTGTTCAACGAATTTGTTGCGCGCCTGACGGTCGAACTCGGCAAGCCGGTGCCGACCGGCGTCTTTGGCGCCGAGATGAAGGTGTCACTGGTCAATGACGGACCGGTGACGATGTTGCTCGATTCCCGCAACCCGGAATAACCGGGGGCGGTTTGTTATTTGTCCCGCGTGGCTGACCGGCATGGTCGGGCGCGGGAAGCTACTCAATGCATACGCAGCAAGGAAACACGCGATGATCAGCGTATTCGACATGTTCAAGATCGGCATCGGCCCGTCCAGTTCGCACACGGTGGGGCCGATGAAGGCTGCCGCCGCGTTTGCCGCCGATCTTGACGCCGCCGGCCTGCTCGACCGCGTCAGCCGCGTACAGGTGGATTTTTATGGTTCGCTGGCCCTGACCGGCGAAGGCCACGGCACGGTGCCGGCCATGCTGCTGGGGCTGGAGGGGCAATTGCCGCCGACGGTCGATCCGTTGCGGTTGCTGCCGCGTACCGCCGAGCTGCGGCAGGGGGCGGCGCTGAAGCTGGCCGGGCGGCACGATATCGGGTTCGACTATGCGCGCGATGTGCATCTGAACAAGCTGAAGGCGCTGCCGCTGCATCCGAACGGCATGCGCTTCCAGGCGTTCGACGCTGCCGGCGAAGTGCTGCAGCAGGAACATTATTATTCGATCGGTGGCGGTTTCATTGTCACCGAGGCGCAGTTCGGCACGCCGCTGGCGACGCTGTCGCCGCCGCCGTTCCCGTTCGCCACCGGCGCCGAGCTGCTGGCGCACTGCCGGCGCGAGCAGAAGAGCATTGCCCAGATCGTGCTGGCCAACGAGGCCTGCTGGCGGCATCCGGACGAAGTGCGTGTCGGGCTGCTGGAAATCGCCAATGTAATGCGCGACTGCATCGAGGCGGGCTGCCGGCATGACGGCACCCTGCCGGGCGGGCTGGATGTGCGCCGCCGGGCGCCGGGCATCTTCCGCAAGATGGTGTCGCAGCAGTTGTCCGGTCGCATGGACAATCTGCTGTGGCCGATGCTGTATGCGATGGCGGTCAACGAGGAAAACGCGGCCGGCGGACGAGTGGTGACGGCGCCGACCAATGGCGCTGCCGGCATCGTGCCGGCCGTGCTGCAGTATTTCCGCCATTTTGCCGCGTCGGCCTGCGATGACAAGGTGATCGAGTTCCTGGCCACGGCCGGCGCGCTGGGCATGCTGTACAAGCTGGGGGCGTCGATTTCCGGCGCCGAGGTCGGCTGTCAGGGCGAGGTCGGTGTGGCCTGCTCGATGGCAGCCGGTGCGTACTGCGCCGTGCTGGGCGGCACGGTGGCGCAGGTCGAGAATGCGGCCGAGATGGCCATGGAGCATCACCTGGGGCTGACCTGTGACCCGGTCGGCGGGCTGGTGCAGATTCCGTGCATCGAACGCAATGGCATTGCGGCGGAAAAAGCCATCAAGCTGGCGCAACTGGCCCTGCTCGAAGACGGCCAGCACAAGGTGTCGCTGGATACCGTGATCGCGACCATGCTGGCGACCGGGCGCGACATGAAAACCACGTACAAGGAAACCTCACTGGGCGGGCTGGCCGTGACCGTGAACATTACCGAGTGCTAGTGGTCCCGGTGCCTGCGATGGCGCCGTCTGGCGCATTGCGGGCGTGATTGTCTCCTGCGGGGAATGTCTGCAAGCGGATATTCCCCGTTATCATGTCGGTTTGCCGGCGGGCGGCGGTGCGTCCGAAGCCGGTCTGAATGAAATTGTCTGGATAGGGAACCGTGTCGGTCGTTTTCTTGCTGATTGTGTTGTTGGTGGTAGTCAGTGCCGTCGGTATCTGGTGCTGGCGGAACGGGGCATTGCCGGAATGGCTGGAGCGCGGCTTCGAACGCGCACAGCTCACCGCGCGCGACCTGCAGCCTGCCCGCGAGATTGCCGTTGCCGCTGCCTTTCGCACCTGGCACCAGATCGTGCCGCTGTGGCGACACTTGTGGCAGGCATCGGTGCGGGCACTGGCCAGACTGATTGCCCTGGGGCGTTCGCTGCTGGACGAGTGGCGCACGCCCGCGCCTTATGAACCGGTCGAGCCGGCGGAGCCAACCGTCGGCCCGGATGAGCTCGACTGGAGCCCGCGCCAGCAGCCGGATGCCCCGACGGCGACCGAACCTGCCCGCAAGGCGCCGGAACGACCGGTTGTTCCTCCTCGCGACATCGAGCGGCCCCAGGTCCGGGTGCCGATGCCTGTGCCGAAGCCGCCTGCCGCGCGTGTCGAGGTACCCGCCGCAGCCCGTCCGGCTCCCGTTCCCGAGCGGCCGGTGATCGGTCTGGCCGAAGTGCAGAACAATCTTCGCAGCAGCTATATCGCACGCAAGGCCGACGCCCGCCCGTCCCGACCACAAGTCCATGACAGCAGTGATGCGCCTCCGGTGATCGGACTGGCCGATGTCAGGAACAATCTGCGCGGCGGTTATGTACCGGCAGCGCGCCGGCATGACCGCAGCGCTGCCGCTCCGGCGCGCAGTGTGACACTGATCGAGCCGAATGTGGTGCGGGCGCGGGTGCAGGTCCTGCACAAGGACCGCCTGCAGCGCGAAGCCGACCTGGCTGCTGCGCGGCGTCGGCGGCTGCAGCCGGCGATGATCGAGCCGGTGCGGTTCTCGTCCCCGGCGAGTCCGGTGGTGATGCCGGAAATCCGTTCGCTGGTGACGCCGGAAGAAGCGGCCGCCGAAGGGCTGATCCCGCTGCCTGCCGCGCATGAGTCGTCACTGTCCCCGTCCGGCCCGCCGCCGGTACCGGCTCCGGCCAGCGAGCCGGTGACCGGGCCGGCTGCCTTGTCGCCCGCCACTCCCGACACGGGCCATGTGCTGGCCTGGAATATCGTCGACGACGAAGCGGAAGTGCAACCCGCGTCCGCTCCTGCCTTTGCCTGGGTACCCCCTCCGCCGCTGCCCGTTGCCGGGCCTGCGCCGGTGGTTCACGAATTGCCGCCGACACCGGTGACCCCGCCGTGGCGGTCCAGTCCTGCACCGGTGAGTGAGTCACCGTCCTTTGCCGCGCCTGCCACAGCGTACAGCACGGTGCAGGCTCCGCCGGCAGAGGCGTGGCCGCCGGCCTATGGCGATTACGCCCTGCCGCCGCTGTCGCTGCTGATGCCGGCCGATGACAATTCGGAGGTGGCGGTCAGTGAAGAGTCGATGATGGAGCGGGGCATTGTCATCGAGGAGAAGCTGGCCGAATTCAAGGTCAAGGTGCGGGTGGTCGATGCCTATGCCGGCCCGGTCATTACCCGCTATGAGGTCGAGCCGGACGTCGGCGTGCGCGGCAACCAGGTGGTCAATCTGGTCAAGGACCTGTCGCGTGCGCTTGGCCTGGCGTCGATTCGCGTGGTCGAAACCATTCCCGGCAAGACCTGCATGGGGCTGGAGTTGCCGAATCCGCGCCGCGAGATGATCCGCCTGTCCGAGATCCTGTCCGACGGGGTGTTCCAGCGTCCCGACTCGCGCCTGACGCTGGCGCTGGGCAAGGACATTACCGGTCAGCCGGTGACAATGAACCTCGGCAAGGCGCCGCACTTGCTGGTGGCCGGCACTACCGGTTCCGGCAAGTCGGTCGGCGTCAATGCGATGATTCTGTCATTGTTGTACAAGGCGACGCCGGAAGAAGTCCGCTTCATCATGATCGACCCGAAGATGCTGGAACTGTCGGTTTACAACGATATTCCCCATCTGCTGGCCCCGGTGGTGACCGACATGAAGCTGGCTGCCAATGCGCTGAACTGGTGTGTGGCCGAGATGGAAAAGCGCTATCGGCTGATGAGCGCGCTCGGGGTGCGCAATCTGGACGGCTTCAACCAGAAGCTGCGTCGGGCCGAGGCGGCCGGGCGCCGGATTGTCAATCCGTTCACCCTCACGCCGGACGATCCGGAACCCCTGTCGCCACTGCCGTTCATCGTGGTGGTGGTGGACGAGTTTGCCGACCTGATGATGGTGGCCGGCAAAAAGATCGAAGAGCTGATCGCCCGGCTGGCACAGAAGGCACGTGCGGCCGGCATCCATCTGATTCTCGCTACCCAGCGCCCCTCGGTCGATGTGATTACCGGCCTGATCAAGGCCAATATCCCGACGCGCATCGCGTTCCAGGTGTCGAGCAAGGTCGACAGCCGCACCATTCTCGACCAGATGGGGGCCGAAAGCCTGCTGGGGCAGGGGGACATGCTGTACCTGCCACCGGGCACCGGCTATCCGCAGCGGGTGCACGGGGCGTTTGTCGCTGACGAGGAAGTGCATGCGGTCGTCGAGTACCTGAAGCAGTTCGGCGAACCGGATTACATTGACGATCTGCTCACCGGCGGCGCCGAGGCGGAGGACGCTGGCGCCGCAGCGGCAAGCGGCGGCCGTGGCAGCGAAGAGGACCCGCTGTACGATGAAGCGGTCGCCATTGTGCTGAAGACGCGCAAGGCGTCGATCTCGTCAGTCCAGCGTCAGTTGCGCATAGGCTACAACCGCGCCGCGCGCCTGATCGAGCAGATGGAAGAGGCCGGCATGGTCAGCCCGATGGAGAGCAATGGCAACCGGACTGTGCTGGTGCCAGACCGGGGCTAGCGGGGACAGGGGGCAGGGCTGTTGTGCCGAATTGGAAGCTTCCGGGGTGATTGGGTATAAGTGGCGATGGCCCGGCGAAGAACAGGGCTGAACGCATCGTTCATTACCGGAGCGGATGAACATGGTCCTGGCGCCCATTCCCCCCGATTACGCTGATTGGCTGACGTCCCTGAAAAGCCGTATCCGCGCGGCGCGCAGTCGCGCTGCACTGACGGTCAATGCCGGATTGATCCGGCTGTACCATCAGATTGGTCGGGATATTCTTGACCGGCAAACACGCCATGGCTGGGGAGCCAAGGTGATAGAGCGCGTTGCCCGTGACCTCAAGGATGCCTTTCCTGACATGAAAGGTTTTTCAGGTAGCAACATCAAGTACATGCGCTATTTCGCCGAGCATTGTCCCGGTGTCCAGTTTGGTCAGCAGCCTGCTGACCAATTGCCCTGGTTCCACATCGTGACCCTGTTGACCAAGCTGCAACCCGCCAATCGTGAGTGGTATGCGATGCAGGCTGTCTCGGGAGGCTGGTCGCGACTGACGCTGGAACAGAACATCCGGAATCGGCTGCATGAGCGTCAGGGCTCTGCTGTCAGCAACTTTGCGTTACGCCTGCCCCCGCATGACTCTGCCCTGGTCCATGAAGCGCTCAAGGATCCATACCTGTTCGATTTTCTGGGACTGGCCGACGATGCCCAGGAGAGGGATATCGAAGATGCTCTGGTTCGCCATATCACCCGGTTCCTGCTGGAGCTGGGGGCCGGTTTCGCTTTTGTCGGGCGCCAGTTCAGGCTGGATGTCGGCGGCGACGAGTTCTTTATCGACCTGCTGTTCTATCACACCCGCCTCAAATGCTATGTCGTGGTCGAACTCAAGGCCGGGGCGTTCAGGCCCGAGCACGTCGGCAAGCTGAATTTCTATCTGTCGGTCATCGATGACCAGGTAAGGGCCGAGGACGACAAGCCCACCATCGGTCTGCTGCTGTGCCGTCAGCAGAACCGGCTGGTGGCGCAATATGCGGTCAATGGCATCGACAAACCCATCGGCGTGGCGGAGTACCAGTTGCTGCAGGATTTGCCGGATACGCTGGCCCGCAGTCTGCCCAGCATCGAGGAGATCGAGGCGGAACTGGCGGGCGAAATGCGACAGACAGAGGCGCCGTCGCACGGAATCGGAGACAATGCGGACCGTCCCGGTGACGAGTCTCTCGCCGGTGATTGCACGATTCCCACCAGAAAAACAGGAGAAACCCCATGAGCATCCAGCGCATTGAACCGGGCAAGCGTTTGTCCGAAGCCGTCGTTGCCGGCAACCTCGTTTTCCTCGCCGGGCAGGTGCCGAATGACACCAGCAAGGACATCACCGGTCAGACCGCCGACGTGCTGTCGGCCATTGATGCCCTGCTGGCCCAGGCCGGCAGTGACAAGTCGAAGCTGGTCGACGTGACCATCTTCCTGGCCGATATTGCCGACTACGACGGCATGAATGTCGCCTGGGACGCCTGGGTCGACAGCGCCAACCCGCCGGCCCGTGCCACGATCGAAGCCCGACTGGCCAATGCGGCCTGGAAGGTCGAAATCAAGGTTGTCGCCAGCCGCTGAGTCGCCACCGGAAGGATGTCGGATACGATCTGACACCCATTCCCATGGCGGTGGCCGGGGCGGGGCGGGTATCATGGCGGCCGCTACCGGCCGGTTCCGCGCCGGCCACCCACTTCCCTGACCGCCGATAACGCATGCTGACCTACACTCCGCCCCGCATGGACACCGCCCCGGCCACGAATGAAAAGCCGTGGATGCTGCTCCTGCTCTGCTTCGTCTGGCTCTGGCCCGGCATCTTTGGCCATGCGCCGTGGAAGCCGGACGAAGGCTATGTGGCAGGGGTGGTCCAGTCGATGCTGGAGGACGGGCACTGGCTGGTGCCGACCATCGTCAACGTACCGTATCTGGACTCGTCGCCGCTGTACTACTGGGTGGCGGCGGGTTTTGCCTGGCTGACATCGCCGATTCTGCCGCTGGCGGACGGCATGCGGCTGGCGACGCCGTTCTTCATGGTGTTCGCGCTGTGGTTCGTCGGTCTGGCCGGCCGCGACCTGCTCGGCCGTCGCTACGGCCGCTCGGTGGCCATGCTGCTGCTGGGCTCACTGGGTCTGATGACTTTCGGCCATGCGGCGTCGCCCGACATTGCCACCTTCTGCGGCTTTGCCCTGGTGCTGTGGTCGCTGTCACTGTCGCGCTCGCACGGCTGGCTGGCCGGGCTGCTGTTCGGCATCGCCACCGGCATGCTGGCGCTGTCGGCGAGCATGCTGGAACTGGGGCTGGCCTGGATCATCGCGCTGCTGCTGTTTGCCTTCAAGGCGTGGCGAACGCCGGAACACGTCAAGGCACTGGCGGTGGCGCTGACCGTGGGTCTGCCGCTGGCGTTGGCCTGGCCGCTGGCACTGACCGAGGTCGACCCGGCCCTGGCCAGCTACTGGTGGCGGCACCGGGCGCTGGGTACGTTCCAGGGCTTCGGGCGGACTGCGTTCCTGCATGACTTCGGCTATTACCTGCAGATTTTCCCCTGGTTCGCGATGCCGCTGTGGCCGCTGAGCCTGTGGACGCTGTGGCGCCGTCGTGCGGCCCTGTCGTCGCCGGCGCTGCAGCTGCCGATGCTGTTCTTCGTCGTGCTGGCCGTCATGATGACGCTGTCTCCGGTCCAGGCGCAGGAACTGGCACTGCCGTGGCTGGTGCCGCTGGCGGTGCTGGCGGCCGCCGAGCTGGACACGCTGAAGCGCGGCGCGGCAGCCTGCTTCAACTGGTTCGGCCTGATGACCTTCGGCCTGATCGCCGCCTTCATCTGGCTGGGCTGGGTTGCCCTGAACTTCGGCTGGCCGGCGCGGCTGGCCGAGCGGGCGGCGTTCTTTGCGCCGACCTACAAGGCCGAACTGAACCTGCCGATGCTGCTGGTCGCCTGCGCGGCGACGCTGGTGTGGCTGTGGGCCGTGACGCGCCGCAATCTCGAAGGGCGCAAGGCGTCGACCAACTGGGCGGCCGGCGTGACCCTGATCTGGGCACTGGCGGCCAGCCTGTGGCTGCCCTGGATCGACATCCAGAAAAGCTACGCGCCGCTGATCTCGCAGCTGCGACCGGCGGCGCCGACCGACAGTTGCATGGTGACCGATGCCGGCCTGTCGTTTATCGCCCTGGCGCGCTATCACGGCGGCCTGATCCTGCATCCGGACAGCGGGGCGCATGCTGACTGCCGCTACAGCCTGGTGATGCGCTATCGCGACAGCGACCGGCCGGCCAACTGGGTCTGGACCGGCCAGCGTCCGGGCGATCGCAAGGAGTTCTACTACCTGATCCGGCGCTGACCGCCCGCGGGCCTCAGTCCGCCAGTTCCGGCCGGTCGACGAACTCCCGCAGCGCCTCCGGGTTGGCCAGTGCACCCAGATTCAGCACCGGCTCGCCATGGATGGTGTTCTTGACCGCCAGCTCGACAATCTTGCCCGACAGCGTGCGCGGGATGTCGTGGACCTGGGCGATGCGGGCCGGCACATGGCGCGGACTGGCGCCTGAGCGGATCTGCTGGCGGATGCGATCGCGCAGTGCGTCATCCAGCGTGATGCCATCACGCAGCCGCACAAACAGCACCACGCGCTCGTCGCCGTCCTGGCGCTGGCCGCAGGCCAGGCTTTCCAGCACCTCATCGATCTGCTCGACCTGACGGTAGATTTCCGCCGTGCCGATGCGCACCCCGCCCGGGTTGAGCACCGCGTCGGAACGGCCGTAGATGATCACGCCGTCGTGCGCGGTCAGTTCGGCGAAATCGCCATGGCACCAGATGCCGGGGAAGCGGGCGAAATAGGCCGCATGATATTTGCTGCCGTCCGGGTCGTTCCAGAAGCCGACCGGCATGCACGGGAACGGCTTGCGGCACACCAGCTCGCCTTTTTCCTCACGCACTGCCCGGCCCTGCTCGTCGGTGATCTCCACCGCCATTCCCAGCCCCCGGCACTGCAGTTCTCCACGCCAGACCGGCAGTGTCGGGCAGCCGAGCGCAAAGCACGACACGATGTCGGTGCCACCGGAAATCGATGCCAGCTGCAGATCGGCCTTGATGTCGCGATAGACATAATCGAAACCTTCGGCCACCAGCGGCGAGCCGGTCGACATCAGCACGCGCAGGGCATCCAGTTTGTGGCTGACGACTGGTTTCAGGCCGGTCTTGTGTGCCGCGTCGAGATACTTGGCCGACGTGCCGAAATGGGTGCCCTGCTCGGCGGCGAACCAGTCCCACAGGGCGCTCCCCCGGCTGGCGAACGGCGAGCCGTCGTACAGCAGCAGGGTGGCGTCGCTGGCCAGCCCGGTCATCAGCCAGTTCCACATCATCCAGCCGCAGGTGGTGAAGTAGAACAGGCGGTCGCCCGGTCGCACATCGGTGTGCAGCTGGTGTTCTTTCAGGTGCTGGAGCAGGGTGCCGCCGGCCCCGTGCACAATGCACTTCGGCTTGCCGGTGGTCCCGCTGGAAAACATGATGAACAGCGGCCGGTCGAAGGCCCCGCGATCGAAGGCGATATCACCGGCAGCATACGGGGCAATCCAGTCGTCCCAGCGCTGCGTGCGGGCATCGGTCGGCATGCCGGCCGGCACATACGGCACCACCACCACCCGTCGCACGTCCGGCAACTGCGCCGCGATATGGTCGACCCGGGCCGCGACATCGACCGCCTTGCCGTTATACAGATAGCCATCGGGCACCAGCCAGACCGTTGGCCCGATCTGGCCGAAACGGTCCAGCGCGCCATCGGTGCCGAAATCCGGCGAGCACGACGCCCAGATCGCGCCGAGGCTGGCGGTGGCCAGCATGGCGATCAGCGTCTCCGGCAGGTTTGGCAGCATGGCGCCGACCCGGTCGCCGGGACCGACGCCGTCGGCGGCCAGTGCCTGTGCGACCCGGCTGACCGCGTCGTAGAGTTCGCGGTGGCTCAGACGGCGGCTGACATGGCCTTCGCCGGAAAACACCACGGCTGGCCCGTCATCGCGCCGGCGCAGCAGGTTTTCCGCATAGTTCAGCTCGGCCTGCGGGAACCAGCGTGCGCCGGGCATGGCTTCGCCGTTTTCCAGCACGACCTCTCCCTTGCTGCCGATGACACCGGTGAAATCCCACAGCAGATCCCAGAAGTCGGCGCGCTGGTCGACGCTCCATTGCCAGAGCGCCGGGTAGTCGGCAAAGGTCCGGCCGCTGCGGGCCTCGGCTTCGCGGGTGAAGGCGGTCAGCCGGCTGGCGGCAATCCGCTCCGCCGACGGGGTCCAGATGGGCAGGGTATCGTTCATGCTGTGTCTCCTCTTGCGGTCTTCGCCGCATGGGTGTTGCCGATCGTCGTGTACGGCTGACCGACCCGCGTCAGGCGTCCGGGTGATACAGGGTGCGCAAGGCCTCCGCCGTCATTGGCGCCAGGCCCAGTGATTGCAGCCGTTCGGCAATGCCGCGCACCAGTGCGGCGTTGTCGGTGGCCGTGCTGCCGTCCGGCAGCAGCATATTGTTCTCGAAGCCGACCCGCACGTGGCCGCCCAGCAGTGCCGCGGTCAGTGCGCAGCCGGCCTCGCGTGCGCCAAACGCACACATCGACCATGGCACCCCGGCCGTCAGTTCGCCACCACCATGCCATGCCGCCAGGAACGGCAGCAGGTCGGATGGTGCCGAACGTTGCCCCTGGCTGTAGCGGCCCAGCACGAACAGCACACCGTGTCCTGCCGGCGGAATCAGGCCGCGCCGGCGCAGGTCGAGATAGCGCAGCACGTCGCCGTCCGAATACAGAATGTACTGTGGGACGATGCGTTCACGGGCCATCCAGCAGAAGAAGTCGGCGGCGTCGGTCTCGTGGCCGGCATCCGGCACGAGTTCACGCAGCGCGACCGACACCGCTTCCGGGCGCAGCTCGCGCACCATGGCGATCTGTTCCGGCGGGGCGTAGATGCCGACCGCCTCGCTGGTCAGCTGCAGCACCAGCGCGTCACCGACACTGCGGCGCACGGCCTCGATGGCCGGGCGGTAGTCGGCGGCGGCCAGGCTGTGGCGACCGTCGGCGCGGCGGACGTGCAGGTGCAGCATGGCGGCGCCGGCGTCCAGGCAGTCGCGGGCGCAGGCTGCGAGCTCATCCGGCGTGACCGGCAGGGCCGGGTGGTCAGCCCGGGTCTTGCGCGCGCCATTCGGGGCGACGGCAATGGCGACGGCGGGCAGGGCAGAGGTATCTGTCATCGGCTCAGCTTTCGGCGATGGCGGCATCGATGGCATCGCCAAGCAGGGCGACGATCAGCTCGATGTCTGCTTCGGTGCAGATGAAGGGCGGCGCCAGCAGCACATGGTCGCCACGCTGGCCGTCGACCGTGCCGCCCATCGGGTAGCACAGCAGGCCGCGCTGCATCGCCAGTTGCTTGATCCGGGCATGCAGCCGGCGCGACGGCGCGAACGGTTCCTTGCTGTGACGGTCGGCCACCAGCTCGACACCGACGAACAGGCCACGACCGCGGATATCGCCGACGTGCGGATGGTCGGCGAAGCGGGCGCGCAGGCTGGCGCGCAACTGCTCGCCGCGGGCGCGGACATTGTCGAGCAGGTGATCGTCGGCGATGACCTGCTGCACTTCGAGCGCGGCGGCGCAGGCAATGGCATGGCCAATATAAGTGTGGCCATGCTGGAAGAAGCCGGAGCCCCCGACAATGGCGTCGTAGATCCGGCGGCTGGCCAGCATGGCGCCGATCGGCTGGTAGCCGGCGCCGAGGCCCTTGGCGATGCAGAGGATGTCCGGCGATACGCCGTCTTCTTCGCATGCATACAGGTAGCCGGTGCGGCCCATGCCGGACATGACTTCGTCGAGAATCAGCAGTACGCCGTACTTGTCGCATACGGCACGGATTTTCTGCAGATAGCCACCGACCGGGGCCAGCGCCCCGGCGGTGGCGCCGACCACGGTCTCGGCCACGAAGGCGGCGACCTTGCCGGCACCGAGTTCGACAATGCGCGCTTCCAGTTCATCAGCAAGCCGTTGAGCATACTGCTCCGCGCTCTCGTCCTCGCGCTGGTCGCGGTACGGATAGCACGGTGACACATGGTGACCGGGTACCAGAATCGGCAGGAATGGTTCGCGCCGCCAGGCGTTGCCGCCGATGGCGAGGGCGCCGAGCGTATTGCCGTGGTAGCTCTGGCGCCGGGCAATAAAGTACTGGCGATCGGGCTCGCCGGTTTCGACAAAGAACTGGCGGGCGAGTTTCAGCGCTGCCTCGACGGCTTCCGAGCCGCCGGAAACGAAATAGGCCTGGTCCAGACCGGCCGGGGCGTGCTCGATCAGGCAGTCAGCCAGGGCCTCGGCCACTTCGGTGGTGAAGAACGAAGTGTGTGCATAGGCCAGCGTCTGTGCCTGCTGCTGGATCGCCTTGATGATGCGCGGATGGCCGTGACCGAGGCAGGACACGGCGGCGCCGCCGGACGCATCCAGATAGCGGCGACCGGTGCTGTCGATCAGATAGATGCCTTCGCCGCCGACGGCGGTCGGCAGCTGCTGGCGTGGATTGCGGTGAAAAATGTGGGACATGATGCGGCTCCGGGGTGGGGCGGTTTGCATTTGCTTCGGGCGCACGTTCCCCGTTGCGGCCGGAAAGGCCGCGACAGGAGGGCTGCGGGGAGCGAGCGGGGCCGGAAACTAGCGGCTGGGCGCGATTTCCAGGGTATGAGTTGGGGGCGCGGCGGCATTGCCGCCCTGGTGCACGTTCAGGACCACGCGATCGGATTCGAGCCGGAAGATCGCGCTGGCCAGTGTGTTCTCGTCGTCAGGGTCGGCCGGATCGTCGCGGAAGATCGGCAGGCCGTCCGCGGCGCGGTCGGTCAGGGCGGCGCAGATCTCTTCGCCACCCGCCTGGGCGGGGAACGCGGCGGTCAGGCTGTCGATGCGCACCTGGCGGTCGTGCGATGACTCGGTGATCACCTGCGGCTCGGCCTGCGCACCGGGATGGATGCGGTGGTTGGCATGGCCGTAGACGCCGGATACCGGCTGGACCGAGCAGGCGCGCGGCGTGGCCTCGACACTGAACATGCGCGCGTCGCCGCACTGACCCAGCGTATGGTGGAAGGCACCGGCGCGCGGCAGGCCGGACAACAGGTCGAGTGCCGCATCCAGCGTCGTGCAGTCCAGCACGGCGCGGCTCAGGAACTGGCGCGGCAGGCCGTCCAGCGTCTCGACCATGCGCAGATTGTTGATGGTCTGCACCAGGCCGGCGCGGTTGACCGCGAATGTGTGGCCGGGTACCGAGCCGGGGTAGCAGAAACTGACAAAGCCCGGGGCATCATCAAGATGCACGTCTGCGATAAAACAGTGACCCTGGACATACGGGTCACCGTCTTCGTTATGACCTATCCACTGCCGCCCGGGCCGGTTGATCGCTGCCGTGGTGCAGCCGTCCGGCGTGCGGCCGACCAGATCGCCACGGCAGTTCCACAGGAACAGGTCGTGCATCGGCATGGCAAGCCCTTCGGCCATGCCGGACAGCTCGTCCCAGACCAGCGGCAGATGCCGCTGTGCGGCCACGGCCAGCCGGTCGAGTCGCGGGTGATCGCGCCAGGCCTGCAGTGCATGCCAGGTCCGGCTCTGGTCGAGACAGTCGCGCATGACCGGGCGGGCGAGTTCGCCCAGCACGCGGCCGACATGGCGCGGCGTGCCGTCAATGCGGACCAGGGGCAGGGAAGGAGGTAGTGTCATTTTACGTGCTGGAGGAAGTCGCGCAGCCGGGTGCTTTGCGGGTTGTCGATCAGCGAGGCGGGCAGGCCGTCTTCGACGATATGGCCGCCTTCCATGAACAGCAGCCGGGTGCCGACGCGGCGCGCGAACTCGATCTCGTGCGTGACCACGACCATGGTCATGCCCTCGTCGGCCAGCGTCTGCATGACCTTCAGCACTTCCTGGCGCAACTCGGGGTCCAGCGCCGAGGTCGGCTCGTCGAACAGCATCAGCTTGGGCCGGATTGCCAGTGCGCGGGCGATGGCCACGCGCTGCTGCTGGCCACCGGACAGCTCGTGCGGATAGTGGCCGGCACGCGGGCTCAGACCGACCTTGTCCAGCAGTGCCTCGGCCTGCGCGCGCGCCTCGCTGCGCGACGTGCCGCGTACCCGGATCGGGCCGAACATCACGTTTTCCAGCGCGGTCATCTGCGGAAACAGATTGAACTGCTGGAACACCATGCCGGCTTCCAGCCGGATGCGGTGGATGTCGGACTGCGAACCGCGAACGCTGAGCCCGTCGACGATCAGATCGCCGCCATTGATGGTTTCCAGCACATTGATACAGCGCAGCATGGTCGACTTGCCGGAGCCGGACGGGCCGATCACGACGACTTTCTCGCCCTGTTCGATCGACAGGTCGATGTCCTGCAGCACGACATTGTCGCCAAAGCACTTGGTGACCTTGCGAAACTCGATCATGCTCATAGGATGTGCATCCTCTTTTCCGTGATGCGCAGGATCAGGCTCAGCACACCGGTCATTACCAGATAGAACACTGCCACGGCGGACCAGATTTCAACCGCGCGGAAGTTGCCGGCCATGATTTCCTGCCCCTGACGGGTCAGCTCGCCGACGCCGATGACGATGAACAGCGAGGTGTCTTTCAGGCTGACGATGCACTGGTTGCCCAGCGGCGGAATCATGCGGCGGAACGCCAGCGGGCCGATGATGAAGATCAGCACGCGGTAGAACGGCATGCCCATGGCCAGCCCGGCTTCCTTCAGCCCGCGCGGGATCGACAGGAAGGCGCCGCGCACGATCTCGGCAATATAGGCGCCGGAATTGATGATGATGGCGGTCACGGCGGCGGTCACGCCGTCAATGCGGATATCGGCCACCAGCGGCAGTGCGAAGTAGATGAACATCACCTGGACGACGATAGGCGTGCCACGAATCAGTTCAATGTAGATCTGCGCCAGGGCGTTGAGCCACAGCGGGCCATAAGCGCGTGCCAGACCGGCCAGCAGGCCGACGGTAAAGCCGCCGGCAAGGCCGATCAGGGCGATGATGACAGTCAGCTTGGCGCCGTCGAACAGGCTCGGCAGCGCTTCGATGACCACGGACCATTGAAAGTCCATAACGGGTCCCCTTGATGCTTGTGTGTTTCCTTCCCGATGCCGAGGGTGGCGTCGGACGGGACGTTCCGGTGGATACGGTCGTCCCCGGCCGCTGCACAAGGCGGCGACCACTGTCTGGCACGATGGCCGGGGACGACATTGTCCGGGCGGATCAGGCCGTCAGGCGGCCTGATTTCCCGGTGGCAGGACTCAGGCCTTCGGTGCGGTGCCGAACCACTTCTTGTAGATGGCGTCGTAACGGCCATCAGCCTTGATCTTCTTCAGTGCGGCATTGACCTTCGGCACCAGCGGGGACCCCTTCGGGAAACCGATGCCGTAGAAGTCGCCACCCTTGACCGACTGGCCGACGACCCGGACCGCGCCCTTGCCGGCCGTGTTCACGTAGTAGAGCACGTTCGGCGTGTCGTGCACGGCGGCGTCGACGCGGCCGGTGCGCAGTTCGAGATAGGCGTTGTCGATGTTCGGGAACAGGCGCAGTTCCTTCGACTTCACGTTCGCCTTCAGGTAGTCGGCGGTGGCGGTGCCGGTCTTGGCGGCGATGATCTTGCCGTCCAGATCCTTCACCGTATTGATGGTCTTGTTGTTCGCACTGACCATGGCCAGCAGACCGCTCTCGTAGTACGGATCGGAGAAGTCGATGACTTTCTTGCGGTCTTCGCGAATGGTGATGCCGGCCAGGGCCACATCGATGTTACGGGTCTGCAGGCCAGGCACGATGCCGTTGAAGTCCATCGGCTGCAGCTTGTACTTGACACCGATGTCCTTGGCGATCTCGTTCCACAGGTCGATGTCGAAACCGACATATTTGTCACCCTGTTTGAATTCGAACGGCACGAACGCGGTGTCGCAGGCGACGACCAGTTCCTTTTCCGCTGCCTTGACCGGCACGGCAGCGACGAGGGCAAGGGCGGCACCGATAGCAAGCAATTGTCTGCGTAACATTGATAAATCTCCAAAGGCTCCAGGATGGAGACGCGCCGGGGAATCCGGCGTGTCGCGACTCAGGCGGTGTGCCACCTGTTTTGTTATGGTTTGCGGTCCGTGGACGGACCTGTTGTGTCGAATCCGAAGGGTGATCGTATCAGTCACCGGCCTCGTCGGCATGCTTGTGTTCGAGACGACCTCCTCTGGGCGGCGCCGCGCGGACAAAAGCGCGGGCCCGCTTGAGCTGGGCATCGCTGGTGGCCAGCCGGTTGAAAGCCTCGGCGCCGGCCAGCCGGTACCAGCGCAGCAGCAGCGCATCGAGCATGGCCATTGGCGCCGCGAACGAGTGGAAGAACGACGGAATCTCGACCGGCGCGACCAGCAGCACGTCGGCCAGCTCATGACCGGGTGCGAGCGGGCTGTCGGTCAGGTAGATGATGCGGGCGCCCCGCTCGTGGGCACAGTACAGCCCTTCGACCACCGGTCGCGTGTACGGATCGAAGGTCATGGCCAGCACCACGTCCTCCGGCCCGACATGGCGCAGGCCGTCGTTCAGCGTATCGCCGATGCCGTAGATGGGTACGATGCGGTCATCGAACAGCTGGGCGATATAACAGAAAGTATGAGCGAGGGCGACGCCGCTGCGCGCTGCAAACGGGTGAATTCGCCGGGCGCTGTGCAACAGGCGGGCTGCGGCATCGAGCTCGTCATCACCGCAGCGGGTGAACATCGATTGCAGATGGCCGAGCAGACTGCTGCCGATGCGTTCGCTGTCCGATGGCGTGCCGTTGCCGGGCGTGCCCAGCATGCCGACCCGCTGGCTGAAGCCGCCGGGCTGGCGCAACTGGTTCGCACAGACACGCCGCAGGGCGGCAAAGCTGTCGAAATCGAGTGCGCGGGCCAGTCTGGAGAACGTGGCGATGGGCAGGCCGAAACGGCTTGCCAGTTCGCGCAGCGGCAGCAGCGCGAAATCCTCGACGTTCGGCTCGATCAGGGTTGCCGCCCGGGCCAGTTGTGGGGACAGGCCCGGCACTTTCTGTGCGAGCAGGATACAGAGTTGATCGAAGTCGATGGGGGCTTCTGCCGGCATGGGATTTTCTGCGAAATTTTTTTCAAGAGTAAGTTGATGAAAAAAATGGATCAAGTGTTTTGTTATTTTATTGTCAATGTCATTCCCTGACATCATAGGCTTGTGAAGCCAATACTGCCTTAGCAACCTTGCTGACGGGTGAACGTCCCAGGCGTTCGCAGATAAAAACCGCCGTTTCGACCAGCGATACCAGATCGACGCCGGTGTCGACGCCCAGTCCGGCGAACAGGTGAACCAGATCCTCGGTAGCCACGTTGCCGCTGGCGCCGCGTGCATACGGGCAGCCGCCAAGGCCGCCGACCGAAGCATCGAAAGTGGCCACGCCTTCGCGCCATGCCGCGTAGACGTTGGCCGCCGCCATGCCCCAGGTGTCGTGAAAATGGCCAGCCAGCCGCTCCATCGGCACCCGTGCCGCCACCGTGCCGATCAGTCGCCGCGTCGCCTCCGGCGTGCCGCGGCCGATGGTGTCGCCGAGCGAGATCTGTTCGCAGCCCATGTCGGACAGTCTGGCGGCGACATCGGCCACGGCTTCGGGGGCGACCTCGCCCTGATAAGGACAACCGAGTACACAGCTGACATAACCGCGGACGCGGATTCCGGCAGTGCGGGCGGCTTCGACCACCGGCTGGAAGCGCTCAAGGCTTTCCGCGATCGAACAATTGATGTTCCGGCGCGAGAACGCCTCGCTGGCGGCGGCAAACACCGCGATGTCGCGCACGCCGGCAGCGCGGGCGGCGTCGAAACCGTGCAGGTTCGGCGTCAGTACCGGATAGCGGACCGGGCCATTGAAATCCAGCGCGGCCAGCACCTCGGCCGTGTCTGCCATCTGCGGCACCCAGCGCGGCGACACGAAACTGCCGGCCTCGATGAGGGTCAGGCCAGTGGCCGCCAGGCGGCGGATCAGTTCGATCTTGTCGGCGGTACTGACCGGCGCGGCCTCGTTCTGCAAGCCGTCGCGCGGGCCGACCTCGACCAGGGTGACACGGGAAGGGGGCATCGGATTCTCCTTGGCTGGGCAGGGTGCGTCAGGCGGCGACGAAGTCGAGCAGGTCCGCGCCTTCGCCGACCTGTTCGCCGGCGGCAAAATAGAACTCGGACACGCTGCCGCTGCTCGGCGCGGTGATGGTGTGCTCCATCTTCATCGCTTCGAGAATCATCAGCGGCGCGCCTTTCTCGACCGGTCGGCCGGCTTCGGCCAGTACGGCGACCACGCGGCCGGGCATCGGAGCCCGCAAGTGGCTCTCGGTCTGCGTGTCATCGGCAATGACCGCCAGCGGATCGACCCGCCGCAGTGCCTGCCGGCCCTGTGGTCCGTACACGATGTACTGCTCGCCGTCACGGATCAGCGTGACCGGCACCCGGTGGCCATCGATGTGCAGTACCCGCTGTTCGCCTTCTCCGGCCAGCATGCCGCAGTGGGGGATATCGTCCAGCGTCAGCCGGGCACCGTCATTGTCATGGCGGACATGCACCGCGTGCTCGCGGCCATCGGCGGTGACGAAGCGCAGCGTGCGCTGGCCGGGCTGGTTCAGGCGCCAGTCGGGCCGGACCTTCCAGGCGTCCTGACTGGTGCCGGGCTGGCATTCGGCCAGTGCGGCAGCCAGCAGCGCCACGTCGGCCGCGGGCGTGGTGGAAGGGAACAGGGCATCGTGATGGCGCTCGATCAGTCCGGTGTCCAGGTCGGCCCCGGCAAAGGCCGGGTGCGTGATCAGCCGGCGCAGGAAGTCGATATTGGTGGCGACACCGACCACCCGCCAGTCGGCCAGTGCCCGATCGAGCCGGGCCAGCGCGGCATCGCGGTCTTCCGCCCAGACGATCAGCTTGGCGATCATCGGGTCATAGAACGGGGTGATGCTGTCTCCCTCGGCCACGCCGCTGTCGATGCGTACCCCGGTGCCGGCCTGCGGCGGACTCAGCCGCCGCAACTGGCCGGTGGCGGGCAGGAAGCCGCGTTCCGGGTCTTCCGCATACACCCGTGCCTCGATCGCATGGCCATGCAGCGTCAGCGCCGATTGTGCGCAGGGCAGCGGCTCGCCGGCCGCGACCCGCAACTGCCACTCGACCAGGTCCAGCCCGGTGATCATCTCGGTGACCGGATGTTCGACCTGCAACCGGGTGTTCATTTCCATGAAGTGGAAGCGGCCATCCGGTTCGACGATGAATTCGACGGTGCCGGCGCCGACATAGCCGACGGCGCGCGCCGCATTGCAGGCGGCTTCGCCCATTTCGCGACGGCGCTCGTCGCTCATGCCGGGTGCCGGCGCTTCTTCCAGTACTTTCTGGTGGCGGCGCTGTACCGAACAGTCGCGCTCGAACAGGTGGACGCAGTGGCCGTGGCTGTCGGCGAATACCTGCATTTCGATATGGCGCGGGCGCTGCAGATAGCGCTCGATCAGGACGCGATCATCGCCGAAGCTGGCCGCCGCCTCGCGCCGGCACGAGGCCAGCGCGTCGTCGAATTCCGCCGACGTGCCGACAATGCGCATGCCCTTGCCGCCGCCGCCGGCCGAGGCCTTGATCAGCACCGGGTAGCCGATGTCGTCGGCGCGGGCGTGCAGGGTGGCGCTGTCCTGGGCGTCGCCATGGTAGCCGGGCACCAGCGGCACGCCGGCTGCTTCCATCAGCCGCTTGGCTGCCGACTTGCTGCCCATGGCCGCGATGGCCTCGACCGGCGGGCCGATAAAGACGACACCGGCCTCGGCGCAGGCGGCGGCAAAGCCGGCGTTTTCCGACAGGAAGCCATAGCCCGGATGAATGGCCTGCGCGCCGCTGCGACGGGCGATGTCGAGGATCAGGTCGCCACGCAGGTAGCTGTCTGCTGCCGGGGCCGGCCCGAGTCGCCAGGCTTCGTCAGCGTCGCGCACGAACTGCGCGTCGCGGTCGGCATCGGAGTGCACGGCCACGGTACGGATGCCGAGCCGCTTGCAGGTGCGGATGACGCGACACGCGATTTCGCCACGGTTGGCGATCAGGATCTTGCTGAACATGAAAATTCTCCAGAGCGCGTGCTTGCGCTTACAGGCGGAAGACGCCGAAGCGGGTGGTCTCGACCGGGGCGCTGAGCGAGGCCGACAGGGCCAGGGCCAGCACCTCACGGGTCTGGGCCGGGTCGATGACCCCGTCGTCCCACAAGCGGGCGCTGGCGTAGTACGGATGGCCCTGGCGTTCGTACTGCTCGCGCACCGGCGCCTTCAGGCGCTCATCGTCGTCGTCGCTCCAGTCCTCGCCTTTCTGCTCGCGCTTGACCGTGGCCAGCACGCCGGCCGCCTGTTCGCCGCCCATGACCGAAATGCGTGCGTTCGGCCACATCCACAGCAGGCGCGGGCCGAAGGCGCGGCCGCACATGCCGTAGTTGCCGGCGCCGAACGAGCCGCCGATCAGTACCGTGAACTTGGGCACCCGGGCGCAGGCGACTGCCGTGACCAGCTTGGCGCCATCCTTGGCGATGCCGCCGTGCTCGTACTTCTTGCCAACCATGAAGCCGGTGATGTTCTGCAGGAACAGCAGCGGAATGCCGCGCTGGCAGCACAGCTCGATAAAGTGGGCGCCTTTTTGTGCCGACTCGCTGAACAGGATGCCGTTGTTGGCGATGATGCCGATCGGCCAGCCGTCCAGCCGGGCGAAGCCGCAGACCAGCGTGCTGCCGTAGTTCTGCTTGAACGGATCGAATTCGCCGTCGTCGACCAGCCGGACGATGATTTCGCGCACATCGAACGGGGTCTTGCTGTCGGTCGGGATGACGCCGTACAGCTCGGCGGGATCGTGGCGCGGCGGGCGTGGCGTGGCGCGGGCCAGCTCGCCCTGCTTGCGCCAGTTCAGGTTGGCGACGCAGCGACGGGCAATGGCCAGGGCATGGGCGTCATTCTGCGCCAGATGGTCGGCCACGCCGCTGATGCGGGTATGGACATCGGCGCCACCCAGTTCCTCTGCGCTGACCACCTCGCCGGTGGCCGCGCGCACCAGTGGCGGCCCGCCGAGAAAAATGGTGCCCTGGTGGGCGACGATGATCGACTCGTCGGCCATGGCCGGCACGTAAGCGCCGCCGGCGGTGCACGAGCCCATCACCACCGCAATCTGCGGGATGCCGGCGGCACTGAGCGTGGCCTGGTTGTAGAAAATGCGGCCGAAGTGGTCGCGGTCGGGAAACACCTCGTCCTGCAGCGGCAGAAAGGCGCCGCCGGAGTCGACCAGATAGAGGCACGGCAGGCGGTTCTCGCGGGCGATGTCCTGGGCCCGCAGGTGCTTCTTGACTGTCATCGGGTAGTAGGTGCCGCCCTTGACCGTGGCGTCGTTGGCGACAATGACGCATTCGGTGCCGTGGATGACGCCGATGCCGGTAATCAGGCCGGCGCCCGGCGCGTCGTCACCGTACATGCCGAAGGCGGCCAGTTGCGACAGTTCGAGAAAGGCGCTGCCGGGATCGATCAGCAGGTCGATGCGTTCGCGCGGCAGCAGCTTGCCGCGCGCCACGTGCTTCTGCCGTGCGGCGTCGCCGCCGCCAAGCGCATTGACCGCCACGAGGGCACGCAGGTCGTCGACCAGCACGCGCATGCGGCTGGCGTTGCGCAGGAAATCGGCGGCGCGCGGATTGAGCGAGGATTCGATGATCGGCATGGTCCGCTGTCCTTTACTGGCGCTGGTCGGCCATCAGTTCGCGGCCGATCAGCCAGCGGCGGATTTCGCTGGTGCCGGCACCGATTTCATACAGCTTGGCATCGCGCAGCAGGCGCCCGGTCGGGTAGTCATTGATATAGCCGTTGCCGCCGAGGCACTGGATGGCATCGAGCGCCATCTGCGTCGCCCGCTCGGCCGCATACAGGATGGCGCCGGCGGCATCCTTGCGTACCCGGCGGCCGGCATGGCCGGCATCGAGCGCGCGGCCGACGGCGTACACATAGCTGCGGCTGGCCGACAGCGTCACGTACATGTCGGCCAGTTTGCCCTGCATCAGCTGGAAGTCGCCGATGGCCTGGCCGAACTGGCGCCGCTCGGCCAGATACGGTTCCACCACATCGAGGCAGGCCTGCATGATGCCGAGCGGCCCGGCAGCCAGCACCGCGCGTTCGTAGTCGAGCCCGCTCATCAGCACATTGACGCCGCCGCCAATCTCGCCCAGCACGTTCTCGACCGGCACTTCCACGTCATCGAAGAAAATCGGATAGGTGTTCGAGCCGCGCATGCCGAGTTTGTCGAGCTTGTTGCCGGCACTGAAGCCCTTGAACCCCTTTTCGACCACGAAGGCGGTAATGCCGCGCGGGCCGGCGTCGGGGTCGGTGCGCGCATAGACCACCAGCACGTCGGCATCGCCGCCATTGGTGATCCACATCTTGCTGCCGTTGAGCACGAAGCGGTCGCCGCGGCGCTCTGCGCGCAGTTTCATGCCGACCACGTCACTGCCGGCGTTCGGTTCGCTCATCGCCAGTGCGCCGACATGCTCGCCGCTGAGCAGACGGGGCAGGAAGCGGTGTTTCTGTTCGTCATTGCCGTTGCGGTGGATCTGGTTCACGCACAGATTCGAGTGGGCGCCATATGACAGCCCGACTGATGCGCTGGCGCGGCTGATTTCTTCCAGTGCCACCATGTGCGCCAGATAGCCGAGGCCGGCGCCGCCATGCTCTTCGTCGACGGTGACGCCGAGCAGGCCGAGATCGCCGAAACGGCGCCACAGTTCGGCCGGGAACAGATTGTCGCGGTCGATGTCGGCCGCACGCGGGGCAATCTCCTTGTCGGCAAAGGCGCGCACGCTGTCGCGCAGCAGGTCGAGGTCTTGTCCGAGCAGGTCGGGCAGTCGGTTCAGGCTCATCGGGGTCTCCTTGGGGGGCCGGCTTCGTGGTGTGCAGAATATGAATTACGCTTACGTTAACGTCAAGTGCGTGGTGCTATCGAAATCCGATTGCAATTCGCCATGCTTGTGACTTGACTTTAATTTACGTTAACGTAATGGTTAATTCAGCCGGGCGGCCATCGATATACTGACCAGACAGGCGGAAAGCCGCGGTCAGGGACGCCCGTTTCACTCACCGATGGAGGAGACGCCATCCGATGCCGCACCCCAGTTATGTCCATGGCGCCAGCGCCATTACGCTGATCGGCTTGCCGATCGGCCGCTATTTTGCCGACGCCTGCCGCCGCTACGCCGACCGGCCGGCCCTGATCGTGCCCTATCAGCACGTGCGCTGGACGTATGCCGAGCTGGCCGAACAGGTCGACCGGCTGGCCTGCTCGCTGATCCGGCTCGGGCTGCAGCCGGGCGAGCGGGTCGGCATCTGGTCGCAGAACAACAGCGAGTGGGTGCTGGCGCAGTTCGCCACCGCGCGTGCCGGGCTGGTGCTGGTCAATATCAACCCGGCCTATCGCCGTGCCGAGCTGGAGTACGCGCTGAACAAGGTCGGCTGCGCGGCGCTGATCGTGTCGCCGGGCTTCAAGAGCAGCGACTATCTGGACATGCTGTACGACCTGGCACCGGAGTGGAAGAACGGCACCCCGGGGCGGCTGTCGTCGGCGCGGCTGCCGAGCGTGCGGCTGGTGATCCGGCTCGGCGACAGCACCAGCCGCGGCATGCTGAATTTCTCCGCGCTGCTGACCGGGCCGGCTGATGGCGAGCGCGAGGCTCTGGAGACGCTGAACGAGCGGATCCAGTTCGACGACCCGGTCAATATCCAGTTCACATCCGGCACCACCGGCAGCCCGAAAGGGGCGACGCTGTCGCATCACAATATCCTCAACAACGGGTTTTTCGTTGCCGAGGCCATGCGACTGACGGCGGATGACCGGCTGTGCATCCCGGTGCCGCTGTACCACTGCTTCGGCATGGTGCTTGGCAATCTGGCCTGCCTGACCCATGGCGCGGCGATGGTGTATCCGTCCGAAGGGTTCGATCCGCTGGCCGTGCTGGAAACGGTCGAGCGCGAACGCTGCACGGCGCTGCATGGCGTGCCGACCATGTTTATCGGCATCCTCGATCATCCCGAATTCGACGAGTACGACCTGGCCAGCCTGCGTACCGGCATCATGGCCGGCAGTCCGTGCCCGACCGAAGTCATGCGGCGGGTGGTCGACGACATGCACATGCGCGAGGTCACCATTGTCTACGGCATGACCGAAACCAGCCCGGGCAGCTTCCAGAGCCAGACCGATACCCCGGAGGCGCGACGCGTGTCCACGGTCGGACTGGTGCATCCGCATGTCGAAGTGAAGATCGTCGATGGTGACGGCGGCATCGTGCCGCGCGGCGAAACCGGCGAACTGCTGACGCGCGGCTATTCGGTCATGCTCGGTTACTGGGGCGACGAGGCGAAGACGCGCGAGGCGATCGACGTCGCCGGCTGGATGCATACCGGCGACCTGGCTGTGATCGACGACGAGGGCTACTGCACCATCGTCGGCCGGGTCAAGGACATGGTGATCCGGGGCGGCGAGAACATCTATCCGCGCGAGATCGAGGAGTTTCTCTACCGCCATCCGGCGGTGCAGGATGTGCAGGTGATCGGCGTGCCGGATGCGCGGCTGGGCGAGGAACTGTGCGCCTGGATCAAGCTGCGGCCGGCGCAGACAATCAGCGAGGACGATATCCGCGACTTCTGCCGCGGCCAGATCGCCCACTACAAGATCCCGCGCTATATCGAATTCGTCGACAGCTTTCCGATGACCATCACCGGCAAGATCCAGAAATACATGATGCGCGACGCGATGAAGGAAAAGCTCGGCCTCGACGGCTGAGTCGCGCGCCAGACGCCGGCGCCGCCGGTCCGGTCAGCCATCGATCGGCAGCGCCAGCGTTTCCTTCACTTCTTCCATTACCACATAGCTGCGCGACTCGTTCGCACACGGCAGCTTCAGCAGGATGTCGCCGAGCAGGGAACGGTACAGCGACATGTCGGGAATCCGTGCCTTGATCAGATAGTCGAAGTCGCCCGAGACCAGGTGGCAGTCGAGTACATGCGGCAGCGTGACCACCTCACGCCGGAACGCCTCGAAAATCTCTCCCGATTTGGTCGACAGCCGGATCTCGACGAACACCAGCAGCGGCAGGCCGAGCGCCTTCGGATTGACCCGTGCCGCGTAGCCCTCGATGACCCCTTCCTTCTCCAGTCTGCGCACCCGTTCGGTACAGGGCGTGGTGGTCAGACCGACCCGTTCGGCCAGCTCGGTCATGGCGATGCGACCATCGCGCTGCAGCACGTCAAGGATGCGCCGGTCCATGCGATCAAGCTCTTTGACGCCCTGATAGCGAGTTCTCATGATAAGTCCTGAAAATTTCCAATTGAGCCTGCAACTACTATAGCCAATTCGCGTAGAACGGTGAAAATACCTGCAAGGTGGCCAATATACTATAGGAAATCACTGCCGGTTCCGGCAGGGTCATACAAGAACATATTCTGCACAAGCATAGAGGGCAGCAAGATGAAAGTCGTCGTTCTCGGCGGGGGCGTTATCGGGATTTCCACCGCGTATTATCTGGCACGCAGCGGCTGTGACGTGACCGTGGTCGAACGCGAGTCCGGCCCGGCGCTGGAAACCAGCTTCGGCAACGCAGGACAGATCTCCCCGGGATATTCGGCCCCGTGGGCGGCGCCCGGCATCCCGCTGAAAGCGGCCAAGTGGCTGTTCCAGCAGCATGCGCCGCTGGCCATCCGCCCGGACGGCACGCTGGCCCAGCTCAAGTGGATGAAGCAGATGCTGGTCAACTGCACCTCGGCGCGCTATGCGGTCAACAAGGCGCGCATGATGCGGCTGGCCGAATATAGCCGTGATTGTATCAAGGCGCTGCGGGAAGACACCGGTATTCACTACGAAGGTCGCCAGCTCGGCACGCTGCAGGTGTTCCGCACCCAGCAGCAGGTCGATGCGATGCAGAAGGATATCGCCGTGCTGGAAGAGTGCGGCGTGCCGTACAAGGTCTATGACCGCGACGGCATTGCCGCCGTCGAACCGGCGCTGGCACGGGTCAAGGACAAGCTGGTCGCCGCGCTGCAACTGCCGAACGACGAAACCGGTGACTGCAATCTGTTCACCATCGAGCTGGCCCGTCTGGCGGCCGAGCTCGGTGTCAACTTCCGCTGGAACACCCCGGTCGACAGCCTGCTGACCGACGGCAAGCGCATCCGCGGCGTGAAATCGGGCAGCGAGGTGATCGAGGGCGACCATTACGTCGTCGCCTTCGGCAGCTATTCGACTGCGTTCCTGAAGCCGCTGGGCATCGACATCCCGGTCTATCCGCTGAAAGGCTATTCGCTGACCGTTCCGATCACCAACCCGGACATGGCACCGATCTCGACCGTGATGGACGAAACCTACAAGATCGCCATCACCCGCTTCGACAACCGCATCCGCGTCGGCGGCATGGCCGAAATCGCCGGCTTCGACCTGAGCCTGAACCCGAAACGCCGCGCCACGCTGGAAATGTGTGTCGGCGACCTGTTTGCCGAGGGCGGCGACATTCCGGCCGCCACGTTCTGGACCGGCCTGCGGCCGATGACGCCGGACGGCACGCCGATCATCGGCGCGACCCGTTTCGCCAACCTGTCGCTGAACACCGGCCACGGTACGCTCGGCTGGACCATGAGCGCCGGCTCGGGCAAATTGCTCGCCGACCAGATTACCGGCCGCACGCCGGATATCTCGGCCGACGGGCTGTCGGTCGCCCGCTACGGCGCCCGCACTGTCGCGCCGGCGCGGTCCGGCGTCATGGCAAACCCGCACCCCGCTGTCTGATTGCGGCGGCGTCCGTTGCCGGCGACGGCAGCGGCGCCGATACCAGATGATCGGCCATCGCCTTGATGGCCGTTATCTGTGCGCCGCCCTTCCACGCGTAGTCCGCACCGCTATAGCCCCACCAGTCCCAGCAGCCGGACGGATTGACCATCGGCGTCGGGTCCACTTGCGGGTACAGAATCAGCAGATTGTTGCTGTCGGCCCAGCGGTTGTAGCCGGTGCGGGTGTAGAACAGATCCCCGATCGTCTTTGACGACTGCTTGCAGCCATGCAGCGCAATATGCACGCGGCAGGGTTCGCCCCGTTCGCAGGCACGCGGCACGTAGACATGGCCTTCGCTGGCCATCCGCGCCCGCCAGCTGGTGAACGGCTTCTGGTCGAAGGCGACCAGACGGCCGGCCGGGATGTCGGCCGATGGCGGTTTCAGCTCGGGATCGATCTGGGTGAGGATGGCGCCTGCCTGGTCATAGCCGTTGTCGTCCACCGCGCAGTGACTGATATAGGGCGTCTTGTTGGCATCGCACGCATTGCCGAAGGCGGGCGTGATCAGCGCATGGCCGGCCGGCAGCGTGCCCACATAGCGGCGCTGTGCGTCCGGCATGCCGGCCAGGCGCAGGAAGGCATCACCGGCTTCCACCGCCGCCGGCTGCACCACGCTGTCACTCGTGCCGCTGAACAGGTAGGCGCGGCGTTTGGCCAGATGGGACAGTGCATCGATCTGCCCCATCAGCTCGAAGGTTTCCGCCGAGGCGAGCAGCGCCGCCGGTGCCGGCGTCAGCCCGTTCATGCAACTGAGTGCGGTCGGCAGATTGCCCACCGCACAATAGTACGGGCCGCCGGCGACCACGCCGGCGCCCTTGACCGAAGCCGAGTTGGCGACCAGGTACTGGAAAGCCATGAAGGCGCCGGACGACAGCCCGGATACCGAAGACTGCGCCGCATCGCCATTGAAGGCCGGCAGCGGCTGGGCGGCAAAGGCGACGGGGGTCAGGGTGACAAGCAGGGTGGTCAGCAGCAGGTGGCGATGTCGTGACATGCACTTTTCTCCGTAAGATTTCAGGCTACCCCTTACAGATAGCCTGAAACCCGCCGGCACTCAAGGACAATGGCATTGTGCGACGCAAAATACGGCTCAGGACCGGGTCAGCTTGCGGAATACGCCCATCAGTTCCTCGATCGCCGCATCGCCTTCGCCGCCTTCGATCGCGCGTGACACACAGCCCTTGGCGTGGCTTTCCAGCAACTGCATCGCCAGCCCGTCCAGCGCCGACTTGACCGAGGCGATCTGCGTCAGCACGTCGACGCAGTAGCGGTCGTCGTCGATCATGCCGCTGATCCCGCGCACCTGGCCCTCGATGCGGTTCAGGCGGTGGATCAGCTTCTGCTTGTCAGCGCGGACGACCGTCTTGTCCGTGACCGGGTGGCACCCTTCATGCGACGTCAAAGCCGGCATCCTCGATGGCGCTGCGCAGCGTATCGGCGTTCTGTGCCGCAGGGTCGAATTCGACCGTGGCGCGGCCGATGGCGACGTCGGTGTGCTTGACGCCGGGCAGGGCTTCCAGCACCCGGGTGACGCTCTTGACGCATCCCTGGCACGTCATGCCGGAAATCGTGAGTTCGATGGTGTTCATGGTCTGCTCCTTGGTTGGGCAAGTGGGGTTAAAGGACAGGGTGGCAGTCAGCGTGGCTGACGGGTCCAGCGCCGCAGCAGCAGGGAATTGCTGACCACCGACACCGAACTGGCGGCCATGGCCGCGCCGGCAATGACCGGACTCAGCAGGCCGATGGCGGCCAGCGGAATGCCCAGGACGTTGTAGATAAAGGCGAAGAACAGGTTCTGGCGGATTTTCTTCATGGTTTTCCGCGACAGGTCGATCGCATCGGCCACCGACGACAGATCGCTCTGCATCAGCGTGATCTCGGCCGTCTCGATGGCGACATCGCTGCCGGCGCCCATGGCAAAGCCGACATCCGCGCAGGCCAGGGCCGGGGCATCGTTGACGCCATCGCCGGCCATGGCAACCACGCGACCTTCGCGGCGCAGTCCCTCGACGATGCGTGCCTTGTCGGCCGGCAGCACCTGCGCCTCGAAGCGTTCGATGCCGGCCTGCGCGGCAATGGCACGGGCGGTGGCGGCGTTGTCGCCGGTCAGCATGATCACGTCGACGCCCATCTGCCGCAAGCGGCGGACAGCGGCGGGCGATGTCTCGCGCAGGGCGTCGGCCATGCCGATCAGCCCGGCGGGCCGGCCGTCGACCTCAAGCACCACCACCGTGCGACCGGCAGCAGCCAGCCGGGTGGCCTGTTCGCGCAGCGCCTCGTCGGCGCCGATCCAGTCCGGGGTGCCGAGGCGCAGCGCCTGACCGCCACGCAGGCGGGCGGCAACGCCATGTCCGGCCTCGACCCTGAAATCGTCCACTGCCGCCGGCGCCAGGCCATCGGCCGCGGCGGCATCGAGCACCGCACGCGCCAGCGGGTGTTCGGACCCCTGTTCCACGCTGGCGGCGAGCTGCAGCACGCTGGCGCGGTCATGGCCGGCAAGGGCCTCGACATCGGTGACGACCGGCTGACCGCGGGTCAGCGTGCCGGTCTTGTCCACGACCAGTGTATTGATGTGTTCGGCGCGTTCCAGCGCCGACGCATTGCGGAACAGCAGACCGGCTGTCGCGCCGCGACCGATGCCGACCATGATGGCGGTCGGCGTGGCCAGGCCCAGTGCGCACGGGCAGGCAATGACCAGCACCGCGACCGCATGCATCAGGCTGGTGACACCGTCGCCGGTCAGCAGCAGCGTGACGACGAAGGTCAGCACCGCGATCGCCATCACCACCGGCACGAACACCCCGGAAATGCGGTCGGCCAGTTGCTGGATCGGCGCTTTCGAGCCTTGCGCCTCGCTGACCAGGCGAACGATCTCGGCCAGCCGGGTCCGCTCGCCGACACTGCCGGCACGGACCTTCAGCATGCCCTCGACGGTGCGGGTGCCGGCATAGACCGGGCTGCCGACCGCCTTGTTGACCGGCATGCTCTCGCCGGACAGCATGCTTTCATCCACTGCCGCCGTGCCGTCGCTGACTTCGCCATCGACCGGCAGTGCTTCGCCGTAGCGGACCACCACGATGTCGCCGGGCTGCAGGCTGGCGATCGGCACCTCGGTCAACTGGCCATCACGCTCGACCCGTGCGGTTTTGGGCTGCATGCCGAGCAGGGTCTCGATGGCGGCCGACGTGCGGCCCTTGGCACGTGCCTCCAGCAGCTTGCCGAGAATGACCAGAGTGATGACCGAGGCGCTGGCCTCGAAATACACATGCTGGTGTTCAAGCCCCAGCACGGTAATGACGGCGCTCATTGCGTAGGCAACGGTGGTGCCGGACGCAATCAGTACGTCCATATTGGCGCCACCGCCACGCAGGGCATGCCAGGCGCCGCGATAGAAGCGCCAGCCGGCCCAGAACTGCACCGGTGTCGCCAGCAGCAGCTGCAGCCAGCGCGGCAGCAGGCCTTCGTGACTGCCACCGAACATGGACACCATTTCCAGCCACAGCGGCAGCGTAAACAGCGCGGCGATGGCGAACTGGCGCAACTCCTGCTGGTAGGCGAGCTGTTTCTCCGCCTTGCGTGCAGCGCGGTCATCGCCGGCAAGCGGTCTGGCTTCATAGCCGGCCCGGGTGACGGCGGCGACCAGTGCATTCACGTCGGCGGTGCCGGGCAGCATGTCGACGCGGGCGGTTTCGGTGGCGAAGTTCACGCTGGCGCTGACGCCGGGCAGGCGGTTCAGCACCGTCTCGATGCGCTGGGCGCAGGCAGCGCAGGTCATGCCGGACAAGGCCAGCTCCACGCGCTCGGGCACGATGTCGAAGCCGGTTTTGCGTATGGTGTCGACCACGGTAGCCAGCGGCACGCTGTCGTCACGGGTGACCACGGCGCTTTCGGTGGCGAAGTTGACCTGTGCGCTGACACCGTCGAGCGCATTCAGCCGCTTCTCGATGCGGATGGCGCAGGCAGCGCAGCTCATGCCGCTGATGGGAAAGACTGTCGAAGTGCTCATTGCATAGCCCTGTGGGGTATGTGTGTGAGTGGACTATATACCCTGGCACCCTATATGAACAAGCTGTGTTCCGAACCGGGCCCGCCCGCCCTGGTGGCCTGCTGCAAATAAAACGGGGGACTGCCGTCTCCGGCAGTCCCCCGTTCAGCGGGGATGTTTGCTGGTACCCCTGCAGTTCAGCCGCTCTTTCAGTCGAAAATCTCTTCCCAGAACGACTTGCGACGTTTGCCATACTGCTTGTCGCCATGCTTGTCATAACCGTGTTGCGGGTAGCCTTGCTGTTGTGGGTAGCCCTGCTGCGGTTGGGCATGGTGTGACGGTTGTGGTGGCGGCGGTGCCATTTGCGGCGCGCTGGCGGCGGACAGTTGCTGCTGCGAGCGCTCGATGATCTTGTCGAGCTCGCCGCGATCGAGCCATACGCCACGACACTGCGGGCAATAGTCGATCTCCACGCCCTGGCGATCGCTCATGACCAGGGTGGCATCCGGGCAGACGGGACATTTCATGATGGCATTCCTTGTGTGAAAACAGGGGGACGCTGCCGGGGCTCAGCGGTGGCGGAGCAGCCGCAGGCCATTGCCGACCACCAGCAGGCTGGCGCCGACATCGGCGAACACGGCCATCCACATGGTGCCCATGCCGGACAGCGTCAATACCAGGAATATCGCCTTGATACCTAAAGCCACGCTTATGTTCTGCACCAGAATGTTGTGAGTGGCGCGCGACAGGCGGACAAAAGCCGGCAATTTGCGCAGGTCATCGTTCATCAGCGCCACGTCGGCGGTCTCGATGGCGGTGTCGCTGCCGGCCGCGCCCATGGCGAAGCCGATGTCGGCGCGGGCCAGCGCCGGCGCATCGTTGATGCCGTCACCGACCATGCCGACCGATGCATCCCGGGCCAGCAGCGACTCGATGGCGGCCAGCTTGTCGGCGGGCAACTGGTTGCCGCGTGCCTCGTCAATGCCGACCTGGCCGGCAATGGCGGTCACGGTATGCTGGTTGTCGCCGGACAGCATCAGCGTGCGCACACCCAGCGCATGCAACTGGGCAATCGCCTCGCGGCTTTCCGGCCGCAGCGTGTCGGCGACCGCGAACAGGCCGAGCACTTCGTGTTCGCTGGCCAGCAGCACCGTGCTCTTGCCGGCGGTCTCGAAGGCCTGCAACTGTGCCTCGATGGCCGGTGAGCACACGCCGCGTTCCTCGATCAGCCGGTGATTGCCCAGCCAGTATGTCTGTCCGTCGATGGTGCCGTGCACGCCGCGGCCGGGCAGGGCGGTAAACCCGTCCACCGGGGCGGCCAGTTCGCTGCGGCCATCGGCAATTGCCTGCGAAACCGGGTGGTCCGACCGGGTGGCCAGCGAGACGGCCAGTCGCTCGGCATGGGCCGGCGGGGTATCCCCCTGCGGGGCGAAGTCGGTACGCACCGGCCGGCCGGCTGTCAGCGTGCCGGTCTTGTCCAGCGCGATCCAGCCCAGGCGGCGACCCTGTTCCAGATAGGTGCCACCCTTGATCAGGATGCCGCGTCGCGCGGCCAGCGCCAGCCCGCTGACAATGGTCACCGGGGTGGAAATGACCAGGGCGCACGGGCAGGCGATGACCAGCAGCACCAGCGCGCGATAACTCCATTCCAGCCAGGCGCCGCCGGACAGCAGCGGCGGCAGCAGGGCCACCAGGATGGCGAACACCAGCACCGCCGGCGTATAGATGGCCGCGAAGCGGTCGACAAAGCGCTGGGTCGGCGCCCGTGCCCCCTGGGCTTCCTCGATGGCGTGGATGATGCGCGCCAGCGTGCTGTTGCCGCCGGTCGCCGTCACCCGGTACACCAGTTCGCCCGAGGTGTTGACCGTGCCGGCAAACAGCGTGTCGCCGATGCCTTTTTCCACCGGCAGGCTTTCGCCGGTGATGGCGGCCTGGTCGACGGCGGACTGGCCGCTTTCCACCTCGCCATCCAGTGCGACGCGCTCGCCGGGGCGAACCCGGACCCGGGTGCCGACCGGCACCTGCGCGGCGTCACACTCGGCCCAGCCGTCAGCGGTTTCGACGCTGGCGGTCGGCGGCGACAGCGCCAGCAGACCACTGACCGCATTGCGGGCCCGGTCCAGCGAGCGCGCCTCGATCCACTCGGCCAGTGTGAACAGCACCATGACCATGGCGGCTTCCGGCCACTGGCCGATCAGCATGGCGCCGGTCACGGCGATGCTCATCAGGGCATTGATGTTCAGGGTCAGATGGCGGATGGCGATCCAGCCCTTGCGATAGGTGCCGAGCCCGGCCAGCAGGATGGCCGCCACCGCCAGGGCGGCGATCAGCCAGTCGGGGCCGCCCCGGCTGAATTCGACCGCCTCGGCGGCGGCGGCAAATACGCCGGCCAGTGCCAGCGGCAGACCGCGCCGGACCGGGCCGGGCGCAGCCTGCGGGGCGGCATCGAGCGGTTCCGGCGTCAGGCCGAGCCCGCGCACCAGTGCCAGCAAGTCGTCCAGCGCCTGCGGCTGGTGAGCCAGGGTCAGCACGCGCTGCATCAGGTTGAAGCGCAGCCAGCCGACGGCCGGATGCGCGCCGAGCGCCTTGCGGATCAGTGCTTCCTCGGTCGGGCAGTCCATTTCGCCGATACGGACTGCGGTGATCACCATGCCCGGGGGAACCGGCTCGTCCGCCACGGTGATGACGGCCGGGGCATCGCTGCCGCAACTGCCGCAGCAGGCTGTCGGCGCCGGGGCGTGATCGTGTGCAGGGCCGTGCTCGTGTCCATGATCGTGTCCATGATCGTGTCCGTGGTGACGATCATGGTCATGATCGTGGTGATGATCCTGCCCGTCGTGCCGATGTGAGGTGTGTTGTGCCATGACGAAGTCCGGTGTGACCGCTAAGATGATCCTATTCCACACCGTGAAGTGGCTACAGGGTCAAGCCCGGTATTGCACTTCGTTCTCATCCCGGAGCGTTCATCATGAGAATCGGCGAACTTGCCCGCCAGGCCGGCTGCCCGGTCGAAACCGTGCGCTATTACGAACGCGAGGGGCTGCTGCCGCTGGCAAACCGCAGCGAAGGCAACAATTACCGCGTCTACGACCACACCCACCTGGAGCGGCTGTTGTTTATCCGCCGCTGCCGGGCGCTGGACATGACCCAGGACGAGATTCGCGTACTGCTGGCGGCGCTGGACAGCCCGGAGGCCGATTGCGAGACGGTCAACCGGTTGCTGGATGCGCATCTGGCGCATGTCGAAGCGCGGATTGCCGAGCTCGACCGTCTGCGCGGACAGCTCGAATCGCTGCGCCAGGCATGCCGGACCGCCAGTGCCGCGCGCGACTGCGGGATCCTGCAGCAGCTCAATCGTGCCGGCGAGACACCGGCCTCACCGGCTGCCGATGGCGACCACAGCCATATTCCGGGTGTGCATCATCGCTAGCCGGCAGGCAGGTTGACCGCATATCCTGCCGGTAGACGGGTGAAAAACGGTGAATCTTTGTGCCGGATGCCGTTAATGACACACATCGTGCTGCATGAAGTGATTCATGATTATTTTTGACCTCGATTTCAGCATGATCATCCAGCAATGACGGGTTTTGAGCCGGGTTTTCCGGCTTGCAGCAAGGCGACTGCAACGAAATAGCCTTTTTTGCGTACCGGAGGCAATTAAGTCCGGAGAAGGGCGCAAACCGTGCACGGGTTTTGCAATAAAATTGCCCGCGATTTAATGTGCATATGCCATTGCGCGTATTTCCCCAACGGGGCACACCGTCACACACCCTGTGAGGGGTGCCCCTTGTGAACCCATTACCCGGAAACGATCATGATCCCTGTGTCCCGTCGTATTGCCCTGAGTTGTCTGGCCGCCGGCGTGCTGGCCGCGTTTACGCTTCCCGCCATGGCGGCTGAACAGAAATCCGTCGCGGTGACGTCCATCGTCGACCACCCGGCGCTGGATGCCGCCCGCAAGGGGGTCGAGGACGAACTGAAAGCCGCCGGCTTCGAACCGAACAAGCAGATCAAGTACCAGTACCAGAGCGCCCAGGGCAACACGGCGACCGCGGCGCAGATTGCGCGCAAATTCATCGGCGACAAGGCCGACGTGATCGTCGCCATTGCCACGCCGAGCGCACAGGCCGCCGCTGCCGCGACCAAGACCATCCCGGTGGTGTTCACCGCTGTGACCGACCCGGTCGCAGCCAAGCTGGTGCCGGGCTGGAAGCCCAGCGGCACCAACGTGACCGGCGTGTCCGACATGCTGCCGCTGGAACCGCAGATCGACCTGATCCTGAAGGTCAAGCCGGGCGCGAAGCGCGTCGGCATGGTCTACAGCCCGGGCGAAGTGAACTCGGTCATCGTGGCCAAGGAACTGAAGGCCGCCCTGGCCAAGCGCGGCATGACGCTGGTCGAGGCCGCTGCGGCCCGTACCGTCGACGTCGCACCGGCGGCCAAGAGCCTGATCGGCAAGGTCGACGTGATCTACACCTCGACCGACAACAATGTGGTGTCGACCTATGAGTCGCTGGTGCGCGTCGCCAGCGATGCCAAGATCCCGCTGATCGCCGCCGACACCGATTCGGTCAAGCGTGGTGCCGTCGCGGCGCTGGGCATGAACTACTACGACATGGGTCGCCAGACCGGCAAGATCGTCGTTCGTCTGCTGAAGGGCGAGAAGGCTGGCAGCATTGCGCCGGAGAAGGGCAGCAAGACCGCGCTGATGGTCAATCCGGCCGCGGCGCAGAAGCAGGGGGCGACGCTGTCGCCGGCCCTGCTGAAGGAAGCCAAGGACGTGGTGAAGTAAGACCGGCCGGGCGGAAGCCGGCCTGCGCCGCCTTCCGCCCCCGTCGCAGCTTCCGTAGTGCCCGGCCCGCAGCGGTCCGGCTTTGTTGTTTGATTCGAGGTTTGCATGTCGTTCATTTCCGTCATGGGTGCGCTGGAAATCGGCCTGATTTTTGCGCTGGTCGCACTTGGCGTGTTGATTTCCTTCCGTATCCTGAATTTCCCCGACCTGACCGCCGACGGCAGCTTTCCGCTTGGCGGCGCCGTGGCGGCGACCCTGATCGCCGGCGGGCATGACCCGTGGCTGGCGACCGGCCTGGGCACCCTGGCCGGCGCCGGCGCCGGCTTTGTCACCGGCTGGCTCAATGTGCGGCTGAACATCCTGCAGTTGCTGGCCAGCATCCTGGTGATGATCGCGCTGTACTCGATCAACCTGCGCATCATGGGGGCGCCGAACGTGCCGCTGATCGGCGAACCGACCGTGTTCGCCCCGTTCGTGACCGAAGGCAGCGAAAGCGCCTACTGGATTCAGCCGCTGGTGCTGGCCTGCGTGGTGGTCATTGCCAAGCTGGCGCTGGATGCGTTCTTTGCGTCGCAGGCCGGTCTGGCCATGCGTGCCACCGGCGCCAACCCGCGCATGGCCCGCTCGCAGGGCATTTCGACCGACCGCGCCACGCTGCTCGGCATGGCCATCTCCAACGCGCTGATCGCGCTGGCCGGGGCACTGTATGTGCAGACCCAGGGCGGTTCGGACATCTCGATGGGCATCGGCACCATCGTCGTCGGTCTGGCGGCGGTCATCATCGGCGAAACGCTGATTCCGAGCCGCTCGCTGTGGGTGGTGACGCTGGCGGCCGTGATCGGCGCCATCCTGTACCGGCTGTTTATCGCCGTGGCGCTGACGGCCGACTTCATCGGTCTGCAGGCACAGGACCTGAACCTGATTACTGCCGTGCTGGTCGGCTTTGCCCTGGTGCTGCCGACGCTGAAATCGCGGGTACGGAAATCCCTCGGAGGGCGCGGAAAATGATGCAGGCCACTGGACTGACCAAAACTTTCAATCCCGGCACGCCGATCGAAAACCGGGCGCTGCGCGGACTGGACCTGTCGATCCCGGCCGGCCAGTTCGTTACTGTCATCGGCAGCAACGGTGCCGGCAAGTCGACCTTCCTGAATGCCATCAGCGGCGACCTGATCGTCGATGAGGGCACGCTGTCCATCGACGACAGGGACGTGACCCGGCTGAATGCCTGGCAGCGTGCCGGACTGGTTGCCCGCGTGTTCCAGGACCCGATGGCCGGTACCTGCGAAGGGCTCAGCATCGAGGAAAACCTGTCGCTGGCCTGGCAGCGCGGCGAACGCCGCGGTCTGGGCCGCGCGGTGACGCCGGCGCTGCGCGAGATTTTCCGCGACAAGCTGTCCATTCTGAAGCTCGGGCTGGAAAACCGTCTGACCGACCGCATGGGCCTGCTGTCCGGCGGCCAGCGCCAGGCGGTCAGCCTGCTGATGGCGTCGCTGAAGCCGTCGCGCATCCTGCTGCTCGACGAGCACACCGCGGCGCTCGATCCGAAGACCGCCGCCTTCGTGCTGGAGCTGACCGACCAGATCGTGAAGTCGAACCAGCTGACCACACTGATGGTCACCCACTCGATGCGCCAGGCACTCGACCACGGCGACCGGACGGTGATGCTGCATCAGGGTCGGGTGGTGCTGGACGTCAGTGGCGAGCAGCGGGCAAAGATGGACGTGCCCGATCTGCTGGCGCTGTTCGAGCGTACGCGCGGCGAAGTGCTGGCCGACGATGCGCTATTGCTTGGCTAAGCCATGTTTAGCCACGACAATGCCCGGTACGCGCCGGGCATTGTTCATTCATGCCAATGGTGTTGCGGCTTGCCGTAGATCAGAAGTCTTGAGCTATGACTTGAGGCATTGTCTGACGAACGGCAGAATGAATGAAAATTACATGAGGCGACGGTGTGAGCATCCATTTTGAGCTTGGTGGCGAGCAGAAGGCGAAGAGCAGTCAGATTCTGGTCCGTTACGAGCCGGTCGAGGATCCACCGTCGGTACCGCCGGACCGGAACCGCGTGCTGGACGGGCTGCTGGCCAAGGGCTGGAAGGATGCGGCACTGGACGATGTGGCGCTGAAAGCCTTCGTCAATCGCTGCCAGACCGAAAAGGGCGTGATCGCCGCCGCGATCGGCGAGGTGCAGGACGGCGTCTGCGAAGTCAGTGTCGCCGAAGACTCGATGAGTGCCTGGCTGACCATCGTGCCGCCGGCCGGTGGCAAGCCGGTCACGCCGGAAGAAGTGCGCGATGCCATTCGCGCCCGGCGCATCGTACATGGTGTGCAGATGGATACGCTGCGCGCAGCCCTGGTGGCCGGCAGTTGCGACCGCAAGGTGATCGCTCGCGGCGAGCCGCCGACCTCCGGCCAGCCGACCCGTTTTACCAGTGTGCTGGAAGCACCGGTGACGCCGGGCGATGACGACGAATCCACCTCGGTCGACTACCGCAGCATGGGCGTGCTGGTGCTGGTCGGCGTCGGTACCCCGCTGATGCGGCGCAAGCCGGCGCGGCAGGGCCTGCCGGGCAAGGACGTGCTGGGCATGCCGGTGCCGGCCAGTCCGGTCATGGACCTGCCTTTCGCCAGCAGCCTGGTCGGCGTGGCGCCGGACCCGGCCGATCCCGACCTGCTGGTGGCGACCGTGGCCGGTTCGCCGTCGTTCCTGGACAAGGGGGTCAATGTCACCCAGGTGGTCGATGTGGCCGAGGTCGGCCTGACTTCCGGCAATATCGATTTTGACGGCACGCTGAATGTGAAGGGCGATATCCGCGCCGGCATGACCGTTCACGTCGGTGGCGACATTGTCGTCACCGGCACCATCGAGGCGGCCGAAGTGGTCGCCGGCGGCAATGTGTCGGTCAAGGGCGGCATCATCGGCAAATCCGGCGGAGCCGACACCGCCGTCATCCGTTGCGAAGGCAGCGTGGTCGCGCGCTTTATCGAGAGCGCGCGGATCGACGCTGGCGGCTGCGTGCGTGCCGAACGCGGCATCCGCCAGGCCGAGGTGAATGCCGGCGACAGCGTGCTGGTCGAATCGGGCGGCATCAGCGGTGGCAAGACCTGTGCATTGCAGCGCATTCAGGCCGCCGTCCTTGGACAGCCGTCCGGTCTGCCGACCGTGCTGCAGGCCGGTTTCCATCCCGGCGTGCAGGCCGCGCACCAGGAAGCCGAGCAGGCGCGCAAGCACAAGCTGGATGAGCTGGGCAAACTGCTGCAGGTGCTGATCTTCATGGAGCAGCACCGCGACAAGTCCACCCCGGAGATGCTGGAGAAAATCCAGCGCAGCATCGGGCAGATGAAGGGCGAACTGGCCGAGATCGGCTTCAGGCTGGCCGACCTCGAACAGCGGATGACACTGTCGGGCGGCGCCACGGTGGTGGCGGGCAAGCGCTTTCACGTCGGTGTCGAAATCCGCATCGGCCATCGGCGGCTGGTGATCGACGAGGACCGTATCGGCGGCAAGGCGTGGCTGAAAGGCTCGCAGGTCGAGATCGACTGAGTCGTCCGGAATCTGCGGTTTCGGCAGGCAGATCGTGTCGGGCAGACCGTCGAAGTGGCGGTCGCACGATGGTTGGAACGATGCTGTGCGCTTGATCCGGAAACCTGTTCTCCAGCACATTGCCGATGGCACATGGATGCCTTGAGACTTGGCCGGATACGCCGCTCAATCCGCGACGTAAATCATCCACGACACGCCGAAGCGGTCCTCGACCATGCCGAAACACGGTGAGAAAAAGGTCCTGGCCAGCGGCATCTGCACCTTGCCGCCATCGCCCAGTGCCGTGAACAGCCGCCCGGCCTCGGCCGGGTCGGCCGGCGTCAGCGACAGCGAGAAGCCCTGGAAGCTGGCCTGCCCCTGACAGTTGCCATCCGAGGCCATCAGCGTGGTGTCGCCGATGCGCAGGCTGGCATGCATGATCTTGTCTTCCGAGCCGGGAGGCATCATGCCGGGTGGAGGTGGCTCTGGGCTTTCCTTCATCCGCATCAGCTGGGTGAGCTCGGCACCCAGCGCGCCCTGATAGAACGCGAGGGCTTCTTCGCAGCGGCCGTTGAAAAACAGATAGGGCTGGATATGCATCATGATGTCTCCTGGTCTGAACGACGCCGGAGCCGGGCGGCTCCGCTTCCCGTTCTAGCCGATGACATGGCCCGTTGACGGGGCAGGCGACGAGCTGCACAGCCAGTGCACGATGCCGGTGCAACATTTCATTACCATTCATGCCTTAATGCACTGTGGCGGGGACGTGCATTCCATCGCATCATTGTTATGATGCTGGACTATTATGGGCGGCGCCTGTGGTGTGGCCACAGAAGACTCGCCCCTGTCGCTGGCCGGCGACACCATTTCCGGGAGGCTGCATGACCATCGTAAACAAACTCAGGATTTTCGCCGTCGTGACCTGCGGCATGCTCGGCATCGTGCTGCTGACGGTTTTTCTTGAGCTGGGCAAGGCGAAGGACGAACTGGAAACGGCAGGACGGCGTGACCTGTATACCCGCGAGCTGGTGGAGATCAAGGCCAGCGCCCTGTCGACCATCATGCTTGATCCGTCATTGCCGGAAACCGCAGCGGTCATGACGGATGCGGAAAAGACCATCGTCGACCGGCAGGGCAGGATCCTGGCGGCGATCAAGCGTCCGCAGGTGCGTGCCGAGTTGCAGAAGATCCTCGATGCCTGGCAGAAATACGACCAAGACAGCCAGGCGCTGATCCAGCTTGCCAAAACGGACGCGGCAGCGGCCAATGCCCGCCTCGTGCCGCTGTACAACGCGCAGTTCAAGCCGCTCGGCGAAGCACTGAACGCATTTATCGCTGCACGTTCCGACGAAGCCAGGAAAGGCAGCGCGTCGGCCATGGCCGCGTTCGATCGCGCTTACATGATCACGGTCGCCCTGCTGGCGCTGGCGGCGGTGGTCATCGTCGGCTTCGTGCTGGTGCTGTCGCGGTCGCTGCAGCGCAATCTGCGGCACATGCTCGACAAGCTGAAGCCGCTGAAGGAAGGCCATTTGCATGAACGGCTGCCGATCGCATCCCGCGATGAACTCGCGCAGATTGCCACCGGCGTGAACGAGTTTGTCGGTGAAGTGCAGCAGATCGTGCGCCAGGTTCACGACGGCGCTGACGAACTGACCGCGGCCAGCAGCCAGCTGGCGTCGACGGCGCAGCAGGTGGCGCTGAGTTCCAGCTCGCAGGCGGACTCGGCATCGTCTGTCGCGGCGGCGGTCGAACAGCTGACGGTCAGTGTGGCCTCGATCGCCGATACCAGTGACGAGGTGCGGGTACTGACCAGTACCAGTCTCGACAACGCGGACAAGAGCGGGCAGAGCATTCTGCTGCTGCAGGGCGAGATCGATCATGTCAAGGCTTCGGTCGAATCCATCGCCAGCGAGATCGAGTCGTTCATCGGCAATACCAATGCAATCAGCAACATGACGCAGCAGGTGCGCGAAATTGCCGACCAGACCAATCTGCTGGCGCTGAATGCGGCGATCGAAGCTGCGCGTGCCGGCGAGCAGGGACGGGGGTTCGCGGTGGTGGCGGACGAAGTGCGCAAACTGGCCGAGCGTTCCGCGCTGTCGGCTGGCGAAATTGCCTCGGTAACGCAGGTGCTGAACAGCCAGTCCGAGCAGGTGGTGAAAAGCATTTCCGTGGGGCTGGGCGCACTGGAAACCAGCCGGCAGTGCGTGCAGACCGTGACCGCATCGCTGGAACAGGCCAGCAGCTCGGTGCGCCAGGTCGGGGTCGGGGTCAGTCAGGTAGCGAGTTCGGTGCAGGAGCAGAAGGTCGCCAGCGCCGATATCGCCCGCTACGTGGAAAGCATTGCCCAGATGGCCGAGGAGAACAGCGCCGCCAGCCAGGAAAGCTCGACGGCGTCGGTGCGGCTGGAAACCCTGTCCGGCACGCTGAAAGGTGCCATCCGCCGCTTTACGGTGTAAGCCACGGGCCGCCGGAAGCCGGGTCGGGCTTCCGGCGGCCTGCCGTCAGTTGCGGATCGACGTGCCTTCCCACAGCAGCATCAGCGGGCTGATGCGGAAGTTCTGCACTTCCTTGCGGGTCGGCTTGTAGACGATCGAGTGCGCGATCGGGCTGAACGGCAGTTCCTTCATGAACACGGCCTGGGCCTTCGAGTACAGCTGGGTCCGCACCTTCGGGTCACTGTTCAGTTTGGCGTCGGTCACCAGCTTGTCGAACTGCGGATTGCACCACTGGGCGTAGTTGCTGCCGCCGATCGAATCGCAGGCCAGCAATGCGCCGAGCCAGTTGTCCGGATCGCCGTTGTCGCCCGACCAGCCATACAGCACTGCATCATGCTCGCCACGCTTGGCGCGCTTGTTGTACTCGCCCCACTCATAGCTGACGATATGGCTCCTGACACCGACCCGGGCCCAGTCTGCCTGGATCATCTCGGCCATGCGCTTGGCGTTCGGGTTGTACGGGCGCTGGACCGGCATCGCCCACAGCGCAATGTCCAGACCGGCCGGCACACCGGCCTTCTTCAGCAAGGCGGCCGCCTGTTTCGGGTCATGCCCCTGGCCCTTCAGTCTGGCATCGTAGCCCCACTGCGTCGGCGGCATCGGGTGATCGGCCAGGATGCCGGTTTCGCCATACAGTCCCTTGAGGATGGCCTGCTTGTCGATGGCCATGTCCAGCGCGCGGCGCACGTCGGTGCGGTCCAGCCATTTCTTCTTGGTATTGAACGCCAGATAGCCGATATTCAGCCCCGGCAGCGATTGCATGCGGATGTGCGGATCGCGCTTCAGCGTCTCGATGTCGGCCGGTTTCAGGTAGGCGGTGACATGACATTCGCCGGACTTGAGCTTCTGTGCGCGCACGGCCGAATCCGGCGTGATCGCATAGACCAGATTGTCGATCTTCACGTCCTTGCCGCGCCAGTAGGCCGGGTTTTTCGTGAAGCGGATGCTGGCATCCTTCTGGTAGCTGCGAAACTGGAACGGACCGGTACCGACCGGTTTCTGGTTGATGTCCTGCGGCGTGCCGCGTTTCAGCAGCTGGCCGGCGTACTCGGCCGACAGGATGCCGGCGAAATCGGTCGCGGTATCCTGCAGGAAGGCGGCGTTCGGCTGTTTCAGCACGAAGCGGACGGTATGGTCGTCGACCTTTTCCACCCGGTCGAGCATCTTGTCCAGGCCCAGGTCGGCGTAATACGGGAATTCGGTCGGGTAGGCCTTGCGGAACGGCTGGTTCGCGTCGGCGTAGCGCGTCCAGGTAAACACGACGTCGTCGGCATTGAAATCGCGCGTCGGCTTGAAATACGGCGTGGTGTGGAACTTGACGCCACGACGCAGGTGGAAGGTGTACACCTTGCCGTCGGGTGACACGGTCCAGCTTTCCGCCAGACCGGGGCGAATGCGGGTCGAACCCGATTCGAATTCGATCAGCCGGTTGTACACGGTACCGGACAGCGCCTGAAAGGTGATGCCGGACGTGTACTGGCCGGGATCGAAGCCTTCCGGACTGCCCTCGGAGCAGTAGATCAGCGTGCTGCCCATGGCCGGTGCGGCCGCGAGCAGGGACAGGGTCAATAAGCAGCGGGACAGGGTAGGGGCTGGCATGGCGGCATATCGTCAGGTCATGAAACGGGCTGACAGTGTATGCCCTGGCGCACCAATTGGGGGAGGGTCCCTTACCCTTTATGCCGAGATTGATCGCCGGCTTGCACGCCGTGCATGAAGCGGGGGGATCAGTAGCCGGGGGCAGCCGCTTCCTGCCGGTGCTGGGCGCTGATGGCTTTCTTCAGGCTCTTGTACAGATCCGGGTGAGTGCTGCGCAGGTAGTCGACCACTTCCAGGTCGTTGCGGCGGACCCGGGACAGATCGATCTGCTCGATATGGACCAGACGCAGCAGCTCGCGCACCGGCTTCGGCATTTCCCGTCCGGATTCGTAGCGCGAGCCACCGGACTGGGTCACGCCGACCCGGCCCCAGAATGTTTGCTGGTTCAGGCCAAGGCGGCGGCGGATTTCCCGCGGATTGTTGATCTTGGTGAAGTTGGGCATCGGCGGCTTTCGCAACGGGGTAGTGACGACACGGAAATCATACATCCGTATTTGTATGTATTCGCGAAATCGCCACACCTACTTGTAAATGGATGTTACCGCTGGCGGGATGTGCCGGATTCGGGCGTGTCGAGCGGCGAGATCTGCCGGGCCGCCCGCGCCGCCTGCACGGCACCATGCAGATGCTTGTACAGGTCCGGGTGCGCCTGCTGCAGATACTCGACGATGGCGAAGTCGTCATTGCGGATGCGCGACAGGTCGAGGCCTTCGACATGAACCAGACGCACCAGCTCGCGGACCGCCTTCGGCATGTCCCGACCGGACTCGTAGCGCGATCCACCGGACTGGGTCACGCCGACGCTGCCCCAGAATGCTTCCTGGTTGAGGCCGAGCTGGTGGCGGAGAAGACGCGGATTGGGGATCTTGTTGAACAGTTGCATCATGGGTCCTTTCGTGCGGCGCACTGCGCGCTGGATACGGTATGGATTCTGCCTGCACGGATGATGCGAAACGGTTAAGCAAAAGAGTTTTCTGTAAACAAGTGTTACCTGACGCCAGCATGAAAAAAGGCACCCGAAGGTGCCATCAGAGAGAACCGGTCCGCCATCGTCGCGACGGCGGTGAAACCCGTCAGTCGGCCGGACAGCGGCACTGTCGCCGCGGTCCGGACCGGCTTGCCGCCTCAGAAGGCGAAGTCTTCCGCGTCGAGGGCCATCAGCGGCTTGGCGCCAGCCTTCAGCGTGACGATCAGCGACTGGGTTTCCGGGAACAGCTTGCTGAAGTAGAAGCGCGCGGTGCTGATCTTGGCATTGTAGAACGCGGCTTCGGCCGAGCCTTCCGCCTTGCCGGCGGCAACCCTGGCCATCCAGGCCCAGAAGTAGCCGTAGGTCAGGTGACCGATCAGGCGCAGGTAGTCGGTGGCGGCGGCGCCGGCCTCGTCCTTGTTCATCATCGCGGCCATGCCGATGTTCATGGTGATCTCGGCGATCTGCTTGTTCAGCGCCGACAGCGGTTCGACGAATTCCTTCAGCTGCGCATCGCCGGCGTTGGCTTCGCAGAACTTGTGCACCATCTTGGTGAACTTGCGCAGCTTCTGGCCCTGATCCATCAGCACCTTGCGGCCGAGCAGGTCGATGGCCTGGATGCCGTTGGTGCCTTCATAGATCTGCGAGATGCGGCAGTCGCGCACCAGCTGTTCCATGCCCCATTCGCGGATGAAACCGTGGCCGCCGAGCACCTGCATGCCCATATTGGTGGCGGTGTAGCCGTTGTCGGTCATGAACGCCTTGGCGACCGGGGTCAGCAGCGCGACCAGGTCGGCGGCGTCCTGGCGGGCGGCGTCGTCGGTCGACTTTTCCTCGATGTCCAGTTGCAGCGCCAGGAAGGCGGTCAGTGCACGGCCGGCCTCGGTGTACGCCTTCTGCGTCAGCAGCATGCGGCGGACGTCCGGGTGGACGATGATCGGGTCGGCCGGCTTTTCCGGAGCGACCGGGCCGTTCAGCGAACGCATCTGCAGGCGTTCCCTGGCATAGGCCAGCGCGCCCTGGAATGCGGCTTCGCCGAGGCCCAGGCCCTGCATGCCGCAGCCGAGGCGGGCTGCGTTCATCATGGTGAACATGCAGGCCAGGCCCTTGTTCTTCTCGCCGATCAGGTAGCCGCGCGCGCCATCCAGATTGATGACGGCCGTGGCATTGGCCTTGATGCCCATCTTGTGTTCGAGCGAGCCGCAGAACACGGTATTGCGTTCGCCAAGCGAACCGTCTGCGTTGATCAGGAACTTCGGCACGATGAACAGCGAGATGCCCTTCACGTCCTTCGGCGAATCCGGCAGGCGGGCCAGCACCAAGTGAATGATGTTGTCGCTCATGTCATGTTCGCCGGCCGAGATAAAGATCTTGGTGCCGGTGATGCTGACGCTGCCGTCATCGTTCGGCTCGGCGCGGGTCTTCAGCAGGCCGAGGTCGGTGCCGCAATGCGGCTCGGTCAGACACATGGTGCCGGTCCAGTCGCCGGCAACGATATGCGGCAGATAGGTGGCCTTCTGTTCGTCGGTGCCGTGGGCGTGGATGGCCGAGTACGCGCCATGCGACAGGCCCGGGTACATCGACCAGGCGACGTTGGCCGAGCACTGCATTTCCATGATCGGAAAGCCCAGCACCTTCGGCATGCCCTGACCGCCGTATTCCGGATCACAATCCAGACCGGTGAAGCCCAGTTCGCAGAACTGCTGGTAGGCTTCCTTGAAGCCGGCCGGCGTCTTCACGCTGTGGGTGGCGGCGTCGAACAGGCAGCCTTCCTCGTCGGCGGCGCGGTTGATCGGCGACAGCTCGTTTTCGCAGAACTTGGCTCCCGCTTCCAGATACGAGGCAAACACGTCGGCGGTGGCTTCTTCATAGCCCGGCAGGGTCGGGATGATGTTCTGCACCTCGATCAGCTCGTTCAGCACGAAGTCGAAATCTCGCAGCGGCGCTTTGTAGGCAGGCATGTCGTTTCTCCGGATACGGTGGATGTTGACGCGATCACGTGGTCGACGTCTTTACGTTGAGCGGGAGGGTAGAATCGTCCGGTGGGTGGGGCACCGGTTCTCTCTTCGGTTCTTTGCTTCTCTGATTCTGACCTTGCCGGGCGGCCAAGTGTGCGCCGGCGCCGGCGGAACTGCAGTCTCCTCAAGACCATGGACATAGATTAAACGAGCGTTTGAAATGGCGCAAGCTGATTTCAAACAGGTGTTTGGACATCGGGCGCATGATGTCCGGCCCCCTTCAGCCTAAGGATTCGCATGGCGCGCAAATGGTTCAAGAAATATCTGCCCGGTCCGGAAGAGATTGCCGCCAATCGCTGGCTGTCGTGGCTGGGACCGGCATTGCGCCGGCCCGATCTGTGGCATCTGCACCGGCGCAGCGTGGCGCGCGCGGTGGCAGTCGGCCTGTTCTGCGGACTGATGCCGGGCCCGACACAAATGCTGTCGGCCGGCCTGCTGGCACTGTGGTTGCGCTGTAACCTGCCGGTGGCGCTGGCCACCACGCTGTATACCAATCCGTTCACCATCGTGCCGCTGTATCTGCTGGCATACGAATACGGCAAGCTGCTGACCGGCGCGCGCGGTGGCGAGGTGGTGCCGGCGCCCGAACTCGGGCCGGACGGGATCTGGGCATGGATGGAGGCGCTGGGCCGCTGGGCCCTGTCGCTGGGGCCGTCACTGGCGGTCGGACTGGTTGCGCTGGCGCTGACGCTGGCCGTGCTCGGGTATCTGTTGACCGACTGGGGCTGGCGGTGGTACGTGGTACAGGCATGGAAGAAACGGATACGGGAACGTGGATCTGACTGAACGGAAGCTTGAATCGTCGCTGGCCTATCGGGGTCATTTCTTCAATGTGATGAAGGACACCGTGCGCCTGCCGGACGGGGCCACCTCGCAGCGCGAGTACGTGACCCACCCCGGCGCGGTCGCCGTGTTTGCCGTACTGCCCGATGGCCGTCTGGTGTTCGAGCGCCAGTACCGCTATCCGGTCGGTCGGGCGCTGCTGGAAATCCCGGCCGGCAAGATCGATCCGGACGAGTCGCCGCTGGCCACCGCCCGCCGCGAGCTGAAGGAAGAAACCGGCTATACCGCCAGCGACTGGTGGCAATTGCCAGTTGCCTATCCGTGCATCGGCTATTCGAATGAACGCATCGTCTATTTCGTCGCCGAGGGCCTGAGCCTGGGGGCGCGGGAGCTGGACCAGGGCGAATTTCTCGACGTGCTGCCACTGGCCCTGGAAGAAGTCCGGCGCCTGGCGGCCAGTGGCGAGCTGTGCGACAGCAAGACCCTGACCGGCCTGTACTGGTTCGAGCAGTTCCTCGACGGGACGCTGGCGCGTGAACGTGCCGTTTGATCGCCGGCGCGACCGGCGGCTGGGGCGGCGCCTGCCAGTCTCGCTGCCGGCGCGGATGGAGACGCTGGACGGCGACATCGACGCGCTGTGCATCGACCTCGGTTCCGACGGGCTGGCCCTGCGCAGCGATTATGTGCCACGGGCCGGCGAGCATATCGTCATCGCCATCCAGGCGCCGGACGTCGGCGGCCAGCCCAGTGCACCGCTGCGGGTCAAGGCCGAGGTCCGGCGCTGCAATTCGGTCGGCGGCGGGCTGTACGAGATCGGTTTCCGCATCGTTGAACGGCATGGCTGACGCCCGGCACCATGCAGGATGATTCCGATTTTCCGTCGCGGCCGTGCCGGATGCGTGAAAAGCGAATTTGCCGGGCGCCACGCTGTGCTATATCCCAAGTGAGAACTATCGCGACGTTCCACACTCCAATCACAAAAGGATGCCGACCGGTACCGGAATGAACGGCCTGCCCGTCAGGGTGGGTTCCGGTGCCGAAACGCCCATAAGCACAGGAGCCAGGCCATGAACACCGACATCTTCGAACGTTTCGCCTCTCGCTACGACCGCACCCGGGAAGAGGAGTTTTCCCTCAGCGAGTACCTGGATCTGTGCAAGCAGGACGCGGGTGCCTACGCGTCTGCGGCCGAGCGCATGCTGCTGGCGATCGGTGAACCGGAACTGACCGATACCCGCTCGGACTCGCGGCTGTCGCGCATCTTCATGAACAAGGTGATCCGGGTCTACCCGGCGTTCCGTGACTTCTACGGGGCCGAGGAGGCGATCGAGCAGGTCGTCGCCTATTTCCGCCATGCCGCGCAGGGGCTGGAGGAAAAGAAGCAGATTCTCTATCTGCTGGGGCCGGTCGGCGGCGGCAAGAGTTCGATCGCCGAGAAGCTCAAGGAGCTGATGGAACGGGTGCCGTTCTATGCGATCAAGGGCAGCCCGGTCAACGAGTCGCCGCTGGGCCTGTTCAACATCGACGAGGACGGGCCGATCCTCGAGGAACAGTACGGCATTCCGCGCCGCTACCTGCGCAATATCCCCAGCCCGTGGGCGGTCAAGCGCCTGCACGAGTTCAACGGCGACATCAACCAGTTCCGCGTCGTGCGCCGCTATCCGTCGGTGCTGCGCCAGATCGGCATCTCCAAGACCGAGCCGGGCGATGAAAACAACCAGGACATCAGCTCGCTGGTCGGCAAGGTCGACATCCGCAAGCTGGAGAAGTATGCGCAGGACGATCCGGATGCGTACAGCTACTCCGGCGGCCTGTGCCTGTCCAACCAGGGACTGCTCGAATTTGTCGAAATGTTCAAGGCACCGATCAAGGTGCTGCACCCGCTGCTGACCGCGACCCAAGAAGGCAACTTCAAGGGCACCGAGGGCTTCGGCGCGATTCCGTTCGAGGGCATCATCCTGGCCCACTCGAACGAGTCGGAGTGGAAGCAGTTCAAGAACAACAAGAACAACGAAGCCTTCCTCGACCGCATCTATATCGTCAAGGTGCCGTATTGCCTGCGCGTGTCCGACGAGGTGAAGATCTACGAGAAGCTGGTGCGCAACTCGTCGCTGGGCCATGCACCCTGCGCCCCCGGCACGCTGAAGATGATGGCGCAGTTCGCCGTGCTGTCCCGGCTCAAGGAACCGGAGAATTCCAGCATCTATTCGAAGATGCAGGTCTATGACGGCGAAAACCTGAAGGACACCGATCCGAAGGCCAAATCGATCCAGGAATACCGCGATTTTGCCGGCGTCGACGAGGGCATGTCCGGGCTGTCGACCCGCTTTGCGTACAAGATCCTGTCCAAGGTGTTCAACTTCGATCACAGCGAGGTCGCAGCCAATCCGGTCCACCTGCTGTATGTGCTGGAGCAGCAGATCGAGCGCGAGCAGTTTTCGCAGGAGATCGAGCAGCACTACATGACGTTCATCAAGGAGTATCTGGCGCCGAAGTACGTCGAATTCATCGGCAAGGAAATCCAGACCGCCTATCTTGAAAGCTATTCGGAGTACGGGCAGAACATCTTCGATCGTTACGTGACCTTCGCCGACTTCTGGATTCAGGACCAGGAGTACCGCGACCAGGATACCGGCGAGTCGTTCGACCGCAATGCGCTGAACAACGAACTGGAAAAGATCGAAAAGCCGGCCGGGATCTCGAACCCGAAGGACTTCCGCAACGAGATCGTCAACTTCGTGCTGCGCGCGAAGGCGAACAATGCCGGCAAGAACCCGCACTGGACCAGTTACGAGAAGCTCAGGACGGTGATCGAGAAGAAGATGTTCTCCAATACCGAGGAACTGCTGCCGGTCATCAGCTTCAATGCGAAGGCCAGTGCGGATGATGCCCAGAAGCACGAAGACTTCGTCAACCGGATGGTGACCAAGGGCTATACGCCGAAGCAGGTGCGTCTGCTGTGCGAATGGTATCTGCGCGTGCGCAAGTCGTCTTGACGCGCGGGCGGCGGCAATTGCCGCCCCGGACTGCTCATGGAGGGGTACCGACGGTGGCCGTGGCGTCGGTACATGCCCGACTGATAGCGGGATTTGTGGGCGCGCAGTCCGCCTGATCCGCCCCGACGCCCTCCGGCCTCGCCACCGCGAGGGAACCCCGCTGCGCTCGCCCGCTCATCGTGGCGAGGCAGGGAGACGGTCCGGGGGCTCGCAGGCACCGCGCGCGTACAGGTGCAGGACCGGCGGCGACAACGCCGGCCAGCCACAGGAGAGAGAACATGTCGCACCTCATCGACCGGCGCCTGAACGGCAAGAACAAGTCCGCGGTCAACCGCGAACGGTTCCTGCGCCGTTTCAAGAGCCAGATCAAGGAGTCGGTGTCGCGCGCCATCAAGGGGCGCTCGATCACCGATATCGAAAACGGCGAGCAGGTCAGCATTCCGGTCAAGGACATCTCCGAGCCGTCGTTCCGGCATGGGTCGGGCGGCGTGCGCGAGGTCGTGCATCCCGGCAATGAAGAGTTTGTCCGCGGTGACCACATTCCGCGCCCGCCGGGCGGCGGCGGGGCCGGCGGCGGTGGCGGGAAGGCCAGCAACGACGGCGGCGGCGAGGATGACTTCGTGTTCCAGCTGTCGCGCGAGGAGTTCCTCAACGTGTTCTTCGACGACCTCGCCCTGCCGAACCTGGTCAAGACCCAGTTGCTCGGTACCGAGGAAATGAAGAGCGTGCGCGCCGGCTTCACCAATGACGGTACGCCGGCCAACATCAATATCGTCCGTTCGCTGCGCGGCGCACTGTCGCGGCGCATCGCCATGGGCGCGCCGACGCTGGCCCGGCTGGCCGACGCCGAGGAGCGGCTCGATCAGGCGATCGAGGACGACGATGAGGACGTCATCCTGGTCAAGAGCCTGCGCGACGAGGTACACAGCCTGCGCCAGCGCTTCCACCGCATCCCGTTCCTCGATCCGTTCGACCTGCGCTACAACAACCGCATCAAGCGTCCGCAGCCGACCAGCCAGGCGGTGATGTTCTGCATCATGGACGTGTCGGGTTCGATGGACGAGCAGAAAAAGGATGTCGCCAAGCGCTTCTTCATCCTGCTGTACCTGTTTCTGCAGCGGCAGTACGAGAAGATCGAACTGGTGTTCATCCGTCACCACACCAGCGCGGTCGAGGTCGACGAGCACGAATTCTTCCATTCGCGCGAATCGGGCGGCACCGTGGTGTCGTCGGCGCTGAACCTGATGCGCAACATCATCGTCCAGCGTTTTCCGACCCAGGACTGGAACATCTACTGTGCACAGGCCTCGGACGGCGACAACTGGGACAGTGACTCGTCCACCTGCGGCCGCCTGCTCGACGAGGCGATCCTGCCGCTGGTCCAGTACTTCGCCTACATCGAGATTACCGAGGGCGAACCGCAGAACCTGTGGTACGAGTACCTGCGCGTGACCGAGCACCACAAGCACTTCGCCATGCAGAAGATCCGCACTGCAGGCGACATCTATCCGGTGTTCCGCGAACTGTTCAAGAAGCAGTCGCAGCGGACCAAGTAGCGCTGTCACAGGGGGTCGCATGAACGACAACACAAGGCCCGTCTCGACGGGATCGGAATGGACCTTCCCGCTGATCGAGGACTACGATCGCGAGATCCGGCGCGTGGCGTGCGACGAATTCGGCCTCGACATCTACCCGGTGCAGCTGGAAGTCATTACCGCCGAACAGATGATGGATGCCTACTCGTCGGTGGGCATGCCGGTCAACTATCACCACTGGAGCTTCGGCAAGCACTTCGTCTCGACCGAAAAGAGCTACAAGCGCGGGCAGATGGGACTGGCGTACGAGATCGTCATCAACTCCAATCCGTGCATCGCCTACCTGATGGAAGAAAACTCGATGACCATGCAGGTGCTGGTCATCGCCCATGCCGCCTACGGGCACAACAGCTTCTTCAAGAACAATTACCTGTTCCGCACCTGGACCGATGCCTCGGCGATCATCGACTACCTGGTGTTTGCGCGGCACTACATCAGCGAGTGCGAGGAACGCTATGGCGTCGAGGCGGTCGAGGAACTGCTCGACTCCTGCCATGCACTGATGAACTACGGCGTCGACCGCTACAAGCGGCCGGCACGGCTGTCGATGGCCAAGGAGCGGGCGCGCCAGTCCGAACGCGAGTCCTATCTGCAGTCACAGGTCAACGACCTGTGGCGCACCATTCCGCGCCGCGCCAGCGCGGATGGTGCCAGCGAGGCAGTGCGCTTTCCGGCCGAGCCGCAGGAAAACCTGCTGTACTTCATCGAGAAATCCGCCCCGCTGCTGGAGCCGTGGCAGCGCGAAATCGTGCGCATCGTGCGCAAGGTCGCGCAGTATTTTTATCCGCAGCGGCAGACGCAGGTAATGAACGAGGGCTGGGCGACGTTCTGGCACTACACCATTCTCAATCGCCTGTACGACAAGGGCTTGCTGACTGATGGCGCGATGATGGAGTTCCTGCAGTCGCACACCAATGTCGTGTACCAGCCGCCGGTGACCAGCCGCTACTACAACGGCATCAATCCGTATGCGCTGGGTTTTGCCATGTACCGCGACATCCGGCGCATCTGCGAGCACCCGACCGACGAGGATCGCGAATGGTTTCCGAATATCGCCGGCACGCCGTGGCGGGAGACGCTTGATTTTGCGATGCGCAACTTCAAGGATGAAAGCTTCATTGCCCAGTACCTGTCGCCGGCGCTGATCCGCGAGTTCCGCTTCTTTGCCGTGCGCGACGACGACAGCGAGGAATCACTGTACGTGCCGGCCATCCATGATGCGGACGGCTATCGCAAGGTGCGGCAGACGCTGGCCGACCAGTACGACATCAGCGCCCATGAGCCGAACATCCAGGTCTGGTCGGTCAATGTGCGCGGCGATCGCAGCCTGACGCTGCGCCACTTCGAGCACAATCGCCGGCCGCTGACCGACAGCGCGGACGAGGTGCTGAAACACGTCGCCCGGCTGTGGGGCTTCGATGTCCGGCTGGAAAGCGTTGATCCGGACGGGCGCGTGACCCAGACCCGCTCGTGCCGGCCGGAGCACTCGCCAGTGGTGTGAACTCAGGCTGCGGGCAACCAGCCGCCCAGTTCGCGAGTGGTCAGGTCGGCCAGTGCGGCGATCCATGCCGGGCTGTCGTTCAGGCACGGGATGGCGTGGAACACCTTGCCGCCGGCGTCGAGGAAGATCTGCTTGCCCTCGATGCCGATTTCTTCCAGCGTTTCCACGCAGTCGGCGACAAAGCCGGGGCAGGCGACATCCACCCGGCCGACGCCGTCGCGGCCAAGCTGTTCCAGTGTTGCCGCGGTATACGGCTGCAGCCACTCGGCACGGCCGAAGCGGGACTGGAAGGTGCAGCGCCACTGGTCATCTGCCAGTCCCAGCGCCGTGGCCAGCCGGCGGGCGGTGTCCTGGCACTCGTCGTAATACGGGTCGCCCAGTTCGCGCGTGCGGCGCGGCATGCCGTGGAAGCTGGTGACCAGCACGTCCGGGCGGCCGTGCTCGCTCCAGTAGGCATCGATGCCGTGTGCCAGCGCGTCGATATAGCCAGGGTCGTCGCCATAGTGCTTGACCAGCCGCAGCGCCGGGATGTCGCGCAGGGTCAGCATCAGCCGGCACACCTCATCCCATACCGTCGCCGTGGTGGCCGCGCAGTACTGCGGATACAGCGGCAGCACCAGCAGCCGGTCGACGCCCTGTGCCTGCAGGCGGGCAATGGTGGAACGGATTGCCGGCTCGCCATAGCGCATCGCATAGTCGACCACCAGCCCGTCATGACCGCGTGTGGCCAGCGCCCCGGCCAGCAGGCGGGTCTGCTCGCGGGTGTAGACGTCCAGTGGCGAGCCGTCGGCCAGCCAGATGGACGCGTATTTCTCCGCCGATGCCCTGGGTCGGGTGTTCAGGATGATGCCGTTCAGGATCGGCTGCCACAGCAGCGCCGGCAGTTCGACCACGCGCCGGTCGGACAGGAATTCACGCAGGTAGGGTTTGACCGCAGCGGCGGTCGGTGCCGTCGGGGTGCCGAGGTTGACCAGCAGCACACCGATCTTGTCGGCGGAACGGGAAGTTTCGGTCGCTTGGCTCATGACGAAAGGGAAGGGGCGGCAAAGCCCCGATGCTAGTTGATTTGCCGGTAAAAAGCCCGCCGGATGATGATCGGGCTGTTTATTCCTGCGGGGCCGGCGCGAGTACGGTGCGGTTGCCATTGTGCTCGGCCGCCGAGACCAGACCGGCCGTTTCCATCTGCTCGACCAGTCTTGCCGCACGGTTGTAGCCGATGCGCAGGTGGCGCTGGACCGACGAAATCGACGCCTTGCGTGTCTTCAGCACGATGGCGACTGCCTGATCGTACATCGGATCGTTCTCGCCATCCTCGTCGCCGTCGGTCGCGGCAAAGCCGGGAATGTCGCCGACGGCGGACGCGGTGTCCATCGCTGCCTCGCCGGTCAGAATGCCCTCGATATAGTTGGGTTCGCCGGTGGTTTTCAGGAATTCGACTACATGGTGCACCTCGTCGTCGGCGACGAAGGCGCCATGCACGCGCTGCGGATAGCCGGTGCCCGGCGGCAGGAACAGCATGTCGCCCATGCCGAGCAGCGCTTCCGCCCCCATCTGGTCGAGAATGGTGCGACTGTCGACCTTGCTCGACACCTGGAACGCGACCCGGGTCGGGATATTGGCCTTGATCAGGCCGGTGATCACGTCGACCGACGGACGCTGGGTGGCGAGGATCAGATGGATGCCGGCTGCACGCGCCTTCTGCGCCAGCCGGGCGATCAGCTCTTCGATCTTCTTGCCGGCGACCATCATCAGGTCGGCCAGTTCGTCGATCAGCACCACGATCATCGGTTCGACATCCAGCGGCTCCGGCTGCTCCGGCGTCAGGCTGAACGGATTCGGAATGGACTCGCCGTTTTTGGCTGCGTCGCGGATCTTCTGGTTGTAGCCGGCCAGGTTGCGCACACCGAGTTTGGACATCAGCCGGTAGCGGCGCTCCATCTCGGCCACGCACCAGTTCAGCGCATTGGCCGCCTGCTTCATGTCGGTCACCACCGGCGCCAGCAGATGCGGAATGCCTTCGTAGATCGACATTTCCAGCATTTTCGGGTCGACCATGATCAGGCGCACTTCTTCCGGCGTGGCCCGGTACAGCAGCGACAGGATCATGGCGTTGATGGCGACCGACTTGCCGGAACCGGTGGTGCCGGCCACCAGCACGTGTGGCATTTTTGCCAGGTCGGCCACTACCGGCTTGCCGGCGATGTCCTTGCCGAGCACCAGCGTCAGCTTGCTGCTGGCGCTCTGGTAGGCGTCGGCGCCGACGATTTCCGACAGGCGGACGATCTGGCGCTTCGCATTCGGCAGCTCCAGACCCATGTAGGTCTTGCCGGGAATGGTTTCGACCACGCGGATCGACACCAGCGACAGTGCGCGCGACAGGTCCTTCATCAGGCTGACGATCTGCGCGCCCTTGACGCCGACCGCCGGCTCGATCTCATAGCGGGTGATGACCGGACCCGGGTAGGCCGCAATGACCTTCACCTCGACGCCGAAGTCGGCCAGCTTGCGTTCGATCAGCCGCGATGTGTATTCGATGGTGTCCGGGCTGACGGTCTCCTGCACCGCCGGCGGGGGCGCCAGCAGCGACAGCGATGGCAGCGCACCGGAACCGGTATCGTGCACTGGCGGGTCGAACAGTGCCTGCTGCTGCGGCGCACGGCGCTTTTCCTCCTGGCGGACGGCCTTGGCCGATACCGGAATCTCCAGCACCGGCGGTTCGATGCGCACCGGCGCCTTGTCTTCCTGGCGTTTCTTTTCCTGCTTGATGGTGACGTCGCGCTGCTGTGCCGTTTCGCGGCCGATCTTGCGGTCCTGGCGGGCTTCCCACGCGTTTTTCAGCTTCAGCAGGCCGTCTTCGATCGCGCCGCCGACCCGCTCCATGACATCAAGCCACGACAGCCCGGTAAACAGCGACACGCCGACCGCCCAGCCGAGCAGCAGGATCAGCAGGGCACCCATCGGGCCGGTCAGGGTACGCAGGCCAAAACCGACAAAGTGGCCGAGCATGCCGCCCGGCGCCAGCGGCAGGTCCAGATGCACGCCGTTCAGCCGCAATGCCTCCAGCCCGCTGGAGGCAATCAGGACCAGCAGGAAGCCGCTGCAGGTAATGGCCGTCACCCGGTCGAGCGCCGGAGACAGCCGGCGGATCTTGCGATAGCCCCAGACGATGGCGCTGCCGAAGAACACCACCAGCCACCAGGCCGACAGGCCGAAGATGTACAGCAGCAAATCCGAGAAATAGGCACCGAACTGCCCGCCCCAGTTGGTCGCCGCCAGCTGGCCGCTGGCACTGTGTGACCACGACGGGTCGCTGGGCGAGTAGCTGGCCAGGATCAGTACCAGATAGACGCCGAACGCGACCATCGCCAGCCACCAGGCTTCCTGCAGGAGGCCTGCAATCTGGGGGGGTAAGGGGGTCGGCGCATTTTTGACGACGGCCTTGCGTTTGAAGAAGCGCATGCTGGTCCGACTGGAAAAAACCCCCGGATTATATGCGAAAGCGCGACGCTTGCCGCCAGTCCCTGCAGGCCGGCGAGGAATCCCGGCGCCCCTCCTGCGCTTGCCCCTGCCGTTTATGACAATGACGACGTGCGGACGAGCGAAGCGAGGCTCTCTCGCGGCGGCGAGAGCGGGGAGAGTGGGGGTGAATCAGGGATCCTGCCGTGCCCTGCAGCCAGCGCAATCAGCCGGGCCTGTACCGGCGCCACTCGATCCGTCAGCACCCAGGACTGCGCAGCAGGCATGCCACGAAGAACGGACGAGCGAAGCGAGGCTCTCTCGCGGCGGCGAGAGCGGGGAGAGTGGGGGTGAATCAGGATCCTGCCGTGCCCTGCAGCCAGCGCAATCAGCCGGGCCTGTACCGGCGCCACTCGATCCGTCAGCGCCCAGGACTGCGCAGCAGGCATGCCACGAAGAACGGACGAGCGAAGCGAGGCTCTCTCGCGGCGGCGAGAGCGGGGAGAGTGGGGGTGAATCAGGATCCTGCCGTGCCCTGCAGCCAGCGCAATCAGCCGGGCCTGTACCGGCGCCACTCGATCCGTCAGCACCCAGACTACATGGCAGGATAAATCGCGCCGAGCACGCGCGGGCCGGCCGCGCCGGTAACGCCGGGCAGATTGCCGGGCTCGCGGCGGAGGCAGGCGCGCGCCAGCCAGGCGAAGGCCAGTGCCTCTACCTGCTGGGGCGGCACGCCGAGCCGGCCGGTGTGTTCGAGCCGCACGCGTGGCGTCAGCCGGCGTGCAAGCCGGTCCATCAGATCGCGGTTGAAGGCGCCACCACCGCAGACGAAGACCGCGTCGACGTCCGGGCTGCAGGCGAGAATCGCGTCGGCCGCGCTGGCAGCGGTCAGTTCTGCCAGCGTGGCCTGCACATCAGCCGGCGCTTCGGTGCCGGACAAGCGGGCATCAAGCCAGCCGGGCGAGAACAGATCGCGGCCGGTGCTCTTCGGTGCCGGCGCGGCGAAATACGGGTCGGCCAGCAGCCATTGCAGCAGCGCGCCGTCGACCCGGCCACTGGCGGCCCAGTCGCCATTCTGGTCGTAGCTGCGGCCAGTGTGGCGCTGGCACCAGGCGTCCAGCAGCATGTTGGCCGGGCCGGTATCGAAGCCGATGACCGGCCGGGCCGGATCGAGCCGGGTCAGATTGGCAATTCCGCCAAGATTGAGAATGACACGGGACTCGCCACTGGTGGCAAACAGCCCGGCATGGACGGCCGGTACCAGCGGCGCGCCCTGGCCGCCGGCAGCCAGATCGCGGCTGCGGAAATCGGCGACAACGTCGATGGCACAGCGCTCCGCCAGCAGGGCGGGCGCGTTCAGTTGCAGGGTATAGCCGTGCTGTGGTGCGTGGCGCACGGTCTGGCCATGGCAGCCGACCGCACGGATCGCCGTCGCCGGCATGTCGCAGCGTGCCAGCACGGCGTCGACGGCGTCGGCATACAGCGCGCCCAGCATCAGTGACAGGCGCAGGCTTTCGTCCAGCGCGTCGCCATCGCCGCCCGGCGCCTGCAGCGCCAGCAGGCGCGGCGCCAGTCCGGGCGGATACGGCCGGTGGGCATCGCCGACCACCCGGGGGTGCCCGCCGGCGAAGTCGGCCAGCACGGCATCGACGCCGTCCATGCTGGTGCCGGACATCAGGCCGATAAAGTATTCGGAAGGACCGGACATGAAAAACCCCGCGCGTTGGCAACGGGGTGATTGTAGCGGTTGCCGGCCGCCGGAGTCAGTCCAGCCGCGCCAGCGTGGTGGTGTTCGGCGCGCTGGCGACGACGTCGATCTGCTGGTCCAGCGCGACATTGGCCTTGCGGAATGCACTGAGCGCGCTGGCGGTCAGACGGGGCGCCGGCACGGCATTCACCGTCGGATCGACCGGCGTGCCGCCAACCCGGACCTCGAAGTGCAGGTGGGCGCCGGTCGACCGGCCGGTCGAGCCGACATAGCCGATGATGTCGCCGGCCTTTACCGTCTGGCCACTGCGGTAGTTGCCGAACCGGCTCATGTGCGCATAGACGGTTTCATAGCGGTTGTTGTGGCGCAGGCGCACCACATTGCCGTAGCCCGATTCGGTGCCGGCGTTGGCGACCGTCCCGTCGGCTGCCGCGCGGATCGGGGTACCGGACGGCGCGGCGTAGTCGATGCCCTGGTGCAGGCGCAGACCGCCGAGCACCGGGTGGCGCCGGTAGCCGAAGCCGGAACTGACGCGTGCATTGTCGACCGGGCGGGCATCGAAGCCCTTCTGCAGCGGCTGGCCGTTGCTGTCGTAATAGCTGCCCGACTCGTCGTCGTGTGCCGCGTAGTACGCATGCCAGGTACGGTTGCCGCGCTTGACCTCGGCGGCCAGCACGCGGCCGGCGCCGATGGTTTCGCCGTCGTAGTACAGGGTCTGGTAGACCAGGTTGACTTCGTCGCCGCGCTGCAGCGAGTCGAGGTCGATCTGGTCGGAGAAAATTTCATCGAGCTGGGCGCGGACATCCTTCGGCAAGCCACTGCTGGCCGCCGAACTGGCAAACGACTTCAGCACGCGGATCGACGACGGCGTGTCGATGGCCACCGCCTCGATGGCATCGGCATTGACCGCCCATTCGCCCGATGCGGTCTTGCGGATGTTGATGAGGTTCTTTTCGCCGTTCTGGTCATCCTTCAGATAACGGACGGCAAACAGCTCGCCGGCGTCATCGGTCTGGATATGCAGCGTTTCGCCTGCCGGCAGGCGCAGCAGGCCCTGGCCGACGCGGCTTTGCTTGATGAACCCCATGGCTTCGCTGGCACTGACGCCCATGCGCTGCATGACGCCGGACAGTGTATCGCCGCGCGAGATGGTGTCGGCGCGCCAGTAGCGCGTGCCGCTGGACGCCGGCATCTCGAAGCGCGGCAGGGCCAGCGACTGGGTAACGGTTTCCACCTGCACGTCGAGGCTGGCATTGCCCGGCGCCACGGCGAATGCGGTGGCGACGCCGAGCAGCAGCGGCATGGCCGCAACGGCGAGCCAGCCGGCATGCGCCAGATGGAAGTTGTATTCGTGGTTTTGCGGGAATCTGAGCAGTTTGCGATAATCCATTGTGCTGGTCTTTAGCTTGGTTGCATGCCTCTCCGCACGCGCCCAAGGTTCGGTGACCGGGAGCCCCGGCCGCTCCCTGCTTGCCGGGACCCGTCGAGTAGGGGTCGAAACAGCGCACGATTCTATAAGAAATCGCAGGCATGGTGAACCGGATTTTTGCAATGAAAATTACATAAATCAAGTGCTTGTCGATATGCCGGCGGCCAGAATGGCCTGCCCTCCACCCCGCTCCGCACCCCGTGTGGCGGGGATCAACCCTTGTGCCGCGCGGTCTGCGGCGTCGATGGATCCCATGAAAGAACTCCTGCTTTTTCTCGGCAAACTGGTCGCCCTGTTTGTCACCGCATCCGGTTGGGTGGTGCTGTTCGGCATCGGCTGGACCTATTTCACCTACGTAAAACCGTTCTATGACGAAGCAGGTGTCATGCGGCAGCAGTTCGAGCAGGCGGTCGTGGCCGGCGATACGGTGCCGGCGCTGGAGAAGCGCTTCGCCCCGCCGCCGCCGGCTGCCGGCCATCCGCCGCTGGCGGCGCCGGAAATCGAGCGCATTCCGCCTGAAAAGGGCGGCGGCATTCCGCGCTACGTCATGCGCTGGCAGCGTACCGCCGGTCCGCTGGTGGTGTTCGGCATCGTGTTCCACTTCAGCGCCATTGCGCCGAATCCGAGCATGAACAACGGCCAGCCGTACGGGCAGCAATGACGCTGGACCTGCTGCTGCCCGGGCTGGCGTGGCCGGCCGACAATGTCAGCGACGTCACCCGCGACCTCGACCTGCCGGCACTGGGCTGGCTGCTGTCGCGGGCGACGCTGTCGCCGCACGCGACAACGGCATTCGAGGAGGTGGCCGCCGGCCTGTTCGGGCTCGAACAGGCACCGGTGGCGCGGATCGGCGGCCTGGCTGACGGTCTCGACACCCGGCAGGGGCACTGGCTGCGGGCCGATCCGGTGTTCCTGCGGCCGGAACGCGATGCACTGGTGCTGGCCGACAGCGGGATCATGCATATCGAACAGCGCGAGGCCGATGCACTGGTCGCGGCACTGAACCGTTTCTTCGTCGGGGACGGGCTGGTCTTTCATGCTCCGGCGCCGGATCGCTGGTATGTCGAGCGGCCATCGCCGTTTGGCGCCAGCTTCACCCGGCTGGAGTCGGTGATCGGTGACAATATCGACCGTCACCTGCCGCGTGGCGCCGAAGCGATGCAGTGGCACCGCTGGCTGAACGAAGTGCAGATGCTGCTGTTTGCCGAGCCGGTCAATGCCGAACGCGAAAGCGCCGGTGAGCCGGTCATCAACAGCGTCTGGTTCTGGGGCGAGGGCGACTGGCCGTCGGTCACGCCGACCTCCCGCTACCGGCAGGTGCTGGCGGATGCGCCGCTGCTGCGCGGACTGGCTTCGCTGTCCGGAGTCGAAAGCGGTACGGTGCCCTTTGCCTTTGCCGGACTGCCGGCCGGAGCGATGGACGGCGATACGCTGGTGCTGATCGACCGGCTGGAGGGCGCGGCGCAGTATCGCGATGCCTGGGGCTGGCGCGAGGCGCTGCAGGCACTGGAGCGCGACTGGTTCGCGCCGCTGGCTGCCGCGCTGCGGGCCGGCCGGCCCGGTCATCTGCGCATCCTGGTGCCGGGTCCGCGCGGTTTCAGCGCTACACTGACGCCGGCCGCGCGCTGGCAATGCTGGAAACGGCCGCGTACGCTGGCCCGATTGTTGTAATTCTTCCGCGAGCCATCGCCGTCCGCTTCCGTGGCGGCGTGGCGCGCCTGCAAAGCCTATGTCCCTGATCGTTACCCGTCCCGTACCCGAACAACTGGCCAGCCACCTGGCCGGGCAGGGCCTGTCCCCGCTGATGGCGCGGCTGTATGCGTCACGCGGTGTCGACGACGCCATCCAGCTCGACTACACCCTGACCCGGCTGCTGCCGTTCCGGCAACTGAAGAACGCCACCCGCATGGCCGCCCGGCTGGCCGATGCCATCGCCAGGCGGCAGCGCATGCTGATCGTGGCCGACTACGACGCCGACGGGGCCACCGCCTGTGCGATCGCGGTCAAGGGCCTGCGCCTGCTGGGCGGGGTGGTCGAGTTCATCGTGCCCAACCGCTTCGAATACGGTTACGGGCTGACGCCGGAAATCGTCGACCTGGCGGCGACGCGCGAGCCGGACCTGATCATCACCGTCGACAACGGCATCGCCAGCGTGGCCGGGGTCGATGCGGCACGGGCGCGCGGCATCGAAGTGCTGGTGACCGACCATCACCTGCCCGGCGACACACTGCCGGATGCGCTGATCGTCAACCCGAACCAGCCCGGCTGTCCGTTCCCGTCGCGCAACCTGGCCGGTTGCGGCGTGATGTTCTACGTGCTGATGGCGCTGCGTGCCGAGATGCGCGAGCGGGGAGTCTGGGGCGATCCGGCCGGGCAGCCCAATCTGGCGCCGCTGCTGGACCTGGTGGCGCTCGGCACGGTGGCGGACGTGGTGCGACTGGATGACAACAACCGCATTCTGGTCGAGCAGGGGCTCAAGCGCATGCGCGCCGGACGCGCCTCACCCGGCATCCGTGCACTGTTCACGGCCAGTGGCCGGCCGATCCACAAGGCATCCAGCTTCGACCTTGGCTTCATGCTCGGGCCGCGGCTGAACGCGGCCGGCCGGCTCGACGACATGCGGCTCGGCATCGAATGCCTGCTCAGCGACGATGAAGAACAGGCGCTGCGACTGGCGCGCGAGCTCGACCGGCTGAACAAGGAGCGGCGGCAGATCGAACACGGCATGCAGGACGAGGCACTGGCCAAACTGGCCGAAGTCGATCCGGCCGAGCACTACACCATCTCGCTGTACCGTGACGACTGGCACCAGGGCGTGGTCGGCATTGTCGCCTCCAGGCTGAAGGAGCGTTTCCATCGTCCGGCACTGGTATTCGCACCCGGTGACAGCGGCGAGATCAAGGGCTCGGGCCGTTCGATTCCCGGCTTCCACCTGCGCGATGCGCTGGATCTGGTCAGCAAGCGGGAACCGGGGGTGCTGAAAAAATTCGGCGGCCATGCCATGGCGGCCGGGGTGACGCTGGACGAGGCCGATTTTTCCCGCTTCGTCACCGCTTTCGAGCAAGTGGCACGCGAGTGGCTGGACGCCAGCATGCTGACCCGGCGCATTGAAACCGACGGCGCCATCGCCGCCTGCGACATGCGGCTGGAAACGGCGCTGCAGCTGGCGTCGACCGCCTGGGGCCAGGGTTTTCCGGCGCCGAGTTTCCGCGATCACTTCCGCGTGCTTGGCCAGCGCATTGTCGGCGAAAAACACCTGAAGCTGACGCTGGGCAAGGATGGCGCCGAGTTCGAGGCCATGCTGTTCAACCAGTGTGACTGGCTGCCGGAACGGATCGAGGCGGTATTCCAGCTCAATGCGAATGAATGGCGCGGAGAACAGGTATTGCAGTTGTTTGTGGATTACTGGCAGGCAGCCTGAAAATCGGAAATGGTCTGCAATGCAGGACAGTATTGCAGATGCAGGTCTGGATAATTCTGTTTAATAAATCAGAATTATCTGACTGTGTTGCGGATTGACTTCAAGCCCGTCGTTGCTGATGATTAAAGCCCTGATCAGGGTTTTCTTAATCTTTCAGGCCGGGAGGTCAAAATGGACCCGTGGGATGTTTGGGTTAATTCGTGGTGGCACGGTTGAACAGCTGGGATTTTTTACTTCCCTTCTTAACCTTCATGTAACAGGGCTGATCATCCAGCAATGGATTACGGTTTTCATTTGATGAAATCCGTTAGTCGCATGAAAAAATGGCATGGCGCAAGCCATGCCATTTCTGTGTCAGCTGCCGAGTTTCAGTTCCTGCCAGCTTTTCTCCAGCCGCTTGACCGATACCGGGTACGGCGTTTTCAGCTCCTGGGCGAACAGCGACACGCGCAGCTCCTCGATCTGCCAGCGGTAGTCGCGCAGCCGCTCCGGCGCGCCGTCGCGCGCATCGAGCTCGGCGACCTTGTCGGCCCAGCGGTTCCACAGGCCGGTGACTTCCGCGCCGCGCTGGCCGTCGCGCTGGCTGTTGGCGGCATACTTCTCCATGCGCAACTGCTTGGCCTTCAGATAGCGCGGCAGCTGCGGCAGTTGCGACCACGGTGTCGCCAGCAGGAAACCCGGGTAGACCAGTTCCCGCAGCTCGATGGCCAGTTTCGGACCGAGCTTGTGCCGTTCGGCCATCTGTACCGTCTTTGGATACTCGGCGGCAATGGCATTCAGCATCTGCGTGACCGCCTGGGTCACGGCCGGCAGCCGGGTGCGGGCGCGCTTCTTCTGCTCGTCGAAGGCCTTCTTGCTGCGCGGCAGCGCATCCTCGCCGATAAAGGCGCGGTCACAGATGCACTGGATCGCATCATCCAGCAGCGCATCGGCATTGGCGACGCCACGCAGTTGCAGGGCAATCTGGGTGAAGCCGGGCAGTCCCTTCTGCATCTGCTTCATGTGCTCTTTCAGCTCACGCTGCAGCAGGCAGATCACGCCGCGCCGATGGGCGCTCTCGGCGGCCTGCGCGGTGTCGAACAGGCGCAGGGCAATGCGCTCGTCCTCGCAGCACAGCGCCGGGAAGCCTTCCAGTTGCTGGCGACCTCGGGCGAACTTGATGCTTTCCGGCAGATCGCCGACATCCCAGGCCTGGACGTCGTCGCGCTCGAACTCGGCCGACGAGTCACGGAAGGTCAGTTGCGCTGCCGCGCCGAACTGCTTCTGCAGCGCCAGCAGATCGCGGCCCAGCCCCAGCTCCTGACGACCGTCGTCGAGCACGCGGATATTCATCTGGCAGTACGTCGGCAGCGCGGACGGATCGAAGTCGGTTGCTTCCAGTGTCAGGCCGGTCGCCTTGCGGACAAAGGCCGCCAGTTGCGGCAGGATCGGGGCGTCCTGATCCGGCTGAGAAGCAAGGAAGCGGGTGACGAAGTCCGGCACCGGCACGCAGGCACGGCGGCTCTGCTTCGGCAGTGACTTGATCAGCAGCGTGAGTTTTTCGCGGATCATGCCCGGCACCAGCCATTCCAGCCGTGCGCCGGGCAGCCGGTTCAGCACCGCCAGCGGCACGTCGACGGTCACGCCGTCGAGCGGGTGGTTGGGCTCGAAGCGGTACTTGAGCTTCAGCGGGCCGTCGTCGCTGTCCAGCGTCGGCGGAAACTGTTCTTCGGTAATGTTCTCCGCCGCGTGCTGCATCAGGTATTCGCGGGTCAGGAACAGAACCTGCGGGTCGTCGCGCTCGGCACTTTCGCGCCAGGCATCGAAGCTGCGCGTGTCGCACAGTTCGGCCGGCAGCCGTTCGTCGTAGAACGCGACCAGCGTGTCCTCGTCGACCAGCACATCCTGGCGGCGCGCCTTGTGCTCCAGTTGCTCGACCTCGCGGATCAGGCGCTGGTTGTGGCGGAAGAACGGCGCATTGCTGTTCAACTGGCCATTGGCCAGTGCTTCGCGGATAAAGATCTGCCGGGCTTCGGCCGGGTCGATGCGGCCATAGCTGACCATGCGGCGCGGCACGATATTGAGGCCGTACAGGGTCACGCGTTCGCTGGCGACCACTTCGCCGCGGGTTTTTTCCCAGTGCGGCTCGAAGTAGTGGCGCTTGACCAGGTGCAGGGCCAGTGATTCGACCCATTCCGGCTGGATCACGGCGACCGAGCGCGCATACAGGCGGCTGGTTTCGGTCAGTTCGCCGGCGATCAGCCATTTCGGCCTGGCCTTGCGCAGGCCGGAACCGGGGAAAATGTGAAAGTGGATGCCACGGGCGCCGAGGTAATCGTCGCCGTCCATGGATTTCATGCCGATATTGCCGAGCAGGCCGGTCAGCAGCGCCTTGTGCAACTGCTCGAAGGTGGCCGGGGTATCGTTGGCGCGCAGGTCGAGATCGCCGGCGATCTGCGACAGCTGGCCGTGCAGCTCGCGCCATTCGCGCATGCGCAGATGCGACAGGAAGTGGTCATGGCACAGCTGTACCAGCTGCTTGTTCGATTTCTTGTGTTTCAGGGCGTCGTCGAAGAAGTCCCACAGCGCCAGATAGCTCTGGAAATCGGACTTGTCGTCGGCAAAGCGGGCCTGCGCGCGCTCGGCGGCGTCGCGGGCGTCGAACGGCCGCTCGCGCGGGTCCTGGATCGACAGCGCGCTGACCAGGATCAGCATTTCGCGCAGGCAGTGGAAGTCGCGCGCAGCCAGCAGCATGCGGCCGATCTTCGGGTCGACCGGGATGCGTGCCAGTTCCTTGCCCAGCGGGGTCAGCTCGCCCTGTTCGGTCACCGCCCCCAGCTCGTGCAGCATGTCGTAACCATCGGCGATCAGTCGCGACGACGGCGGTTCCAGGAACGGGAAGTCGGCCACCGCGCCGAGTCGCAGCGCGGCCATGCGCAGAATGACTGCCGCCAGGTTCGAGCGGATGATTTCCGGGTCGGTGAATGCCGGGCGGGCGTTGAAGTCGTCCTCGTCGTACAGCCGCACCGCCACCCCGGCCTCTACCCGGCCGCAGCGACCGGCGCGCTGGCGGGCCGCGGCCTGCGAGATTTTTTCGACCAGCAGCTGTTCGACCTTGGCGCGCGGGGTATAGCGCTTGACCCGCGCCAGACCGGTGTCGATCACGTACTTGATGCCGGGCACGGTCAGCGAGGTTTCCGCCACATTGGTGGCCAGCACGATGCGACGGCCACCGCCGGGCTTGAAAATGCGGTTCTGTTCTTCGTTGCTGAGGCGGGCGAACAGCGGCAGCACGTCGTAGCGGGTAGTGATGCGCGCCTTGCGCAGCGCCTCGGCGGTATCGCGGATTTCGCGCTCGCCGGGCAGGAACACCAGAATGTCGCCGGCGCCGAGGCGGGCGATCTCGTCGACGGCGTCGACGATGGCGTCCTCCATCTCGCGTTCGCGATCGTCCTCGTCGCGCTGGGTCAGCGGCCGGTAGCGGATCTCGACCGGATAGGTGCGGCCGGACACCTCGATGACCGGGGCGCCATTGAAATGGCGGCTGAAGCGGTCGGCGTCGATGGTGGCCGAGGTGATGATCACTTTCAGGTCCGGGCGACGCGGCAGCAACTGCTTGAGGAAACCGAGCAGGAAGTCGATGTTCAGCGAGCGCTCGTGCGCTTCGTCGATGATGATGGTGTCATAGGCGGACAGGAAGCGGTCGGTCTGGGTTTCGGCCAGCAGGATGCCGTCGGTCATCAGCTTGATGAAGCTGGCGTCCGAGGTGCGGTCGGTGAAGCGGACCTTGAAGCCGACCAGCTCGCCGATGCTGGAGTGAAGTTCGTCGGCGATGCGGCTGGCAACGGCGCGTGCGGCCAGGCGTCGTGGCTGGGTATGGCCGATCAGCCCGCGCGTGCCGCGGCCGAGGGCCAGGCACAGCTTGGGAATCTGCGTGGTCTTGCCGGAGCCGGTTTCGCCGCAGACGATGACCACCTGGTGCTTGTCGATGGCGGCAAGCAGCGTGTCCTTCTTCTGGTTGACCGGCAGGATCGGGTCGAACTCGGGTTCCGGCAGCCGGGCACGGCGTTCGGCGACGCGGGCGGCCGAGCGTCCGGCCTCGGCCTGCAGCTGCGCGGCCAGGCGTTCGGCGGGCTTGCCGGCCTTCAGCCGGTCGGCGAGTTCACGGCGACGACGGGTCAGCGCCTGGCGGTCGCGGGCGGTGCAATCGGCTATCAGTCGGTCGATCGGGTCGAGCAGTTCGCGGGACATCGGCGGCAAAGTCAGGGGCAAAACGGGCCATTATACGCGCCGGCCGCGGTCCGGCACGGTCCGGCTCAAGCCGGGCCGCTGGCCAGTCGTTCGGCCAGTCGCTGGTCGGACAGCGCCATCAGGTACAGCCGCACCAGATCGGCCAGGGTCAGCACTTCGAGTTTGCTGTAGACGTTGGCGCGGTGCGCCTCCACCGTGCGCGGCGACAGGTCGAGAATCAGCGCGATCTCGCGGCTGGAGCGGCCATCGACGATATAGCGCAGGATTTCCAGTTCGCGCCGGGTCAGCCGGGTCAGCTGCTCCTCGATTTCGCGGGTCTGGGTCAGCTTGACGTGGCGGTCGATGCTGCTCTGGATGCCGCGCCGCACGGCATTGACCAGGGCCAGCTCGTCGATCGGCTTGGTCAGAAAGTCGATGGCGCCGGCCTTGAACGCGCGACTGCATTGCTGGACATCGCCATGACCGGTCAGAAACACCACCGGCACGTCGATGCCTTCCTCGTTCAGTGCCTGCTGGAGTTCCAGACCGCCCATGCCGGGCATGCGCAGGTCGAGTACCAGGCAGCCGATCTGGCCGGGCTGGTAGGCATCGAGGAACTGGCGCGCCGATGCATACGGCACGGCCTGCAGGCCGTGGGAACGCAACAGCAGGGTGACCGAGTCGAGGACGGCGGGGTCGTCGTCGACGACGTGGATGGTCGGATCACGTGGAGTAGGGGAGGCTGGACTGAGCATTCGGGCTGGAATCGGCTGATGGTCGGCTGGCGACCGGGATTTCAATGGTGAACAGGGCGCCACCGGCGCTGCGGTTGCTGGCCCTGATGGAACCCTCGAACGATTCGACGATGGACTGGCAGATGGTCAGGCCCAGGCCCATCCCCGACGATTTGGTGGTAAAGAACGGATGGAACAGGCTTTCCAGCGTTTCCGTGTTGAGCCCGGTGCCATTGTCGCCGACTTCCAGTTGCACATGCTTTGCGCTGGCTCGGGTTCGGATGAAAATTCGTCCCCAGGGCTCGATTGGCTTGATCGCGTCCAGTGCGTTGCGCAGCAGGTTCAGCACGACTTGCTCCATCTGGATCGAATCGGCCTCGACCAGCGGCAGCGGCTCGGTCAGGTCGGTATCGATGGTGACGGCCGCGCTGCGCAGGTCGAAATCGGCCAGCGCCAGCACGTCGCTGATCAGGCGGTTCAGGTCCAGTGTTGCCCGCTGGGTGGACTGGCGCGAAACAAAGGCCCGCAGCCGCTTGATGATTTCCCCTGCACGCTGTGCCTGGTTGGCCGTCGCCCGGATCGCATGGCGGATGGTGTCGAACTCCGGTTCCTCGTCCGCCAGCAACCGCAGTGCCGCTTGATTGTAGTTGACGATGGCCGTCAGTGGCTGGTTGATTTCATGGGCGATGCCGCTCGCCATTTCTCCCATGGTATGCAGCCGGGCAACATGGGCCAGATGGGTTTCGTGTTCGCGCAGGCGGCGCTGGCTTTCTTCCAGCGCGGCGCGGGCGCGCAGGCGGACCGGGCCCATATTGCGGAAGGCGAACACGGCGCCGGTGACATTGCCGGCCGGATCGAACAGCGGCGACACATTGCCTTCCAGCAGCAATTCCTCGCCATTGGCCTTGATCATCAGGCTGTTGTCGGCCAGATCGATGGCATGGCCGGTCGACAGGCTGAGGGTGAACGGATTGGCCGGAATGGCCTGGGCAAAGTCGTAGCGCAGCCGCACCACGTCATCGACCAGGCGGCCGACCGCCTCGGCCTCGATCACCCCGCTCAGCGCCGAGGCCATCGGGTTCACATATTCGATGCGCCGGTCGATGCCGAAGGTAATCACGCCATCGTTGATCGCCTGCAGCGTGACGCTGGCCCGCTCGCGGCTCTTGAACAGCTCGGCGGTGGCCTGGCGGGCGACGCGGCGGTGCTCGGCACGCTGCAGCAGAAACAGCACGCCAAGGAACACGGCTGTCAGATTGGTCAGCGTCAGCAGCGCGAACGGCAGCATGTTCAGCTGCACCGGGGTGATGGTGCGGCTGACGGTCAGCTCGAACGGCTGGTGGCGGCTGGACAGATTGCGGCTGTACTTCAGCGTGAACAGCGAAATCATCGGTCCCGGCGGCGCCAGGCGTCCGTTGTCGTACAGCAGGGCGCCGGGGTGGCTTTTCGGCAGCTGGTGATGCCACAGCGCAATGTGGTCCTGGTTGCGGTCGAGGCCGAGCGTGGCCAGCAGCCGCTCGGTGTTGACCAGCAGCATCAGCAGGCTGTCCGATCCGCTGGACGAGTAATGCGGGATACCGTGGGTCTCGATGATCTTGCTGAACGCGTAGCTGCGGCCGCCTTCTATCTGGGTGAAGCCCTGTGACGGCACCATCACGCCGGAGGTCAGGGCGGCCGTGATCGAATCGCGCAGCGCGCTGTCGTGATAGGCATCCAGTCCGATGATCGGGCGGGCGGCAATGATGTCCGGCTCGATCAGGGTTATCGGGTAGTACAGGTCGCGCGGCGGCGCGTCACGCAGCGGGGCCGGTCGCTTGCCGGCAAAGTCGCGGATATGGAACGGCCGGCCGATTTCGGCGCTCATGTCGGCCTCGAAGCGCGCCCGCTCCTTGCCGTCGACCCGGCGCAGCAGCTCGATGGTGTACAGGTGCGGATTCAGCCGCAGCATGGCGGCGGAAAAGCGCCGGACCTGTTCGAACGACAGGCGGTCGAAGGTGCCAAACAGCGCCGACAGGCCATTGAGCACGCCTTCATTGCGGTCGAAGCGTTGCGACAGCTGCAGGTACAGCTCTTCCGTGTCCTGGACGAACTTGCGCTGCAGGCGCTGGTGTTCGAGCTTGTACCAGCCGATGCCGGTCACCAGTTCCATGACCAGCCAGACTGCGCCGGCCAGCAGCCAGTAGCGCGTGGGCAGTGTCCGCAAGGCTTCGCCGAGACGGGGACGTTCGGGTCTGTCGCGTGGCAGGTTCTTTTTCAGGGGGCCCATGCAGGTACGGCTTCCGACAGGACCAAGACACGCGGATCATGACAAAAGCCGGAGAGCGGCTCAATGGTTAATTCCGTTTGTCCGGACCGGCGCGACCGTTTTTTCGGGTCCGGCATGCCGGACCCCGGATTCCGGGTGCTAGACTGTCAGACAATAATTGAACGATTGTTTGAATTCATGCGTGAACTGATCCATTTTGCCCATGCCAACAGCTACCCGGCCGGCTGTTACCGCAAGCTGCTGGAGACGCTGGGCCACCAGTACGATATCGCCTGTATCGAGCGCATCGGCCACGACCCGCGCTTTCCGGTCAGTGACAACTGGCCGCATCTGACCGACGAACTGATCCAGTCGGTCGAACGCCTGGGGCGGCCGGTCTATGGCGTGGGTCACTCGCTGGGCGGCGCCCTGACCGTGCTGGCTGCGCTGAAGCGGCCTGAGTTGTTCGCGGGCGTGGTGATCCTCGATTCGCCCATCCTGTCGGGCTGGCGCTCGCGCGGACTGTGGCTGGCCAAGCGGCTGGGCCGGATCGAGCGGGTCACGCCGGCCCATATCGCGCTGGGGCGGCGCGACCAGTTCGACAGCGTCGAGGCAATGCATGCCCACTTCGCCAGAAAGCCGCTGTTCGCCCGCTTCGACCCCGAGGTGCTGGACGACTATGTCCGCTTCGGCAGCGAACCGAGTGGCGACGGTGTCCGGCTGACCTTCCGCCCGGAGGTCGAACACAAGGTGTACTGCACGCTGCCGCATATTTTCCCGCGCATCGCCCGTCCGCTGGCCATGCCGGCGGTGTATCTGGCCGGTGCCGCATCCGATGTCATCGGCCCGGCCGATCTGCGCTTCGTCGAGCGCCGGTTCGGCATGCGCGTCGAACCGGTGCCCGGCAGTCACCTGTTTCCGCTGGAGCTGCCGCAGGGAACCGCCGAGGAGATTCTGCGCGTGCTGGCGGCCATGTCCCGCCAGCCCGGTTAGGCCAGTGCCGGCAACTCGTCCACCAGCAGCCACAGTGCCGTTGCCGCCATCAGCGTCGCCATTACCGTATTGAACACGCGCAGGGCGGCCGGGCTGGACAGCCAGTGGCGCAGCCGGTCGCCGGCCAGCGCCCATACCGCGATGCACGGCAGGTTGATCGCCGCGCAGACCAGGCCCAGCCACAGTGCCGTCGCCGGGTCGTGGCCGTCGCGCGGCATGAACAGGATGGCGGCGTTCAGCACCATGATCCAGGCTTTCGGGTTCACCCACTGGAACAGGGCGGCGCCGAACAGGCTCATCGGCCGGGCGCTGTCGCGCGCTTCCGGGCTGCCGGCGCGCAGGATCTGCCATGACAGCCACAGCAGGTAGACACAGCCGGCGACCGCCAGCGGCAGGCGGACCGAATCCATGCCGGCCAGGATGAAGACCAGCAGCGTGGCGGTCAGCGTGACCTGCACCGCATGGCCGATGCTGACGCCGAAGACGTGCGGCAGGGTACGCTGGAAGCCGAAATTGACTCCCGAGGTGGCCAGCATCAGGTTGTTCGGGCCGGGGGTGATCGACATCACCGCGACATAGCTCAACAGGGCGAAATCCAGCATGGCAGGGATCCTTTGGTAGATGGACACCATGGTAAAAGGCCCCGCCGGATGGTTACAGATCCAGTAATAACGTATTGTATTGGTGCCAATTGCATTTGTTTTCAACTGTAACCCGTGTTTTGCCACCGGATTGTCACCATGAATACGACCGCCACCCCCGACCTGCCGTACTACCTGCGCGTTGCCGACGAACTCGGCGATGCCATCCTGCGCGGGACGCTGGCGCCGGGCAGCCGTCTGCCATCGGTGCGACAGGCGTCGCAAAGCCGGCAGTTGAGCCTGAACACGGTGGTGGCTGCCTACCGCACGCTGGAGGATCGCGGGCTGGTCGAGGCGCGTCCGCAGTCCGGCTACTACGTGCGTGCCCGGCTGCCGTCGCCGCGTGGCGCGCTCGGCTCGCCGGTGGCCGAACCGGCCCGGGCCACCTCGGGCGACGTGCTCGACCTGATCGGGGCGGTACTGGGCGCGCAGCAGCGGCCGGACTTTATCGATCTGGCGCTGGCCTGTCCGCGCGGCGGCGATTTCTACCCGGGCGGCAAGCTCGCCCGCATCCTGTCCGGCCTGCTGCGCCGGCAGCCGGAACTGATCAGCACCTATTCGATGCCGCCGGGGTCGGAACGCCTGCGGCAGCAGATTGCCCGGCGCGGGCTCGACCTCGGCATGACGCTGGCTCCGGACGATATCGTGCTGACGCATGGCTGCATGGAAGGACTGCAACTGGCGTTGCGCGCCGTGACCCGGCCGGGCGGGACGGTCGGGCTGGAGTCGCCCACCTATTTCAATCTGCTGCCGTTGCTGGCCAGTCTCGGACTGAAGGCGGTGGAGATTCCAACCGATCCGCAACACGGCATGTCACTGGATGTGCTGGAGCTGCTGCTGTCGGAAAAGCGGCTGGATGCGGTGGTGGCCATGCCGAACGTGCACAACCCGCTCGGCTTCAGCATGTCGCTGGCGGCCAAGCAGCGGCTGGCGCGGCTGGTCAACGACTACCGGGTGCCGCTGATCGAGGATGCGCTGTATGCCGAGCTGCAGTTCGCGCCGGCGCTGGCCCCGGCGGCCAAGGCGTTCGACCGCAATGGCTGGATCATTGTCTGCGCCAGCTATACCAAGACGCTGGCGCCGGATTTCCGGGTGGGCTGGGTCGAGGGCGGGCGTTTCGCTGCCGACATCCGCCGGCTCAAGTTCAGCTCGTCGGTCGCGGAACCGGCCGTGCTGGCGGAAACGATCGGACTGTTTCTGGAGTCCGGCGGCTACGACCATCACCTGCGCAATCTGCGCCGGCGCTACGCCGATCAGGTCGAGCGGCTGCGTGGCATGGTCGGCGAATTCTTCCCGGCCGGCACGCGGGCCACGTCGCCGAGCGGCGGTTTTCTGGTGTGGGTGGCGCTGCCGGAGCAGGTGGATACCGTGGCGCTGTGCCACGCGGCGCTGGCCGAACGCATCAGCGTCATGCCGGGCACGATGTACTCGCCGTCCGGCCGCTACGCGAATGCGATGCGGCTGTCGTGCTGCTATCCGCTCGACGCCCGCTACAGCGCCGCGCTGGCGCGGGTTGGCGAGCTGGCAAAGCAGCAACTGGGCTGAGCGTCAGCGCGGCGGGGCGTCGTCCCTGGGCTTCAGCGCCGCCATTGCCGCCTTCTGCATTTCCAGCGCCTTGATCTGCATCGACAGCATGCCCATGCTCATGGTCAGCCAGTTTTCGATCACGCGCAGTTCACCGATCTTGCGTTCGATTTCCTCCTCGCTCAGCGGGGGCATGAACGGCTGCATCGGGCTGCCGCCCTGCGGCCAGAACTGGCGCAGGAAGGCAAACGGATCGGACGGATTGAAATCGGCGCTCATGACGGCTCCAGGCAGTTTGAACCAAAGAAAAACGGGCAACCCGCAAGGGGTTGCCCGTTCAGTATAGCCCTGGTGCCGGCCGGCGAGGATTACGCCTGTTCGATCGCCCCGACGGCGGCGATGGCCACCATGTTCAGGATGCGGCGGACCGACGAGATCGGCGTCACGATGTGGACCGACTTCGACAGACCCATCAGGATCGGGCCGATGGTCACGCCGTCGGAAGCCGACACGCGCAGCAGGTTGTAGCTGATGTTGGCGGACTCGACGTTCGGCATCACCAGCAGGTTGGCGCTGCCCTTCAGCGGGCTGTCCGGCATGGCCTGGGCACGGATGTGCTCGACCAGAGCGGCATCACCCTGCATTTCGCCGTCGACTTCCAGGTCCGGCTGGCGTTCGCGGATCAGGTCCAGCGCGTCGCGCATGGTCTGGGCCGAGCACAGGGTGCCGCTGCCGAAGCTCGAATGCGACAGCAGGGCCACCTTCGGTGCGATGCCGAAGCGGTGCATTGCCTGGGTGGCCATGCGGGTGATGTCGGCGATCTGCTCCGCGCTCGGGGCCGGGTTCACGTAGGTGTCGGTGACGAAGATGTTGCCGGTCGGCAGCAGCAGCGCGTTCATCGCGCCCAGCGTCGGGCAGTCATCGGCCATCGGGATCACCTGACGGATCAGCTCGAGGTGCATCGGGTAGGTGCCGAAGGTACCGCACACCATCGCGTCGGCTTCGCCGCGGCGAACCATCAGCGCGCCGATCAGCGTGGTCTTGCGCGACACTTCGCGACGGGCCAGCTCGTGCGACACGCCCTGGCGCTTCATGATCTCGTAGTACTCGCTCCAGTATTCCTTGAAGCGCGGATCGTTTTCGTTGTTGACCAGCTCGAAGTCGATGCCCGGGCGCAGCTTCAGGCCCAGCTTCTCGATGCGCTGTTCGACCACCGACGGCCGGCCGATCAGGATCGGGAAGGCGAGGCCGGTCGACACGATTTCCTGGGTGGCGTGCAGGATGCGTTCGTCTTCACCCTCGCACAGCACGACGCGCTTCTTGTCCTTCTTGGCCGCGGCGAACACCGGCTTCATGAACAGGTTCGTCTTGTAGACGAACTGGGTCAGCTTCTCGATGTACGCATCCATGTCCTCGATCGGACGGGTGGCGACACCGGAATCCATGGCGGCCTGGGCGACGGCCGGCGCGATCTTGATGATCAGGCGCGGGTCGAACGGCTTCGGAATCAGGTATTCCGGGCCGAAGCTCAGTTCCTGGTTTTCGTAGGCGCTGGCGACCACGTCGTTCTGCTCGGCCATGGCCAGATCGGCAATGGCACGCACGCAGGCGAGCTTCATTTCCTCGTTGATCGTCGTCGCGCCGACGTCGAGCGCGCCGCGGAAGATGAACGGGAAGCAGAGTACGTTGTTGACCTGGTTCGGGAAGTCCGAACGGCCGGTGCAGATGATGGCGTCCGGGCGGGCTTCCTTCGCCAGCGGCGGCAGGATTTCCGGTTCCGGGTTGGCCAGGGCCAGGATCAGCGGATGCGCGGCCATGGTCTTGACCATTTCCGGCGACACCAGTCTCGGGCCGGACAGGCCGAGGAAGATGTCGGCATCGACCATCGCGTCGGCCAGCTTGCGCATGCCGTTGTCGTCGATGGCGAAGCGGGCCTTGGACGGATCGAGCTTCTCGTCACGACCCTTGAAGATCACGCCCTTCGAGTCGCAGGCGATGATGTTCTTCGGCTGCAGGCCGAGGGCCACCAGCAGGTCGAGGCAGGCAATGGCGGCGGCACCGGCGCCGGACACCACCAGGCGTACCGAGCCGATGTCCTTGCCGACCACGCGCAGGCCGTTGAGCACGGCAGCAGTGGTGATGATCGCGGTACCGTGCTGGTCGTCGTGGAACACCGGAATGTTCATCTTCTCGCGACACTTCTTCTCGATGTAGAAGCACTCCGGCGCCTTGATGTCTTCAAGGTTGATGCCGCCGAAGGTCGGTTCCAGCGAGGTGATGATGTCGACCAGCTTGTCCGGATCGTGCTCGTCGACTTCGATGTCGAACACGTCGATGCCGGCGAACTTCTTGAACAGGACGCCCTTGCCTTCCATGACCGGCTTGCCGGCGAGTGCGCCGATATTGCCCAGGCCCAGCACGGCCGTGCCGTTGGAGATCACGGCGACGAGGTTGCCACGCGCGGTCAGGGTGTTGGCTTCAGCCGGGTTTTCCACGATGGCGTCGCAAGCGGCGGCGACCCCGGGGGAATAGGCGAGCGCAAGGTCACGCTGAGTGGCGAGCGGCTTGGTCGGCGAGACCTGGATCTTGCCGCCAGTGGGGAAACGGTGATAGTCGAGGGCGCTCTGGCGCAGTTGCTCGTCCATGAAAGACACTCCTGGTTGAGGCTTTTCGGTTGTGAACACGGTGGTATTGTTGTCTGACAAGTTCGCCGCGAGCCGACCATTATAGCCATTCAGCGGCGTGACAAGCCATTGGTATGACCGATTTTGATTTCGGTCACCGGATGGCCAGAAAAACGTCAAATGTCAGATATTGAAAATGCATGAAAGATAACGCACGCGGGCGGCCAGAAAAATGACCGCCCGCGCGCCGGACTGTGCGTCAGCCCCGCCGTGGCGGGGACGGGCAGCGCAGGATCACGACATCATGCCCAGCGTTCTCGGCAGCCACAGCGAGATGGCCGGCACATAGGTGATCAGCACCAGGAAGCCGAGCATGGTCAGCAGCCATGGCCAGACCGCCTTGGTCAGCTCGGTGATGCCCATCTTGGTGATGCCGCTCGCCACGTAGAGGTTCAGCCCCACTGGCGGGTGGCACATGCCGACTTCCATGTTGACCACGATCAGGATGCCGAAGTGGACCGGATCGATGCCGAGGTGCATGGCCATCGGGAACAGGATCGGCGCCATGATCAGCACGATCGACGACGGTTCCATCACGTTGCCCGCCAGCAGCAGCAGCACGTTCACCACCAGCAGGAAGGCGATCGGTCCCATGCCCTGGTTCAGCATCCATTCCGCCATGTTCTGCGGAATCTGCTCGCTGGTCATCAGGAACGAGAACAGCACGGCATTGGTGATGATGTATAGCAGCATCGCCGACATGTTGGCCGAGTCGAGCAGCACTTTCGGCACCTGGCTCAGCTTCATGTCCTTGTACACGAACACCGCGACGAAGAACGCGTACACCGCACTCATGGCCGCGGCCTCGGTCGGCGTGAAGATGCCGGTATAGATGCCGCCGATGACCACCACGATCAGCAGCAGACCCCAGATCGACTCGCGCAGCGCGTGCAGCCGCTGCGATGCCGACGCCTTGGCCAGGCGCGGATAGCCGAACTTGCGGGCACGCCACCAGGTGGTCACGCCGAGCAGCGTGGCCAGCAGCAGGCCCGGGATCACGCCGGCCATGAACAGTTGTCCGACCGAGGTGTTGGTGGCGACCGAATACATCACCATGACGATGGACGGCGGAATCAGGATGCCGAGCGCGCCCGAGGTGGTGATGACACCGGCACCGAAGCGCGGCGGGAAGCCCTGCTTGATCATCGCCGGCAGCAGGATGGAGCCGATGGCGACCACGGTTGCCGGCGACGAGCCGGACACGGCGGCGAACAGGGCGCAGGCCAGCACGCCGGCCAGGCCCAGACCGCCATGCCAGTGGCCGACCATGCTGGTGGCGAAGCGGATCATCCGCCGTGCCACACCGCCGTGGGTCAGGAAGTTGCCGGCGAGGATGAAGAACGGAATCGCCATGATTTCGAACTTCTCGATGCCGGTGAACAGCTTCAGCGCCACCGACGTGATCGGCACGTCGGTCATGGTGAACAGGAAGGTCAGTACGGTCAGACCGAGCGAAATCGAGATCGGCATGCCGGTCAGCATCAGCACGATCAGCAAGGTGAAGATAATCAGCGCGCTCACGATTTGTTCTCCTTGTCGTCGTCACGACGCTGCTTGTCCCACGCCTCGTCGGACAGGCCGGCATGGCCGTGTTCGCGTTCTTCGGCGATCTGGATCGCTTCGCCGATGCTGACTTCGTCTTCGTCGTCCATGCCTTCGACATGGCTGTGGTCATGGTGCGGCAGCTCGCCGGTGCGGATGAAGTTCCACGCCACCTGCAGGAAGCGGAAGCACATCAGGTAGGAACCGACCGGGATGGCCAGATAGACGATCCACATCGGCAGTTCCAGGTCGGCCGAGGTCTGTTCGGTGTGGCCGATTTCCCAGACAAAGTCCGCGCCCAGCGTGCCGACGGTGGCGGTGAACAGCGCACCGGCCATCAGGCCGAAGATCACGAATTTGTTGCGGTTCGGCGTGGACAGCTTGTTGATCAGCACATCGACGCCGACGTGGATGCCGGTACGCACGCCATAGGCGGCACCGAACTTGGCCATCCACACGAACATGTAGATGCAGAGTTCCTGCGCCCAGCTGAGATGAATGTGGGTGAGATAGGGCTGCAACGCATCGATACCCATGCCGTAGCGGTGTACCACCGCGACGAAAATGAGCAGGGTTGCGGCCCCCATGAGAAAGGCGATCAGCCATTCCTCAAGGTGGTCGAGAAATTTGAGCATGACGGTATCCGGTCGCAGATCACTGCGAAGAGCGGGTATCGGAGGACGCCGGCGCCCGCGGCGGGACGGAAAACCGTCCGCCGTTCGTGTAGGGGCGCCGGGGCAGGGGGCTTACTGCGCCGGGTTGAAGCCGGTGTCCTTGTAGATCGCCTTGATCAGGTCCGGACCGATGCGGTCGGACATCTTCTGATGCACCGGCACCAGCGCCTTCTTGAACGCGGCACGTTCGGCCGGCGTCGGCGTGTAGACCTGGGTCTTGCCGCTGGCCTTGACCCGCGCCAGGTCGTCGTTGTTTTCCTTCTCGGCGATCTGGTTCGCGTAGGTGGTGGCATCACGCATCGCGCCTTCCAGCGTGGTGCGCACGTCGCCCGGCAGGCCGTCCCAGAACTTCTTGTTCACGATCACCGCATAGCCGAGGTAGCCGTGGTTGGTCAGGGTCAGGTTCTTCTGCACTTCGTGCATCTTCTGGGTGTAGAAATTCGAGATCGGGTTCTCGGTGCCGTCGACCACGCCGGTCTGCAGCGCCTGGTACACCTCGGAGAACGCCATCACCTGCGGCATGGCGCCGAGGGCGCGGACTTCTTCTTCCAGCACCTTGGACGACTGGATGCGCAGCTTCAGGCCCTTCATGTCGGCCGGCGTCTTCATCGGGCGGTTGGACGAGAAGCTCTTGAAGCCGTTGTCCCAGAATGCCAGGCCCTTGATGCCCTTGGGTTCCAGCTTGGCCAGCAGCTGCTTGCCGATCGGGCCCTGGGTCACTTTGTGCAGGTCGTTGTAGTCGTCAAAGATGTACGGCAGGTCGAACACCTCGAACTCCTTGGCGCCCAGCGGGCCGAACTTGGCCAGCGACGGGGCCAGCATCTGCACCGCGCCCAGCTGCAGCGCCTCGAGCTCTTCCTTGTCCTTGTACAGCTGGCTGTTCGGGTAGACCTGGACCTTGACCTTGCCCTTGGTGCGTTCTTCGGCCAGCTTCTTGAAGTACTCGGCAGCCTTGCCCTTCGGGGTGTTCACGGCCACGACGTGGCTGAACTTGATGACGATTTCGCCGGCGGCGACGGCGGCTTGCGACAGACCGAGGCCGAGCGCGACGGTCAGGGCGGCTAGTTTGAGTTTCATTCCTGTCTCCATAATTTGTAGAACTATCAGGGTGTTGTTGTTGTGTGTCATGCGAGTGTCCTTTTGTCGGACACTGGGCGGAACATAGTGTGCACAAGACCGGATGGCTATTAGGGAATGCCCTAATGGAATAATAATTATGCTTCCGGGCTGGTCGCTGCCGCCCTGCCCGCCGCGGCCGGGCGCGCTACAATTGCCGCCCCGATCACTGAAACGCCGTCCCGTTGCCCCCTGTCTCCGGCGACGCCGGATCAGCCTGTCGCCACCGGCCGGATGGACTCGCCATGCCCCATGCAAGCAATCAGCAGCCTGAAAAGAACAAACCGCGCCGCTGGCGCCCGACGTTCTCGCTGGCCGATTCGCGCGGCGTGGTCTGGTTGCCGACGGCGGCGCTGAGCGTGCTGCTGCTGGTGCTCGGCCTGCTGGGCGCGGCGGTCTGGCGCGACTGGGAAGACGAGCGTCGCGACACGCTGATCCAGGACATCCTGTGGCTGGAACAGGCATTCCGCCTGCGCTTCGACTCGCTGGAAGAGTGGAGCGGCATGATCGGCAGCGAGATTGCCAAGCGCGACATGACGGAAAGCCATTTTTCCGCCGCGGCGAAACTGCTGATCCGGGAAAACCCCGAAATCGCCCGCATCGAGCGGCTGGATACCGACGGTCATGTGCGCTGGCATATCGGCCGCTTTGTCGATGTCCCGCAGCAGGGCGGCGACAAGGGCGGGCGCTACTCGCTGCTCGACACGCTGGACGTGGCACGCCGGCTGACCGAACCAAGCTACAGCGATGTGTACCGGCTGGCCGATCATGAACCGCTGGTCGACCTGGTGGCGCCGATCTATATCGGCAAGCAGTTTGCCGGCGGCATCCGGCTGACCTTCAGCCTCAGCCAGTTGCTGTACCACCAGGTGCCGTGGTGGATCGGGCAGAAATACCAGATCAGTGTGGTCGACCTCGGTGGCGAGGTGCTGGCGACCAAATTCCAGCTGGCCGAGCGGCCCGGCGCGCTGAGCCATGAAATCGAATTCACCCCGCCCGGGCACGGGTTGCGGCTGAAGGCGACCGCCTACCGGGTCGGCGTCGGGATGGCGATGCCGGTGCTTGGCGGCGTGTCCCTGCTGCTGATGGCGCTGCTGGTTGCCAGCCTGTGGAAGATCCGCCTCGACATCAAGACCCGCAACCGGGTCGAGCGTGCGCTGCGGCGCGAAATGGCGCTGCGCAGCGCGATCGAAAACTCGATGAAAAACGGCCTGATCGCGATCGACCTCAGTGGCCGCATCACCCGCGTCAACCGCGCGCTGTGCGACATGCTTGGCGTGCCGGCCGAGATGCTGGTCGGCCAGGCGCCGCCGTATTCCTTCTGGCCGGCCGACCGCCAGGCTGACCTGGACGAGATGCTGACCCGCATCGCCGAGGACCGCATCCCCAGCCTGGGCTTCGAGCTGCTGTTCGAGCGGCGCAATGGCGGACGTTTCGACGTGCGGCTGTACCTGACGCCACTGGTGGACGAGGGCGGCCGGCAGACCGGCTGGCTGGCGAGCTTCTATGACATCACCGAACACAAGCGCAAGCGGATGGCGGTGGCCGCGGCGCAGGAACGGCTGGCGACGGTGCTCAACGGGCTGGATGCGCCGGTGTGCGTCAGCCGCTGCGTCGACCGGCAACTGCTGTTCTCCAACCGCGCCTTCGAGGAAAACATGGTTCGGGCCGAGCAGGATGCCCCGTTCTGCGTGGTACTGCCGTGGCCGCGCGACACGCGCAACGACGAGGACGTGATCGATTGCGAGCTGACTTTCCCGGGGTCGCCGCGCGTGTACCAGATTCACCGCCGACGCATCGAATGGGTTGATGGCGAGGCGGCATGGCTCGGCATTTATGCCGACATCACTGAATCCAAGCGGCTGGCCGAACGCGAACGCCAGCACGCCGAGAAGCTGCAGAGTACCGCGCGGCTGGTCACCATGGGCGAGATGGCGTCGACGCTGGCGCACGAGATCAACCAGCCGCTGGCGGTCATCGCCACCTATTCGACCGGCTGCCTGAAGAAGATGGACCTGCCCGGTTTCGACCGCGAGCAGTTGCGTGCGCCGCTGGAGAAAATCGCCGAGCAGGCGCGCCGCGCCGGCCAGATCGTTCACGGCATTCGCGGCTTTGTGAAAAAACGGGCACCACAGCTGGCGCCAGTGGACATCAATGCCGTGGTCGAGTCGGTGCTGACGCTGGCCGGGCCGGTGATGCGCGTGCAGGGCGTGCGGCTGGAGGCCTCGCTGTCCGAATGCCGGGCCGCCGACGTCGACCGGGTGCTGATCGAGCAGGTGCTGCTGAACCTGGTCAACAACGCGGTCGAGGCGATGCGCGATGCCGGCATCGCCAAGCCGATGCTGTCGATCTGCACCCGCGAGGCCGGCAGCATGGTCGAGGTCGAGGTGACCGACAACGGCCCGGGTATCGCGCCGGAACTGGCCGAGCAGCTGTTCATGCCGTTCTTTACCACCAAGGCCGAGGGCATGGGCATCGGCCTGAACATCTGCCGTTCGGTGATCGAGTACCACCGCGGCGAGTTCGAACTGGAGCCGGCTCCGGGCGGCGGCTGTCGCTTCCGCTTCCGCCTGCCGGTAAGGCTGGAAACGGCTGGGGTGGTTTGAGGCGGGGCGTGGCGGGAAAGCCTCGGGAGTGGGATAGACAAGAGAAACCGGTGATCCCCAAAAGCCCCTCGCAAGAGGGGCTTTTGTTATCGGTAAAAGTGTGGTTAATTCCGCGCCCGTCCCTGCCGTCATCGCAGTAGCCGGTGACTGCAAACGCCCCCTCCGGCAGAACAGATGAAGCCAAAGCGACGGATGGCGGTATAATCGCCGGCTTCTCTGGCCATCCGTACGAATCCGACCTCCGCGATGATTCGCAAATTTATCAGTCGTGTGCTCCGCCTGCCGGGCAAATCCCGTGGTGCGGCACGCGCCAAGATCATCCCGTTCGCCCAGCACGGTATCCGGCGCGACGAGCTCAGCCCGTCCGCGCTAAAAGTCACTACGCGACTGCAGGAGGCGGGTTTCGACGCCTTCGTGGTTGGCGGCGCGGTCCGCGATCTGCTGATCGGCCATGAACCGAAGGACTTCGACGTCGCCACCAACGCGACGCCGGAAGAAGTGCACCGGCTGTTCCGCCGTTCGCGCATCATCGGTCGCCGTTTCCGCATCGTTCACGTGGTGTTCGGTCGGGACGAGGTGATCGAGGTCACCACGTTCCGCGGCGACGGCAGCGATCTGGAGACCACCGAGTCCGGGCGCATCGTCTCCGACAATACCTATGGCAGCATGGCCGAGGATGCGCGGCGTCGCGACTTCACCGCCAATGCGCTGTACTACAACACCGCCGACGAAACCATTCACGACTATCACCATGGCGTGCGCGATGTCGAAGCGCGCAAGCTGGTGATGATCGGCCCGCCGATCGAGCGCTACAAGGAAGACCCGGTGCGCATGCTGCGCGCGGTGCGTCTGGCGGCCAAGCTCGGCTTCTCGATCGACGAGGCGACCCGCAAGCCGATCGGCCATCTGGCCGGACTGCTGAAGGACGTGGCGTCGGCGCGGCTGTTCGACGAAATGCTGAAGATGCTGCATTCCGGCGCCAGCTGGGCCTGTCTGACCCGCCTGCGCGCCGAAGGGCTGCACAAGGGGCTGTTTCCGCTGCTGGACGCGATCATCGACCAGCCGGGCGGCGAGGACTTCGTCAAGCTGGCGCTGGCACAGACCGATCGCCGGCTGATGGAAGGCAAGGGCATTTCCGACGGCTTCCTGTTTGCCGCGCTGCTGTGGAGCAATGTCAACGCCGAGTGGCAGCGTCGTCTCGATACCGGTGAAAAATCCATTCCGGCCCTGCTCGATGCGATGGACACGGTCGAAGCCAGGCTCGGTGACCGGCTGGCCATCCCGCGCCGCTTCCTGGCGACCATGCGCGAGATCTGGGTGCTGCAGCCGCGTTTCGAGATCCGCAACGGTTCGCGTCCCTACCGCCTGCTGGAACAGCCGCGCTTCCGCGCCGGCTACGACTTCCTGTGCCTGCGCGCCGAAGTCGGCGAGGTGCCGAAGGCGCTGGCCGAGTGGTGGGAGCACTTCCAGTTTGCCGATGGCGACCGTCGCGAATCAATGATGGTCACCGACGAACCGTCACAGGACCCGGCGCGCAAGAAGCGCCGCCGCCGGCGCAAGAAGCCGGCCGGCGATACGCCGGGCGTGGACGCATGACACTGGCTGCCGTGGCGCTGGGGGCCAACCTCGGCGACGCCGCTGCGACCGTGAACGAAGCGTTCGCGCGGCTGGACCTGCTGCCGGCGACCCGGGTGATCGCCCGCTCGCCGCGCTATCGCACCGCACCGGTCGGCTATGCCGGGCAACCGGATTTCATCAACGCCGCCGCGCTGGTCGAGACCACGCTGGACGCCGATGCGCTGCTGGCCGCGCTGCTGGAGATCGAAAGCGACTGCGGCCGGGTGCGCACCTTCCGCAATGCGCCACGCACGCTGGATCTGGATCTGCTGACCTGGGGCGAACTCGTGCGCGATGACCGGGCGCTGACGCTGCCGCACCCGCGCATGCACGAGCGTGCCTTCGTGCTGGCGCCGCTGGCCGACATCGCCCCGGACCTGTCCGTGCCCGGCCGCGGCCGGGTGGCCGAGCTGCTGTCCGTCCTGGATTGCAGCGGTGTGGAACGTATTGATTGACCGGCAGTCAGCCAGCAGGAAGTTGTCTGCATTCCGGCGGTCGTTCGGCCGGTAAATGACGCTATCATGCCCGGGCCCCGTCGTCGTTGCGGCGGCCGGGTGAACCGCCCAGGGAGAATCATGTCGCCATACCGTTATATTGCCGTCGAAGGCCCTATCGGCGCCGGCAAGACCACGCTTGCCCGCCGCCTGGCCGCACACTGGCAGGCCCGCCTGCTCGAAGAGGTGATCGACGACAACCCGTTCCTGCCGCGCTTCTACCAGGACCGCAAGCACTACGCGCTGCACACCCAGTTGCAGTTCCTGTTGCAGCGGGAAGAGCAGCGCCGCCAGCTGATGGATACCGTCAGCGAGCACCCGGTGGTTGCCGATTACTGCTTCGACAAGGAATTCCTGTTCGCGCAGCTGAACCTCGAGGGCGATGAACTGGCGCTGTATCGTGCATTGCAGCGTAAAGTCCTGCCAGAGTATCCTTTGCCGGATCTGCTGATCGCGCTGGAAGTGTCGCCGGATACGGCGGCCAGACGCATTGCCGAGCGCGGTCTGGCATACGAGTACAACTTTCCGGATGGTTACCTGCGCCGTGTCGCCGAAGCGTATAACGAATTTTTCCATCACTTCGACGGCGCGCCCGTGCTGATCGTCAATACCGACAATCTCAACCTTGTCGACAGTGACGAGGATTTCGAACTGCTGTTGCGCTGTATCACCGACATGCAGGGAACCCGCAGCTACTTCAACAAGGGCGCCGGCGCCTAGGCCCTCCGTCACCAGGATACATACACCCGATGAAAGTCACCGTAAGCACATTGGCCCGCCTGAAGGCCGATGGCCAGAAGATCACCATGCTCACCTGTTATGACGCGAGCTTTGCCGCGCTGATGGATGCAGCCGGGGTCGAAATCCTGCTGATCGGCGATTCGCTGGGCATGGTCGTTCAGGGCCATGACTCGACGCTGCCGGTCAGTCTCGACGACATGATCTACCACACCCGTGCGGTCGCGCGCGGGGCGAAGAATGCACTGGTGCTGGCCGACCTGCCGTTCGGCAGCTACCAGACCTCGCCGGCGCAGGCGTTCGACAGCTCGGTCCGGCTGATGGCGGCCGGGGCGCACATGGTCAAGCTCGAGGGCGGTACGGGCATGGCCGATACCGTGCGCTTCCTGGTCGAGCGCGGCGTGCCGGTCTGCGCGCATATCGGGCTGACGCCGCAGTCGGTCAATGTGTTTGGTGGCTACAAGGTTCAGGGCAAGACCGAAGAAGGCGCTGCCGTGCAACTGGCTGCCGCCCGTGCGCTGGCGGATGCCGGCGCCGCACTGGTGCTGATGGAGGCCGTGCCGGCCGCCCTGGCGCGCCAGGTGACCGAAGCGCTGTCGGTGCCGACCATCGGTATTGGCGCCGGTGTCGACGTCGACGGCCAGGTGCTGGTCATGCACGACATGCTCGGCGCCTTCCCGGGCAAGAAGGCCCGTTTCGTCAAGAATTTCATGCAGGAGGCCGGCAGCATCGCCGGTGCCTTCGAAGCGTATGTCAAGGCAGTGAAGACTGGCGCCTTCCCTGGCGAAGAGCACAGTTTCTGACCTGATTCCCCGACCGGCGCCGTTCGCGGCGCCAGCCCGTTCCCCCCGTTGACCGGGATACCTTTTTCTCAGAACTATGGACATCATCCGCACCATTTCCGATCTGCGCGCCTGGCGCAAGACGGCCGGCCGCCTCGCGCTCGTGCCGACCATGGGTAATCTGCACGAAGGCCATCTGGCGCTGGTGCACGAAGCGAAGAAGCGCGCCGAGCGTGTCGTGGTCAGCATCTTCGTCAACCGCATCCAGTTCGGCCAGGGCGAGGATTTCGACAGTTATCCGCGCACCTTCGAAGCCGACCGTGCCAGGCTCGAACAGGCCGGGGTCGACGCGCTGTTCCTGCCGGACGAACGCGAGCTGTATCCGCGTATCCGCCAGGACTACAACGTCGAGCCGCCGCATATCCAGAACGAGCTGTGCGGCGCATTCCGCCCCGGGCATTTCCGGGGCGTGGCGACCGTGGTCAGCAAGCTGTTCAATATCGTGCAGCCGGACGTCGCCTGCTTCGGCAAGAAGGACTTCCAGCAACTGCACGTGATCAAGTCGATGGTCGAAGACCTGAACATCCCGGTCGAGATCGTGCCGGTGGACACCGGCCGTGCCGACGACGGCCTTGCGCTGTCGTCGCGCAATGGCTACCTGTCCGCCGCCGAACGCGCCGAGGCGCCGCGACTGCAGCGTGAACTGGCGCGCATCCGCGACAGCCTGATCGACGGTGACAACGACTATGCCGGGCTGGAGCAGGCGGCACGCGCAACGCTGGAACAGCATGGCTGGCAGGTCGACTACGTCGAAATCCGCCAGGCCGACACGCTGGAACTGGCCCATGCCGGCGAAAAACGGCTGGTGGTGCTGGCTGCCGCGCGTCAGGGCAAGACCAGGCTGATCGACAATATTGAAATTCATCGCTAGCGGACACGTCGTCCGCGAACACCGGCAGGAACCAGCATGCAACGCATTATTCTGAAGTCCAAGCTGCACCGGGTCAGCGTGACCCAGTGCGAACTGCACTATATCGGCTCGTGCGCGATCGACGAGGATCTGCTCGAAGCCGCGGACATCCGCGAGTACGAAGAAATCCAGATCTGGAACGTCAACAACGGCGAACGGTTCGCAACCTACGCCATCCGCGGCGAACGAGGCAGCGGCATGATCTCGGTCAACGGCTCGGCCGCCCGGCGTGCGGCAGTCGGCGACCTGCTGATCATTGCCAGCTACGGCATGTTCGAGGACGCCGAACTGGCGGCGCACAAACCCCGTCTGGTTCATGTCGACGAACGGAACCGGATCGTCGAATTGCCTGACGGCATCCCGGTCCAGGCGGCGGAATAACGCCGGCAGACGCCTTGTTGAAACCGTGAGTGTGGTTGTCGTACGTCATAAGATGTCAGCTTTAGCAGGCAAACCGGCGTAACACGGCTATACTCGCGGCCAATCCGTTTCATCAGATTTGTTTGATTCATGTCCCAACAACATAATCCCGTGCTCCAACTTGCCCTGCAACAGGCGATGCGTGACAAACCCAAGCGTCAGCAGGTCAAGGAAGCAACCGACCTGATCTACAAGCGCTTTGGCGTGTTGCGTCAATTCAAGCCGTTGGCAATCGGCATCCACGAGGCGCTCATCGCCGAACTGCCCCAGTTTGATCCGGTAGTGGTTCAGCGCGTGATTCAGCGCCACTGTTGCACCGCGCGCTACCTGAAGGCGATGCAGCGCGAACAGTATCGCTACAAGCTCGACGGCAAGCGCGCCGCTGAACTGACCGATGCCGAGAAGGACGACGCCAAGCGTCGGCTGGACGGCATGGGTACCGGCAAGGACGCTGTCGCGGCCCCTGCCGACGCTGCGCCTGCAGCGGCGGTTGCCGATGCAGTGCCGGCCGGCGAACGCCAGCAGGCGATCGAGGAGGTCAAGGCCGAGCTGAACGACCTGATCAAGCTGATCGATGACAGCAAGCCGGCTGCCGAATAGGCGTCGACAGGCTTTCTGCCCGGAAACGGAGCCATTTACTGGCTCCGTTTTTCTTTTTTCGTGCTGCGCTGCAACTCGTTAGTGGTTTGCCGTTGTCGCCGGATCGGGGCAGACTGGATGCTGAATTCATGTCAGAGGAGACAACCGTCATGAGAGCGATCATCCAGACCGCCCCCGGTGATGCCGACACCCTGATCGTCGGCGAACTGCCGATGCCGGAACCGGGGCCCGGCCAGTTGCGCGTCCGCGTGCGCGCGGCCGGCATCAACCGGGCTGACATTGCCCAGCGTGAAGGCCGCTATCCGCCACCACCGGGCGCACCGGAAACGCTGGGGCTGGAGGTGGCCGGCGAAGTCGATGCGGTCGGTATCGGCAGCAAGGATTTCGCGGTCGGCGACCGGGTCATGGCACTGGTCGGCGGCGGTGGCTATGCCGAATATGCGCTGGTCGATGCGCCGCTGGCGGTGCGCTTGCCGGACGAACTCGGCTTTGTCGAAGCGGCAACGCTGCCCGAGACCTGGATGACGGCGTGGCTGAACCTGATCGACCTGGCACGGCTGATGCCGGGCGAGACAGCGCTGGTCCATGCCGGTGCCGGCGGTGTCGGTGCGGCGGCCATCCAGCTGGCCGGCCTGGTCGGTGCGCGCGCGATTGCGACCGCCGGCACGGCTGACAAATGCACATTCTGTCGTCAGCTTGGCGCCGAACTGGCACTGAACTATCGCGACGACGACGTGGTCGCAGCGCTGAAGGCGGCCGGTCGGGCCGATGTGGTGCTGGACCCGGTCGGGGGGGATTCGCTGTCACGCAACCTGGCCTGCATGAATCCGGGCGGCCGGCTGGTCGTCATCGCCTTCATGGCCGGTCGGCTGGCCGAACTCGATCTGGCGCAACTGATGGTCAAGCATCTGACGCTGATCGGCTCGACCCTGCGCAGCCGGCCGCTGGCCGACAAGGCGCGGCTGGCCGGGCGGCTGGGCGATACCGTGTTGCCGGCCCTGGCCAGTGGGCGAGTCCGCATCACGCTGGACAGCTCGTTCCCGCTGGCCAGGGCGGCCGAAGCCCATCGCTATGTCGAGGCCAACCGCAATCTGGGCAAGGTCGTGCTGACGGTATAAGGGCCGCGGCTTGACGGCGCAGTCCGGGCGCAGTTCAAGAAAAAGCTTGCGGAAAGGCTGCGCCATCCTCACGTGCCAAAATCCCGCTTGAGCGGCATGAAGGACGGCTACAAGATCAGGCTGCGGCGTGCGGGCTATCGCCTGGCATGCCGGGTGGACGGTGACGGGGTCCTCGTCACCGTCCTTGCCATCGGTCGGCGGGAAGGCAACGAAGCCTGTGCCGTGGCTGCCGGGCGAACAGGCAGTGGCGACTGAGGCGTCGCCTCAGCCATGGGCGCCGGGCGTATGTGCCGGCGGCCACTGCACGCTGTCAGCCTGGTTCTGCTGCAGCCAGTCGGCACGGTCGAGCAGGCGCTTGCGCCAGGAGGCGGTCAGCGCCGGCACGGCGGCGGCACGCAACTGCGCCGGGTCGGGGCGGTGCGAGGCCATCAGTACCATCAGCGCGTCCAGGGTCAGGGCCTCGCTGTCGCCGGGCAGGGGCTCGATGCGGCTGTCGAGGTGGATGCCGCCGGTCTCGATCACCCGACAGTACCAGCCGGTCAGCCGCTGACGGGCAACGGTCGCCGCCACTCCCTTGCAACCGAAACGGGCGTCGATTTTCCAGCACGGGCTGCGCGGCTGGCTGACTTCCAGCAGCGCCTCGCCGACACGCAGCCGGTCTCCGACGCGCAGCGCCGTTTCCAGCAGGCCGGTCAGGGACAGGTTTTCGCCGAGAAAGCCGGGGCCGAGCCGGTCGGCCACCGCCGGATAGGCTTCGGCCAGTCGCGCGTAGTGTTCTGCCGGGTACAGATGCACCGCCTTGTCCGGACCGCCATGCACGCTCAGATCGGCCTGCTGGTCGCCATCCAGCCCGGTCGGCCCGATATGGGCGGTGGAAACCGCGCTCTTGACGATGGCGGACAGGCGGCCATCGTCGCCGAGCGGGGCGGCGCGGCCGGTATACAGACCTAGCAAGCGAATGGACATGCGGACTCCGGGGATCAGTAGTCGAGAGGGATGAACAGTTCGCCGCGCATCAGCGGCCGGGCGGTGCGGGTCATCACCACCTCGTCGATGCGCCAGTCGCTGCCGCTGCGGCTGACCACGGCGCTGAGCGTCTGGCTGCCGGCGGCGTGGCTGAAGCACAGCGGTGTGGCCGGCGCATCCAGCAAACGGCTGGCCAGCGTGTCCGGCAGGGCGGCGGCGGCAGCCAGGCCGATGGCGCCGGTGCCGGTAAAGGCATGATGCAGCCGGCCCATCGACAGGATGCGGGCATTCAACTGGCAGTCCGGGCGTCGTGCCCGGCTCAGAAAAGCGATTTTCGGCGTGGCCGGACGCTGGCGACTGGCCTGTTCCAGGCTGTCGGCCAGACCCATTGCCACGCTGCCGGCTGCGCGCAGGTGTTCGAGGGCGGCCTGGGTGGCGGCATCGATGCGATCCGCGGTTTCATCACCAGCCAGACCCAGTGCGGCGGCATCGATCAGCACCAGCGGATTGCCGGCGTCGATCAGCGTCGCTTCGATGGCCCGGCCGTCCGGCAGCCGCAGCGTATCGATGGCGCGGCCGGTCGGGAACAGGCGCCCGGCACTGCCGCCGGCCGGATCGAGAAAGCGCAGCCGGATCGGCGCGGCAGGGAAGGCGACGCCATCGATGGCACAGTCGCCGGTCCAGCACGGCTGCCCGTCACGGACATCGAGTCCGGCAATGATGGTCTTGCCGATATTGGCCTGCCAGATGCGGATTTCGGCCGGACCGTCGTCACGGGCTACCAGCCCCTCCATCAGCGCAAACAGCGGCACGGCGGCAGTCAGGTTGCCGCAATTGCCGGACCAGTCGATCAGCGCCTCGCGGATGGCCACGTGACCGAACAGGTAGTCGACATCGTGGCCGGGACGTTCGGAACGGGACAGCACCACCACCTTGCTGGTGCTGGAAATGCCGGTGCCGAGGCCGTCGATCTGCGAACCATAGGGATCGGGACTGCCGATGGCGCGGATCAGCAGCGACTCGCGCAGTGCCGGCGCAGCCGGCAGCCGGTCGGCCCGGAAAAACAGCCCCTTGCTGGTGCCGCCGCGCATCAGCGTGGCCGGCAGGATATGGATGGCGGTCATGACGGGAAGGCAGCCTGGGCGGTGGTGATGGCGGCGACGCGTGCGGCGTCGACCTGCTGCGGAATCGAGGCCTTGTCCGTGCAGGCGGCGGCGATGGCGCCGGCATCGACGGCGCGGGCCGCCGCGAGCAGGGCGAGCAGATAGTCGGCCTGCGGATACACGGCATCGGCATAGCCGGTGCGGCCATGGCAGTCGGCGCGGCAGACGGCGAGAAAATCCAGAAAGCGCGCCGGCCGGCGCAGCGCATCGGCATCGCGGAACAGCTTCAGCACCGTGGCCGGACGCAGCTCGCGCGCCCGGTGAACGTGGGTGTGGAAGCGGCAGGTGATCAGCGCCAGATCACGGCATTCGGCCGGCACTTTCAGTCGTGCCGACAGGGCCTCGACCGGGGCAACCCCTCGCTGTTCGTGGGCGATATGGCGCGGCAGCACATCGGCCGGCGTCAGCGCCTTGCCGAGGTCATGGCACAGTGCCGCGTAGCGTGCCGCCAGCGGTAGCCCCTCGCGGGCCGCCGCATCCAGAACCAGCTCCATATGGATGCCGGTATCGACTTCGGGGTGGTAGTCGGCCCGTTGCGGCACGCCGTACAGGGCATCGACCTCGGGCATGACCCGGGCCAGCGCGCCGCATTCGCGCAGGGTCGAGAACAGGCGCGACGGGCGGTCTTCCATCAGTCCCCTGGCCACTTCCTGCCACACCCGTTCCGGCACCAGTGCGTCGACCTCGCCATCGGCAACCATGCTGCGCATCAGCGCCAGCGTGTCCGGCGCGGTGGCAAAGCCGAAGCGGGCGGCGAAACGCGCCAGACGCAGGATGCGCACCGGGTCCTCGACAAAGGCGGGGCCGACATGGCGCAGCATGCCGGCCTGCAGATCTTCCTGGCCGTGGTACGGATCGATCAGCCGGCCATCCTCGTCTTCGGCAATGGCGTTGATGGTCAGGTCGCGGCGGGCCAGATCCTGTTCCAGCGTCACGTCCGGGGCCGCGTGGAAGCTGAAGCCGTGGTAGCCGCGCGCGGTCTTGCGCTCGGTGCGCGCCAGTGCGTATTCCTCGCGCGTCTGCGGATGCAGGAATACCGGAAAGTCGCGCCCGACCGGCATGAAGCCGCGCGCGAGCATGTCTTCGGGCGAGGCGCCGACCACGACCCAGTCGCGGTCGCGTACCGGCAGCCCGAGCAGACGGTCGCGCACTGCGCCACCGACGATATAGGTTTTCATGTCACTCATTTGACGAAGCCGCTGAGGTGGGCCAGGCCGAACTGCAGCACGAGCTGGGTCAGGCCGTCCCAGATGATCTGCACGCCGAGGCACATCAGAATGAAGGCCGACAGACGCATGAACACCATGGTACCGGTATTGCCGAGCACGCGGAGCAGGGTATCGGCATAACGGTAGCAGGCGTACAGCGAGAAGGCGATCAGCCCGGTGCCGACCAGACTGGCCAGTACCAGCACCGTCACGTGCTGGAGGCTGGCGCTGGCCAGCGTGCCGCTGCCGCGCAGGTTGGCGGCGACGGTGATGGCCACGGTGGTCGCACCCGGCCCGACGGTGATCGGGAAGGTCAGCGGGTAGAACGCGCGCTGCGACAGCTGGTCACGGGTCAGGTGGCCGGTATCGCCCTGGTCGCGGGCGATGTCGTGCTTGTCGGTCAGCATCTCCCATGCCGCCATCGTCACCAGAAAGCCGCCGCCGACCTGCACGATCGGCAGCGAGACCTCGAACAGCTTCAGTACATAGCCGCCGACATACATGGCAGCGAGCAGCAGCACGAAGCTGTAGATGCCGACCTTGCGCGCGAGGATGGCCCGTTCTTCATGGGTGTTGTGCGCCGTCAGCGACAGGAAGATCGGCGCGTGTCCGGGCGGATTCAGGATCGGGAACAGCGCAGCGATGATGAACAGCACCTTGCTGAAGAACAGCGTGATCGTTTCCAACATGACGGGCCTTGGCTTCAGTAATGGGGCGGGGACGGTAACGTGTGGCGACGGCTGACATCAAGCGCGGGTTCGCGTTGCTGCAGATCCCTGTCTCAATGCCCACCGGCCGACCCCCCATGGTGTCATGCCAGATGGCCGAAGAACAGATAGGCAACGCCGACCGCCGCGATAAAGCCGATCAGGTCGGCAAACAGCCCGCAGCCGGCGGCATAGCGGGTGTTGCGGATATTGACTGCGCCGAAATACACCGCCAGCACATAGAAGGTGGTTTCGCTCGATCCCTGGATGATGGATACCAGACGACCGACAAAGCTGTCCGCACCATGGGTCTTCATGCTGTCGATCATCACCGCGCGTGCGCCGCTGCCGGACAGCGATTTCATGATCCCGTTCGGCAGTGCGTCGACCCAGCGGGTATCGAAACCGAAACCCGCGACCGCGGCGCGCACCGCGCCAATGGCCAGTTCCAGCGCGCCGCTGGCGCGCAGCAGCGCGATCGCCACCAGCATTGCCACCAGATACGGAATGATGCCGACCGCAACCTGGAAGCCTTCCCTGGCGCCGTCGATAAAGGCCTCGTACACATTGATCCGCCGCCACAGCGCGGCAACGATCATCAGCGTGACCACGGCGAGCAGCAGACCATTGCTCCACATGGCCGACTGGCGCTGCATCTGCTCCGGCGGCAGGCTGGCGAACCAGGCAGTCACGCCGCCGACCAGCAGCGTCAGCCCGCCGGCATAGGCGAGCACGACCGGATCGAACAGCTTCAGGCGCTGGATGACGCCGGTCAGTGCCACCCCGGCCAGGGTGGCGATATAGCTGGCCAGCAGCAGCGGGATGAACACATCGGTCGGGTCGGCGGCGCCGAGCTGCGCGCGGTAGGCAAAGATGGTGACCGGAAACAGGGTGACGGCGGCGGTATTGATGACCAGGAACAGGATCTGCGCGTCGGTGGCGGTATCCGGCACCGGGTTCAGCGTCTGCAGCTCGCGCATCGCCTTCAGACCCAGCGGCGTGGCGGCATTGTCGAGGCCGAGCATATTGGCGGCGATATTCATGGTCATGCTGCCCAGCGCCGGATGGCCGTCCGGCACGCCGGGAAACAGGCGGCGGAACAGCGGCGCCAGACCGCGTGCCATCAGCGCGATCAGCCCGGCGCGCTCGCCGATCTTCATGATGCCGAGCCACAGTGTCATGACGCCGGTCAGCCCGAGGGCGATCTCGAAGCCGGTGCGGGCGGTGTCGAACATGGCCCGCACCAGCGCCGGCAGGATATCGGCATTGCCGAACACCAGCGTCTGGACGAAGGCGGACACGACGGCGACCAGAATGAATCCGGCCCAGATGACATTCAGCAGCATGGTGCGCACAGGAGGAGTGATGGCGCGGCCATGATACGGGGGCGGTTCCGGCGCGGCCAGCGGCCTGGCGGGCGCCCGGTGCTAGCGACCGTCCTTGCGGCGTTCGGTCACGCTTTCGCCGGCAATGCCCCAGTTGTCGGTCTCCACCTCGTCGATGATGACAAAGGTGGTGGCCGGGTTCTTGCCGAGCACGTCGGCCAGCAACCGGGTGGCGCCTTCGATCAGGCGCTGTTTCTGTTCGGCGCTGGCGCCTTCGCGGGTAATGCGGATATTGACATAAGGCATGGCGGGTTCCAGTTCAGGGTTGGGGTGGGGAAACGGAGCGGCGGCTGCCGCAGGCGGCCGGCACCAGCGGCAGCGCCAGCAGCAGGGCGGCGCCGGCGATCAGGCACGGCAGGGCGAAACTGCCGCTGCTGTGGCGCAGCCAGCCGGCCAGCAGCGGACCGGCCAGCTGGCCGAGGCCATAGGCGGCGACGATCCAGGCCAGCGGATGATGATTCGGCCGCAGCGGCAGCGAGCGGGCCAGCGGCATGACCAGCGTGACCGTGCCCATGAAGGTGCCGCCGATCAGCACGGCAGTCAGGTACAGGCCGGCCTGGGTCGGCCACAGCGCGGGCAGGGCGGCGCCGATCGCCTGCAGCAGCAGGTTCAGCGTCAGCATCGGTGCGGTGCCGTAGCGGTGGTTGGCTTTCGCCCACAGGATGGGCGACGGCATGGCGGCGAGGCCGGCGACCAGCCAGATCCAGCCGCCGGCACGGGTGTTGCCCAGTGTCTCGGCCGCCAGAGTGGGCAGATAGGTGGCAGCGATGATGTAGCCGAAACCGGCCAGCCCGTACAGCCAGGTCAGCGCGGACTGGGACACGGCGCTCCGGGTGGCCGGCGCGGCCTGCGCCGAGCGCGGTGCGGCAAGTGGCCGGGCAATCCAGGCCAGCGACAATAGTCCGAGCAGCGCGCCCAGCGCCCAGGTGACGGCCGACGACAGGCCGAGTCCTTCACCAAGGCCGGACAGCAGGCCGGACAGCACGATGCCGACGCCGACGCCGGCAAACAATATGCCCCGGGTGGCGGCATCCGCACGCGGCAGCACCAGGGTCGAGATGCAGACGAACATCAGCGCTGACGCAAAGCCGGCGACAAAGCGCAGCGCCGACCACAGCGCCGGCGGGCAGTCCGGAATCATGGCGGCCATGGTCAGCACCGTCAGCCCGGCGCCGGCCATCAGCCCGCGCCGCAGGCTGAGCCGGCGCGCGAGCGGGTAGCGTGCCATCACCATGCTGCCGGCCAGGTAGCCGGCATAGTTCCAGAATGCCAGCGCCGAGCCGTCGGCCAGTGTCAGCCGCTGCTCGGCCAGCATTGGCGGCAGCATCGAGGTATAGAAGAAGCGTCCCAGCCCCATGGCGAGGCAGAGTGCGACGAGACCGTAGAGGCCGGGGCGGGACGTGTGGACGGGCATGGGAGCTTCCGGGCTGGGCTGATCTTCAGACTAGCCAATATTGATCATCACCAGAAACGATTTAATATGAACACATCGTTCGTTATTGATGATCCGGAAAGCCGTTGCAATGGAATTGTCCAGCCTCAGACTGTTTACCGCCGTGGCCGAGCAGGGGGGCGTGACCCGGGCGGCGCAGGCGCTGCACTGCGTGCAGTCGAACGTTTCCGCCCGCTTGCGCCAGCTGGAAGACGAGCTCGGCACGGCGCTGTTCCATCGCGACCGGCGGCAGATGATCATGACCCCGGCCGGGCGCGAGCTGCTCGGTTACGCACGGCGGCTGACCGCGCTGGCGGATGAAGCGCGCGAGGCGGTGCGCGGTGCGGCGCCGTCGGGCCAGCTGCGGCTCGGTTCGATGGAAACCACGGCGGCGATACGCCTGCCGCTGCCGCTGGCTGATTATCACCGCCGTTATCCGGCCGTTCACCTGTCACTGGAAACCGGGCCGACGCGGACGCTGATCGACCAGGTCTGCGACTACCGGCTGGACGCCGCGTTCATTGCCGGGCCGGTTTCCGACCCGCAGCTGGATGGCTGCCGGCTGTGGCGCGAGGAGCTGGTGCTGGTGACCGAAGCCGGCCACGCTCCGGTCGGCCAGGCGGCCGACCTGCCGGCGCCGACGCTGCTGGCCTTTCGCGCCGGGTGCGCCTATCGCGAACGGCTGGAGCACTGGTGCCGCACCGAAGGTGTGTTCCCGGCTGCTATTCTCGAATTCGGCTCCTTCCAGGCCATCCTTGGTTGCGCGGCCGCCGGCATGGGCATTGCGCTGTTGCCGAAGACGGTGGTCGATGCCCAGCGCGACATGCACCTGCCGCTGGCGCTGCACCGCCTGCCCAGTGCCGTTGCCGATGCGGAAACCTGGCTGGTGTGGCGGCGCGACCGGGCGCCTCGCGCCCTGCTGGCGCTGGTCGAACTGCTCGGGTTCAGCCCGTCAGTCGATCAGCATGCGGCGCGCGATGCCGCCGCGCCATGCTAGACTCTGCCGCCTGCTTTTCATCCGGCATCCGCATGAAACTTTCGTCACAGACCGTACTTCGCTGGCTGAGCGCCATTCTGCTGGCCGTGTCGCTGACCGCGTGCTCGCCGTCGGCGATGCAGGCGTGGTGGGCCGACTCGGTGGTCAGCGGCAAGGGGTTCGTGTCGAAGACGCTGGATCTGCCCGACGGGCGACTTGCCTGGCGCGAAGCCGGCAGCGGCCAGCCGGTATTGCTGCTGCACGGTTTCGGTGGCAACGGGCTGGTGAACTGGCAGGCGCAGATGACGGATCTGGCACGCGATCATCGCGTGCTGGTGCCGGACCTGCTGTGGTTCGGCGCGTCGACCTCGCAGCGCCCGCCCTCGCTGGATGCGCAGGCGGCGGCGCTGGCCGCGCTGCTCGAACGACTGGACCTGCGCGATGTCAGAGTAGTAGGGCTGTCCTATGGCGGATTTGTCGCCCAGGCGCTGACGCGCCGGGTGCCGGAACGGATCAGTCAGCTGGTCATGGTGGACTCGCCGGGCTGGGTCTACACCGACGCCGATGCCCGCGACCTGCTGTCACGGGCCGGGGTGCCGTCGGCCGAAGCGCTGTTCGTGCCGGATACGCCGGAAGCGCTGCGGCGGCTGGTCAGGCTGGTCTACTCGCATTCTTCCCGCGATGCCCCGGACTGGGTGCTGAGCGATGTGCTCCAGTACTATTTCGCCGGCCGCCGGCAGTCGCAACTTGCGCTGATCCGCGAACTGAATGCCAACCGCGATCACTATGTCGCCACCCTGGACCCGGCGCAGCCGTGGCCATTGTCGGTGGTGATCTGGGGCAGCGATGACCGGATTTTCCCGCTGCCGATCGGCCAGCGCCTGGCCCGCGCACTGAATGCGCGGCTGATCGTGGTGCCGGGGGCCGGCCACAATCTGCCGGTCGACCGGCCGGAACACGCGACGCGGGCGCTGCGTGATGCGCTCGCCATGACCCGCTGACTCAACAAGGATTTTGCCTGGATGCTGACAACCCTTCTTGCCTTCCTGGTCGCACTCGGCGTGCTGGTCACGTTCCACGAGTTCGGTCACTACTGGGTCGCCCGACGCCTTGGCGTCAAGGTGGTCCGGTTCTCCATCGGCTTCGGCAAGCCGCTGGTGACCTGGCGGCGTGGCGAGACCGAGTGGGCGCTGGCGCCGATCCCGCTGGGCGGCTACGTGAAGATGCTCGACACCCGCGAGGACGTGGCCGTGCTGCCGGAGGAGCGGGCGCGGGCGTTCGATCTGCAGCCGGTCTGGCACCGGATCGCCATCGTGGCGGCCGGGCCGGTCGCCAACATGCTGCTGGCGGTGGTGCTGACCTGGCTGACCCTGCTCAATGGCGTCGAGGGCATCCGCCCGGTCATCGGCATGGTGGCACCGGACACGCCGGCGGCCATGGCCGGGCTGCGCGCCGGACAGTCGGTGGTGTCGATCAATGGCGAAGCGGTTGAGGACTGGCAGCAACTGCGGCTGCAACTGGTGGACGGCGTGACCGATCGCGGCTCGCCGCTGGTGGTCGGCATCAGTGATGGCGGCGTCGAACGCAAGGTGAGCATTCCGCCGGCCCAGCTGGCCAATCTGGACATCGAACGCGGCATCGGGCCGTTCGGCCTGTCGCCGCTGCGGCTGACCACCCGACTGGCCTATATCGAGGCCGGCAGCGCCGCCGACCGCGCCGGGCTGCGGACCGAGGACACCGTGCTGGCCGTCAATGGCGTGGCTCTGGACGGTGACTGGACACGGCTGGTGACCGCCGTGCTGCACAGCGACGGCAAGCCGCTGGCGCTGACGGTCGAGCACAGTGGCGCCGCGCCGCGCACGGTCAACGTCACGCCGCAGCGCGCCACGCCGGACGGTCCGTGGCGGCTGGGCATTGCGCCGGCACCGGATGCCGACTGGATGAACGGGCTGCAGTTCCGCCGCGACCCCGGCCTGCTGGGCGGGATCGGCGAAGCCTTCACCCAGACCTGGCAGTCGGTATCGCTGACCACGCGGATGATCGGACGCATGGTGACCGGAGACGTGTCACCGGCCAGCATCAGCGGGCCGATCACCATGGCCGACTACGCCGGCAAGAGCGCGCGCGCCGGCTGGGAAGCCTTCCTGGATTACATGGCCTTGATCAGCATCAGCCTCGGCGTACTCAACCTGCTCCCCATTCCGCTGCTGGACGGCGGGCATTTGCTGTATTATGCGGCCGAGATCATTCGTGGTCGGCCGCTGTCTGCGCGAGCGCAGGAAATCGGCCGCCGCATCGGGTTCTCGGCACTGGCCGCCCTGATGTTATTTGCTTTTTTCAACGACATAACCCGTCTTTTTGCGGGATAACCGCCACCTTATGAAATTGACACACATTGCCGCGGCCGTCATCGGGCTGATCGCGCTGCCGGCCTGGGCCGTAGCGCCCTTTGTTGTCCGTGACATCCGGGTCGAGGGCTTGCAACGCACCGAGCCCGGCACGGTATTCAACTACCTGCCGCTCAAGGTGGGGGATACGTTTACCGACGATCGGGCCGAATCCTCCATCAAGGCGCTGTTCGCCACCGGCTTCTTTAATGATGTCCGGGTGGAGACCGAAGGCGACGTGGTTATCGTGTCGGTTGACGAGCGCCCGGTCGTTGCCCAGTTGAGCATCAACGGTTCCAAGGAGTTCGACAAGGAACAGTTGAAGAAGGCCCTGAAGGAAAACGGTCTCGCCGAGAGCCGGATTTTCGACCAGGCGCTGCTCGACCAGGCTGTCCAGGAACTCAAACGGCAGTATTTCAGCCGGGGCAAGTACTCGGTCGAAATCAAGCCGTCGGTCAGCAAGCTCGATCGCAACCGGGTTGCCGTCACGCTCGACATCAGCGAAGGCGCTGCCGCGCGCATCAAGCAGATCACCTTCGTCGGCAACAATGCCTACGATGCCGACGATCTGACCGACCAGATGCAGCTGTCGACCCCGGGCTGGTTCTCGTGGATCACCAAGGACGACCAGTATTCGAAGCAGAAGCTGACCGGTGACCTGGAAAAGCTGCGCTCGTTCTATCTGAACCAGGGCTACTTCGAGTACAACATCGACTCGACCCAGGTTTCCATCAGCCCGGACAAGAAGGACATGTTCATTACCGTGAACATGACCGAGGGCAAGAAGTACAAGGTGACCGACGTCAAGCTGGCCGGTGACCTGATCGTGCCCGAGAGTGAACTGAAGCCGCTGCTGGTCATCCAGCCGGGCGAAGTGTTCACCCGCGACAAGATCAACCAGTCGGTTACCGCGCTGACCGATCGCCTCGGCCAGGACGGCTATGCGTTCGCCAACGTCAACGCCGTGCCGGAAGTGAACAAGGAAAAGGGCGAAGTCGCCTTCACCTTCTTTGTCGACCCGGGCCGCCGCACCTATGTGCGCAAGATCAACGTGACCGGCAACACCCGGACCCGCGACGAAGTCGTGCGCCGTGAAATGCGCCAGATGGAAGCCGGCTGGTACGACGCCAAGAAGATCAAGCGCTCGAAGGAACGTCTCGACCTGCTTGGATACTTCACCGACGTCAACGTCGAGACCCCGGCCGTGCCCGACACCGCCGACCAGGTCGACGTGAACTTCAAGGTGACGGAAAAGCCGACCGGCAACGTGACGCTGGGCGCCGGCTACGCGCAGGACGAAGGTCTGATCCTGTCCGCCGGGATTTCGCAGTCGAACTTCTTCGGCTCGGGCAAGGCCGTCAGCGCGTCGTTCAACACGTCGAAGCTGAACCGCTACCTGAACTTCTCCTTCACCGACCCGTACTTCACCGAAGACGGCGTGTCGATCGGCTACGATGCCTACTATCGTCGCTACTCGCCGAACGAGACCAATACCCAGCAGTACCGCACCGACACCGTCGGCGCCGACGTCCGCTTCGGGATTCCGATCACCGAATACGACACGATCAACACCAGCCTCGGTGTCGAGCAGACCAAGGTCAAGGTCTTCGACAGCAGCCCGAGCCGCTACAAGAAGTATGTTGATGACTTCGGCACCAACAACCTGAACTATCTTTGGAAGGTAGGCTGGGCACGCGACACGCGCGACAGCTACCTGTGGCCGACCACCGGCCGCATTTCGCGCATCAACTACGAAATGTCGGTCCCGGGCAGTGACATCAACTACATGCGCCTGGTTGGCAGTCAGCAGACGTTCTTCCCGCTGACCAAGCGGCTGGTGCTGGCGCTGAATGGCGAACTGGGTGCGGTGCAGAGCTACGGCAAGACCGATTCGGTGCCGTTCTTCCAGAACTTCTACCTGGGTGGTATCGGTTCGGTGCGCGGTTACGAGAACGCGTCGATCGGCAAGAAGGACGAGAATGACGATGCCTACGGTGCAACCCGTCGTGCCATCATCAATGCCGAACTGCTGTTCCCGTTCCCGGGCATGAAGGATGACAAGACGCTGCGTGCGTCGGCGTTCTTCGATGCCGGTACGCTGTGGGGCGGCGATGGTTCGACCGCAACCTGGCGTGACAATGTGCGCTACTCTACCGGTCTGGCCCTGTCGTGGCTGTCGCCGATGGGCCCGATGAAGTTCAGTTACGCGTTCCCGCTGAAGAGTGAAGACAGCGGTGAAAACAAGGATAACCTGCAGCGCTTCCAGTTCTCGCTGGGCACAACGTTCTGACCTGAGGGGGATGCATGAATCTGTCCCGCATTTTGCTGCCGATGCTGGCGTTGACCATTGCGATGCCGGCCCTGGCCGATTTCAAGATGGGCTACGTCAACATCGAGCGCCTCTACCGCGAGGCGGCGCCGGCCGTCGCCGCGCAGAAGCGGCTTGAGCAGGAGTTCGCCGGCCGCGATGGCGAACTCAAGCAGCTGGCTGACAAGGCCCGCGACCTGAAGCAGACGCTCGACAAGGGCAAGCTCAGCGCGAACGACCGCAAGTCGAAGGAGCTCGATCTGGTCTCCATCGAGCGGGAGTTCCAGCAGAAGCAGGGCCAGTTGCGGGCGGAGTTCACCACGCGCCGGAACGAGGAATTCGCTTCGGTGCTGGACCGTGCCAACCAGGCGGTGCTCGACATCGCCAAGAAGGAAGGTTACGACCTGATCGTGCAGGAAGCGGTATACGTCAATCCGAAGCACGATCTGACCGAACGCATCCTGAAGGCGATGGACAACTGAGCACTGTGCGTACGGTGCAACACGCGGCCGGCCTAGTCGGCCGCGGTTTTTTTGCAAGGCCATCATGCTGACCCTGAACGATCTGGTCGCCCGGCTGGGCGGCGAACTGCATGGTGATGGCGAACGGGTCATCACCGGCGTGAACACGTTGTCCGCAGCCGCGGATGGCGATATCGCCTTCGTGACCATCAAGCACGCCGCACAGGCGGCGACCAGCGCCGCTGCGGCGCTGATCGTCCCGACCGCACTGGCGGGCACGCTGGCACAGCCGCATGTCGCCGTTCGCGATCCGCAGTTGTACTTTGCCCGTGTCGCCACGCTGTTTCACCCGCTGCCGGTCGCGGTGCCTGGCGTGCATCCTTCCGCCCATGTCGCCGCCAGCGCCCGCGTGGCGCCGGATGCGCAGATCGGGCCGAACGTATTTGTCGGCGAAAATGCCGTTATCGGCCATGGTGTCATACTGTCGGCCGGCGCCTGCGTCGGCGACGGGGCGGTCATCGGCGACGGCACGCTGCTGTATGCGCATGCGGTGGTCGAGCACCATTGCGAGATCGGCCTGCGCTGCATCCTGCATCCGGGCTGCGTGATTGGCGCCGACGGCTTCGGCAACGCGTTTGCCGGCGACCACTGGGAAAAAATTCCGCAGATCGGCCGCGTGCTGATCGGCAACGACGTCGAGATCGGCGCCAACACCACGGTCGACCGTGGTGCACTGGGCGATACCGTGATCGAGGACGGTGTCCGCCTCGACAACCTGATCCACATCGCGCACAACTGCCGGATCGGCAAGCACACTGCCATGGCGGCCTGCGTCGGCGTGGCCGGCAGCACCCGCATTGGCGCGTACTGCCTGATGGGCGGGGCGGCGATGATTTCCGGCCATCTCGATATCGGCGACCGGGTGCAGGTCTCCGGCGGTACGCTGGTGGCCAAATCCATCCGCACCCCCGGCGTCTATACCGCCGTCTACCCGCTGGCCGAACATCGCGACTGGCTGACCAATGCCGCGCGGGTGCGCCAGATCGGCAGCCTGTTCGACCGCATGAAGGCGCTGGAGCAAGAACTTGACGCCCTTAAGCGCCGGGACGGCAGCGGCGAATGAACACCAGTGCCACGGTGCTGTGCCAACCGTTGGCAGCAACTTACGAATTCAAGACAGGAAGACCCTCATGAGCGACGTCTCCAACCATATCGACATCCGCGGCATCATGAAGCTGCTGCCCCATCGCTATCCGTTCCTGCTGGTCGACCGCGTGCTGGACATCGAAATCGGCAAGCGTATCCGGGCGATCAAGAACGTGACCGCCAACGAACAGTTCTTCGTCGGTCACTTCGAGCAGTACCCGGTCATGCCGGGCGTGCTGATCATCGAAGCGCTGGCGCAGGCCGCCGGCATCCTGGCCATCAAGACCCATGATGGCGACGTGCGCCAGGAAAATGCGCTGTACTTCTTCGTCGGCATCGACAACGCCCGCTTCAAGCGCCAGGTGGTGCCGGGTGACCAGCTGGTGTTCGAAGTGGAAATGCTCCGCGTCGCCCGCGGTATCGGCAAGTTCTCCGCCCGTGCCCTGGTCGATGGCGAAGTCGCCTGCGAAGCCGAACTGATGTGTGCCCGCCGGGAGATCTGACATGTCGATTCACCCTACGGCCCTGATTGACCCCGCCGCGCAGATCGACACTGATGTCGAGATTGGCGCGTACGCGGTCATCGGTCCGCACGTGAGTGTCGGCAAGGGCAGCAAGATCGGTCATCACACCGTGGTCGAAGGCCATACCCGCATTGGCGAGAACAACACCGTGTTCCCGTTCGCCTCGCTGGGCCAGGCGCCGCAGGACAAGAAATACGCCGGCGAGGAAACCCGCCTCGAAATCGGCAACGGCAATACCATCCGCGAATTCTGCACCCTGAACCTCGGCACGGTGCAGGACGTGGGCGTGACCCGGGTCGGCAACGACAACTGGATCATGGCCTACGTGCATATCGCGCATGACTGCCAGGTCGGCGATCACTGCATCCTGGCCAACAACGCCACGCTGGCCGGTCACGTGACCCTCGGCGACTGGGTGGTGCTTGGCGGCCTGACCGCACTGCACCAGTTCTGCCATGTCGGCGCCCATGCCATGACGGCCGGCGGCTCGATCGTGGTGCAGGACATTCCGCCGTACGTGATGGCCGCCGGCAACCATGCGTCGCCGGTCGGCATCAACAGCGAAGGGCTGAAGCGTCGCGGGTATTCCGCCGAGGCGATCAAGGCCATCCGCATGGCGTACAAGCAGCTCTACCGCAACGGACTGAGCTTCGACGATGCGAAGGCGCAGATCGCGAAGGGGTCGGAAACGGTGACCGAGCTGGCTCTTTTCAACGAATTCTTCGCCCGGACCACGCGCGGCATCATCCGCTAAACCATGACGCTTTTTCACCGCACGACTTCCTTTCGAGTAGCCATGGTCGCTGGCGAAGCCAGCGGAGACGGCCTGGGTGCTGCCCTGATGGCGGCGCTGAAGGCGCTGCATCGCGACATCGAGTTCGTCGGCATCGGCGGACCCCGGATGCAGGGGGAGGGGCTGAACAGCCTGTACCCGCAGGAGGCGCTGGCCGTGCGCGGCTACGCCGAAGTGATCCGCAGCCTGCCGCGCCTGCTGCGCATCCGCCGTGGCCTCAAACGCGCGCTGCTCGATGAACGCCCGCACGTGTTCATCGGCATCGACGCACCCGATTTCAACCTCGGGCTGGAAACCGCACTCAAGCGTGGCGGTGTGCGCACCGTGCACTACGTCAGTCCGTCGATCTGGGCATGGCGCGGCGAACGCATCCACAAGATCAAGCGCGCGGTCGACCATGTGCTGGCGCTGTTCCCGATGGAAGCGCCGCTGTACAAGGCTGCCGGCGTGCCGGTCACCTATGTCGGCCATCCGTATGCCGACAACTTCGACCTGGAACCGGACCGCGAAGCGGCGCGCAAGGTGCTGCGCGTGGCGCAGGACGTGCCGGTGTTCGCCGTGCTGCCCGGCAGCCGCGTGTCCGAAGTCGACTACATGGCGCCGCTGTTCATCGCCACCATGCGCCGGCTGCTGGCCTCACGCCCGGATGCCCAGTTTGTGGTGCCGATCGCGACCCGTCCGACCATGGAACGCTTCCGCCACCACCTTTACGCCGAAAAGGCCGAAGACCTGCCGATCCGCGTGCTGTTTGGCCATGCGCGTGAAGCGATGGTCGCTTCCGACCTGGTACTGGCCGCCAGCGGCACGGCAACGCTGGAAGTGGCGCTGGCCAAGCGGCCGATGGTCATCAGCTACAGGGTGTCCAACAGCACGTATCGGCTGGTGAAAAAGAAACTGCGCCTGCCGTACGTGGGCCTGCCGAATATCCTGTCCGGCCGCTTTGTCGTACCGGAGCTGCTGCAGGATGACGCAACCGCCGACAACATCGCCCAGGCCGCACTGAACGCGCTGGACGACCCGCGCTACCGCGAATGGCTGTCGAAGCGTTTTGCGAGCCTGCACCGCGAGCTGCAGCGCGACGGCGCCAGCCTGGCCGCGCGCATCGTGCTGCAGATCGCCGGCGTCGGCTCACGCTGATCCCCGCCAGGCCCCGCCGCTACTGGCTTGCGGGGCTTGACGGCGGCGGCGGCAGTCTTTATTATTCGCACCCTCAGTCAGCGAACGATTCGCGGCTCGGGACAGTTTATGGAATGCCGATTCATCGACATTCCGCAGGTCAGGTTGCCGTTGTAGCTCAGTTGGTAGAGCAACTGATTCGTAATCAGTAGGTCGAGTGTTCGATTCACTTCAACGGCACCAGTAGAATCAAGGGGTTGCAGGATTTTTCCTGTGACCCCTTTTTTGCTTTCTAGTTCGTGTAAGCACTATGTAAGCGGGAACGGTCAATGGTGTGGGCGTTGGGCCAAGGCTTGTGCGGCTGATGCTAGATGAAGTGGACCGGTCTGGAAGACCTTCTCTGTGTTGGCACAAATAGCTGGATAAGGGCTCTTTCTCACAAAGTTTTGCTTCCGTTCCTCGAGAGGGCTTTGGCTGATTGTGCTCCGGCGATGTTGGCACCATGTGAACGGAGTTCTGCTAGGCACTGTGGTGCGACGGGGGGGGCATCTTGATGGCGGCTGCTCGGCCGAAGCAGTCGTTACAGGTTTGTACTAAATTTTCAGTTAACGGCCGAAAGCGGCAACTCACCAGGGGCTGCTTTCTAGCAACCCAAATTTAGTGCAGAGTGCCCCCTTTGTCGCCCGCTGTTTCCAAGGCGACTCCCTCCACTTGCTAAAATAAGCTTTTGCCCCTCGTTGGTGAGTAATAGGAGAAGGTCACCCATGCGACATGTCTCGTTTGCCTTCGATCAATTGACCGACTTGCAAGGGATGCTTGCGGCAAGTGACATTCGCACAGATGCTTCGCGGGCTGCGTCTGTACTGGTACAGGTCTACAGCGCCAACGTCCAAGGAAACTGGATCACTTCGGTTTCTGAATGTATCCAGGCGGCGTTGCCTCAGGCAGTCGTCGTAGGAGCGACCACGGTGGGCGAATTAGCGCAGGGCCACTCATTCACCGGCAAAACAGTAGTCGGGCTGACGTTTTTCGAGACTACTACACTGGGTGTATTTGCCCTGACTTGCTCTACAGGGCAGGAAACTGAAGTGGGGGCAGAGCTTGGTCGACGCATAGAGCGTTCGTGTCCTACTCCCACCGGCGTGCTGTTGCTGGCAACACCTCTCAGTATCAGCGCGGCTGATTTGCTGCAGGGTCTGGAGAAGACTCGCGGTCGCTATCCTGTTTTTGGAGGGGGGGCTGGCGATTATGCATCCATGGTTCAGTCTTTTGTGTTTGCAGGCAGCGAGCAGTTTTCGCAGGGAGTCGTGGCCGTTGCGTTCATGGGCAACGATTTGCAGATCGAATCTCGGACGTACTTGGGCTGGAGAGCCTTGAGCAAAGAGATGACAGTCACAGACGTTGACGGCATGTTGGTAAAAACAGTTAATGGGCAGCCGGCTTTTGATGTTTATCGTCGCTATCTAGATATTCCGAATGATGACCAGTTTTTTTTAAATGCGCTTGAGTTCCCTTTTCTGTTTCAGCGCGACGGGAAGGTACTGGCACGTGTGCCGGTGGCCGTCACGGAAGGGGGAGGAGTTCAGTTCGTCGCAGACATTGCGCCGGGTGAAAAGTTCCGCGTCGGCTACGGTGATCCGGAATTGATTGTGGGGGATGCGATTGACATTCACCATGTGATGCAAGATTTTTCACCCGACGCGGTCTTTCTCTATACCTGTGGGTGCCGACGATTCCTGATGCAGGAGGAAGTCGACAAAGAAACCTTGCCATTTGAGTCCGTTGCACCCACGTTTGGCTTTTATACCTATGGCGAGTTTTTTGGTGTAGATAAGTCGATAGAGCTGCTGAACTCAACCATGGTGGCCGTGGGCATGCGCGAAGGTCTGGGAAAACACCGTAAGCCAGATGTCGTCGACGCTGCATTCAACAGTGCTGCGCCAACCGATCCCTACGCAAACAAGCATTCACGTATTGTTTCAAGGTTGGTTCACTTCATCGGCGCGGTAACCACAGAGCTCGAAGATGCCAACCGTGAGATTACCAAACACTCGCTGACGGACCGGCTGACACAGTTGGGCAACCGCGCAAGCCTCGATGCTTTCCTGTCCGAATGCATGGCGCTGGCTGTGCGATACAAGCAGGTATTCTCGGTGGTTCTTTTGGATGTTGATCACTTCAAGCAAGTCAACGACACCTACGGCCATCTCGTGGGCGACGACGTTCTGGTCAGCATAGCAAAGGTCTTATTACGCAACACTCGTGAGTCTGATATGGCCGGTCGCTGGGGGGGAGAGGAGTTCCTTCTTGTGCTGCCACACACGGATCTTAAACAGGCAACGACTGTCGCAGAAAAACTAAGGCAGGCCGTTGCAGCACAGAATATTCCTGTGGTTGGTCACAAGACTGCCAGTTTCGGCGTTGCATCTCACAGTCTTGGAGAAAGCCTTGACACATTCCTGGCCCGCGCGGATCGAGCACTCTATGAGGCCAAACAAAAAGGGCGCAATTGTGTACAGGCTGCAACTTGACAGTCATTCATACGAGGCGACGCGTTCACTGGAAAAGCAACCATTGGGATAGCCATCTGGACTGCCCCGGCTCCAGTAGGCATTCCTGCCCTATGATTTGAGCATAGGAGGATGTCCGTGAGTACGCAGCGTTTTACCCCAGAATTCAAAGA